>JAIPFV010000067.1 GCA_021736475.1 Spirochaetia bacterium | reverse complement strand
GTCCACCAGGCGCTTGGCGTAATAGTCTAAAGAGAAGCTCTGGGTGCTGAAGCTGTGGCGGCAGTGTGTGCACAGGTAGCGCTGCACCGAGCCGAAGCACGCGGTCTCGTGGTGGCCGTCCTTACGGTACCACTTCGCCGGGTGCCGGCCTTCGTAGTGCATTGGGCAATCCGGCTGTGGGCAGAATGGGGGGACAAATTGGTAGCTCAAGAACATGGGATACCTCCTTGGGATGTGGTTCTTACTAAGGTAAGAGGAGGTAATTCTTTGTTCTGCTTCAAGAAATCGAGAAATTTTGTAAAATTCTTAAAAATGCGCTAAGCTTCGGGACAGTCTATACGATATATGGCACGCTGAATTATTACTTCTTGCTCTGGGTATGCGCGTGTTGATAAAAGAAAGTCCTAGTGTTACTATTCATCTCAAATAGACTCTATTTTGAATAGAAGGAAGATTGGGGACATATGTCAAGACTTCATACATTTACTTACTTATTTATACTTTTACTGTTTCTGGGGGCAATGCCCTTCGCTTTAAGTGCCCAAGAAGAGCAGGAACCTGATGGTGACTTCCAGGAACGTCCTGAAGAGAAAGAGCCTCCCGCTGAAGGGTATCCTGAGGAAGAACAATTCCTGGAAGCGTACGACCTGGGGAGCCAGATTTTTACAATCGACGCGGGCTTTTTTATTCCGTTGTTCTTTCATTTTCCAGCTGCATCTGATAACGAGGATGTCAGTACCTTCGAACCTGCCTTTGGACAGCTTAGTCTGGGCGGCAGCGGTTCTTTAAGTTGGGGAAGTTACTTAACGCCCCGCTTTGCTATTGGTGTGGAACTTGCAGGCTCGTTCTCGTTTACTCCAAATGGATACGTAAACAGCCTGATTCCAATTACCATGTTTACCGAATACCTGTTTCGTTACGGTTCTTTTGAGTTTCCTGTATCCTTACAGGGCGGTTTCGTAATTAACCGGGTTCAAGACCAGTTGTATATGGGGCCGATTGCAATTCCCGGTATTTCCGGCTACTACAATCTGAATGCTGAGTGGGGCTTGGGTCTTAGCTTGGATTATTGGTGGGTACCGGAAATCTATTTTGATAAATCAGAAAACTCCAGCTTTGGTAATTTTCTTGAGCTCAGTTTTTCAGCTCGATACCATTTTTCATAGAGGTAACAATATGAGCATTCTAAAATATAAAACACAACTGCGCAGGGCTCTGACTGGAATTGTCACTCTCGCCCTGCTCTCCTTACTCAGCATCGGCTGCAACCAGGACGGAGTTGGAATTTTCTATTCTATCAGTCAGGAGAAGGAGCAGATAACCTCCAAAATTTCCGAAGTGAGTGTATATCAGGTAGTTGATGCAGGCAGTTATACCTATGCACTTGGCGGCCGTACCGTATGGCAGCAATCCGGCAACAACTGGAACAACCTCGGCGGCGGATATGCCTATAACATTGTTGCGGATTCAGGAACAAGTACTTTATATGCTTATTTTAATAACGATGATACGAGTTTAACAGATGGTAGAATAAAAAGTTACACTGGATCAGCGTGGTCGCCAGCAGATAGTTTTTCTGACGATGGGAAATTAATTGACATCGGGAACGATACCTTTGCTCTCGTGGTGCGTGGAAGTACTGATCCGACATTGTACATAACAAATGATTTGACGACGCCGCCTGCTGTAACTGATGCTGGTAATGTAGTTGACACAGTTTCCATAGTAGGTGGAACAAATTTGGGTTCTACTACTCATTACCTTATATCTGATTCTACTGTGTATAGCTGGGATAGTAGTTCTCCAAATACATTAGCTGATTTGAGTTTATCTAATCCCGAAAAAACAGGAAATTTCGCAGCTATCACCAGTAACGGAATAGATACACTTTACCTGGTTACGACTTCCGGGCAGGTTTTTAGCTCAGATGGGACAAGTTTGGTTTATATAACCACCGTTGGTGGATCGGTTGAAGCAGAATATGGAGCGGCGTCGGTTGTGGATATTAGTGGACCGAAATTGATGATCGGCACCGATGATGGCTATTATCTAATGGAACTTAACGGGACAATAATTGAAAGCCCCGATGACTATGCGGCCAGTTATCCAGAACTGGCCGCTGCGCTGGTCCACCAGGTGTATCAAAAGACTGCTACTGATGATATTTACCTTGCCACCGAAAACGGCTTGTGGAAACGAACCGCTACAGGGGAATTTGAACGCCAGTAAGCACTTTAATCTTACTCTGCCGGGGGGGCTAAACGGTTTCCCTGGTGGGGGGTGCTTGTTTCGAAGGGCGGGCGCTCTGCCTCGAGGCTCTCTACCTCGCGGGCTTCGACTTCAGGGCTGCTGAGCAGGTAGGACCAACCACGGAATAAATTATCGATCAATTTAACATCCCCCTGGGAATCCTCTTGCAGCACTGCAATCGAGCCGGTACCAGTAGAGCCCTGTTCAGGAATATTAGTAAGCCGACTTTGCTGGACCGTACACAGTACCGGCCCCCGGGTTGTGATACCGTAGGTACTGCTCTCGCCCTGGTGCAGCTCTATCTCGCTGTTCTGCAGCATTGCCGCCGCCCGGTCCCTTAATTCGATTCCAAACACATTATACGATCTATCAGCCTTTAGCTGAGTATTGCTAAGGCTGCTGCTGCCACCCTGCAGTCGCATCAGATACGAAAACTCCTGGGTGCCGGCGTTACTAAAGCTAGAATCCCTCAGGATTAAGCGGCTGTTTTTGGCTTCCAGTTGAATAATACCAAGCTCCGCAAATCCGTTTAAAGTAGCACCCACAATTTCGGCATCCACATTTTCCAGTTTAATACCGGCCGCGATATGTGCCGAGCCATTGTCGTTGCCGATGCGTGTATCTTTCAGCGTTAATCTTCCACCCATCTGCTGAATACCGGTAGCTCTTATCTTGGAACTTCCGTAATCGATCGAGCTGTTTTCAATAACAATATCGCTATTTTCCGCGTTAATTACCTGAACTTTCTCAGATGCCCCAGCTGTGAGTTTAGTCCCGCTAATTTTAAGTTGAGAAGCGTGCAGCTGCAGCAGTACAAGGCTGTTATAGCTAGTGTTTACTCCGATTGTAGAGTCACGCAGCTCTGCGCTACTGTCGTCAATTTTTAGAATAGATCCATTACGAACAGAGTCAATTTCTATAAAGGCTTTGTCCAGAACAAGCTCGCCGGCTTTTGACCAAATTAGAGTTTGAGGGCCCGGTTGTGTATGCAGAATGGTGCTGTTATGGAAGGCCAGCCTCGAATACTCACCCTCCTGTACCACCAAAGGCCTGTTAAGATTGTGGTTCGATATAAGGACATTCTCTATCTTTAGAGCTCCCCGGGACACCGTAAAAAGTGCTGTAAGGCTGTTGAACTCATCGCTTGCTTTGAGCGAAGTTTCCTCGGGGGATTCTCCAATTATATTAAGTTCTTTTTTTACTGAAATCGGATCGGTGACTGTGTAGTCGCCGGCAGCTAGATAAATAGTATTTCTGCTGGAGGTGGATGCCTCATACAAGGCCCGATCAATACTTCGAAAGGGAGTCTCTTTTCCACCGGAGAATGAGTCCTGTCCCCGCTGTGACACATAAATGCTTTCTTTATCAATGACGAAGCTTTCAGACACCTCTTCGCTTCTATTTCCGGCACTGTCTTCAGCCCAGGCTTCTACAACTATCGTTTTACTGGTTCCCGGGCGGACACTTACCTTCTCCGGCTGTACATAAGGCCTGAAGGACGTGTTTGACTGTGCCTCATCCCTGGTCCGGAAGTAAACCGTAGTATCTCTGTTTGTAATAAACCGTATGGTTTGATCTTCCGTATAGTGGTAGTCCGGCTGAATGCCGACTATCCTGGGTGGAAGCGGTGATGCCTTATCAATCACAAACGTATAGCTTTGGATTGAGTGAATTGAATCGCTCTCTTTATCATACAGTCCGACGGACAAACGGTACTCTTCCCTCTGCCCCTGGTTGAGACGAATAGAGATAGGCTTGAACAGCTTTGGGGAATTTCCACTCAAAGAGTCACCGCTGTATTTACTGCTTGCTAGCTCGTAACGGACATCTAACCTATTGTGGGCCGGTTTAATGTGCACATCCTCGGTGTAGAGCTGCCCGTCCTCTACACCATAGATGAAGGGCTGATTAGATACCTCAAAAGACACAACTTCTCTGGAGATGTCGCTTCTATTCCCAAAGCTGTTTTGGGAATACGCTTCAATTTTAAACTTTTCAGTTGAAGTGCTTTGATAAAAAGTAATGCCCTGAGTGTAAAGCTTATAGTTTTCATCGTTTATTTTTACATATGTTACATGCTCCGAATCTATTTGTACAAAAACCAGCTGTGTGCCTATTTGCTCCACAATAATCTGCGGTGACGGGGGTTTAATCCCGGAAATTCTTATGTGTTCAGTTTTCACTGGCGACATGTTACCGGCCTGGTCTAAACTTCGATAGGAAATTACATAATGGTTTATTCCGCTGTCAGACTCAGGGGTGCCGCTTAATACTAAAGGAGAATTATTAAGAACCGGTGAATCGGCCTTGGGCACCGGCGGCAGGCCTTGGTTCACAGCGAGTTCATAGATAATTTTAGGTTGATAACCGTCGGGAGCAGAAATTTTGATCTGACTATTTGTATCCGCTGCAGGTGGTAAGCCTTCTAACGGGGGAATCTCAGGCTTTTTACGATCGATCGTTAGTTCAACGGTTTCGCTCCATCTGCTGTTTCCGGCTTTGTCCACGGTTACGCTATGGATTTGGTATCTTTTCTCTTCCCCCTCGGCACCTTCAATTAGTACTCCCCGTGACAAAGGTACCCCCTCTGAGAGCACTGTCTCAAGGGTAACATCAGCAGCTGCAGAAGGTTCTTCAACTACATATATCCAGCTCACCTCTTCCGCAGTGGCTGCTTCAGCCTGAACAGTAACCGGTTCGGAGAAAAGCCCTGTTTTCCCTATAATGGGCTCAAGCTTGACGGGTTCGGGTGATTTTCTGTCTATGGTGAACGAGCTGCTGGTTACAGCACTCCAGGCCTCTGCGGAGGGCAGATAGCTGCGTGCTTTTATTACATAAAGAACTTCCCGTTCCTCGATGCCACTGAGCCGGATAGGCTCACTATATAAACTATCCGCAAACCCAGGTTTTGAATTTTCAGCTTCCTGGGGAAGGCTGTCTCCTTTTGCGACTCTGAACAATGTATAATAGACAGCAGAATCCGTATATGGGCCGATACAACGAACCGCGATGGGCCGGTTAACTGTGGATCTATCCACAGTGCTGATAATCTGAGGCTGTTTAGGAGGGCGGGTATCTATAACAAACACCTTCTCCGTTCTTTTTGATCGATTCTTATTCGAATCTTCGGCGTACGCGGCTACTTTAATCTCTTGGCGGATGTTATTTTCCACGTTGAAGTCGATAGGTCCGGTATACTCCGTAAATTCATCCTTTGTGGCTTGGTTACGATAGAACAAGCGGTAAAACAAATCGGAGGAACCCTCTATTAGTATCTTTTGTCGGTCTCGGCGTATGGAGGGGGCTGCCGGCGGTACTGAGTCAACCTCAACCCGTGCGGTAGCTGTGGCGGTTGAAATATTCCCAGCTTGATCCTTGGCTGCAAAACGCACAAAGGCTTTTCCCTGAAACCCAAAGGGAAAGTCTATTCGTAAATTCCTTGATATTACAGGAGAATTTCGGTTTATCTGCAAAGGGGGAGTATTTCCGTATCCCACTGCATACACAATTTCCATAGAAGAATCCGGATGATCTACCTGAATATCAGCACCGTACTTATCTATTTTTAGGATAGCAAAACTTGGAGGGGAAGGTGCTCTTCTATCATAGGCTAGCTGTTTTCGCACTATCTCACTGCTGTTCCCGTTCGGGTATCGAGCTACAGCCTGCACCGGTATTACTCCTAAATCCGAATTTCCATTGGAGGTAATGTCAAAAGGCCCTGTATACCGTAGGGAAAATCGGTCGGGGGTAGACCCGTCGGTGCTGTAATAAATTTCGGCTTCCTTCGCTGCTTCTAATTCTACTTGAAGCTTTGAACGAAACGGGAGTGTATCAGATAAATGAAATTGCGGATTGGGTGGTATTCTTTCATCGATGACATAAAAAAACCGGTATTGCAGCATTCGATCCTCAGTCGGTAGATACGCTCCAATACGATAGACTAAATAATTTTTCATACCCTCAGCCAGTTTGACCGGAATTTGAGATTCAAGTTGAGGATGATTCAGGCTGACGGGGGTATCCTCCAAACTGTAATAGAGTTCCACCTCCCCTTGGACAGCGGGGAATGGAAAAGAGCGAATATCGTCGACCGGCCCACTTGCGTTTGTTGATGTCGCCGAAAATGCATTCATAACCGAACTTTGCGGCTCGGCAACGGTAAATTCTACTTTTTTCTCGGACAACTGCTCCTGGTAATAAGGCTTGGCTTGAATCTTAAGATTGATAGTGCCGGTGCTGCGTATGAGAACAGGGGCGGTATAAACGGCTTCTTGAGTGCGGGAGCTTTCTGTTTCTAGGCTGTAGCGAACCCATTCAAAGCAGTGGGCATTTGGAATAACGAGCCATTGTGCATTTGCAAAAGTCCCGGTTACCGGAGAAGGGAGGTCGATCTCTGAAACGCTTGCGCAGGGACGCAGCTCTTCAAGCCTTTTAGTGACCACCCGGCTGCGGTTGCCCGCCCCGTCGACAGTGTATGCTTTCACAACACTTTTCTGCGGTGCGGTTACCATGTGTCTGTCCCAGGTTTTGAACTCTGTGGTTTCAAAACTGGAAACCCAGTAACTTACCTGTGTGTTGGTTTCATTTACTGAAAAATCAATAAGATACCCTGCACCCTGCCGGCGTGCATCTATTTCCGGCTCATCCGGCATACGCCGGTCGATCACATACTGAAAGTTCTCTACCGTATCCGCACCTGCACTCTGCGAGCGCACTTGAAGAGTAAAAGTTCGTTCTTCCCCTGATAGTGCAGAGAGGTGCAGAGCCCGGCTGTAGTCCAGCCAGGTGTCATCGCTGCTGCCGCTGAAGCGGTACTGCACCGGCTTATCTCTGTTCGATTCAATATGCACATACACAGCTTCGGAAAAAGCACCTGGGTCCGGTGTTAGGGTTACCGAGTTTTCCTGCGAGTACGTGTGTACCAGTCCGAGCAAAAGGAGGAATATTAAAATCGGTATTTTTTGTAATTTACCTGTATTTGGGATGCTCGTACCCCCCTATCTATTAAACAGTTCCTTATCAAGGATTTCTATAAAACCCTTATCGGTGAAGGAGTAGTTATTCAGGAATTCTTCTTTAGTAAGGCCAACTAATTCGTGACTTTTATAGTGAATCCATACATCGTTTTCAGGGGAAGTGACCGTATGCTTACGGCAAAAGTAGTCGGGACTTACAGGCATCTGCTCGGAACTGTCGGGGAACACCTTATAATCGTGAACCGCTATTTTTAAATCGTCCCGGGGAATACCATGGTCCATGATAACTTCAGCCAGATAGTTCATGGTTCGCCCTGAGTCATAAATATCATCGACCAATAAAACCTTATCCCCGTTCCGCAGGTATTCAGGTTTATAGGTCCATCCATCTATCATTACACGTGAGCGTTTATGGATATCAGTGTAAGAGCGGGCGACTACGGCTGCATAAAAAACGGGGCGTTCGTCCTTCCGTACTATTTTAAAATATTCACTAATCACATTGCCAATATATGCACCGCCCCGCAGCAGTACATAGATAACATCCGGGATAAACCCGTCCTTATGAATAGTATATGCGAGTTTAAGAGAGTTGTTTCGTACCTGGTCGTACTCGACAAAATCTTTCATCAATGCCTCCGAATAAGTAAAGGGAGGACTTTCCAGTCCTCCCTGAGTTTACACTGAATTCAATATGTAGTGTACCCTAACGCTCAATTCCGGTAAAGTATTTTTCGCCTTCCCGCAGGTACGAAATTTTGAACTCATCGATGGATTTATCTCCGATCAACTGATAAAAATCTTCTATTGTTTCAATCTTTTCATCGTTCACCGCTGTGACTACATCGTAATTTCTAATACCGCCGATATAAGTTTTTGTTCCCCGATCGACATTAGCAACTAATACCCCGTTTTGTGAATCATCCAGGTTAAGCTGCTTACGGACCTCTTCGTTCAAAGGTACTACTATCATTCCCGGCCACAGTTTCTTTTGGTTGGACAGGATCTCTTCACTGTCCTTTCTTTCACCAATCTTAACTTCTACCGTACGCGTGCTGCCGAAGCGGTTTACCTTAAAGGTGGCAGTATCGCCGGCCTCTAAATCTCCAACTTTTCTTACTACTTCATCCCGGCTGGTGACCTTCACACCATTTATCTGAGTAATAAAGTCTCCAGGACGTATACCGCCTTTGTCTGCCGGAGAATCGATATACACATTATGGATGAAAGCGCCCTTGGTCTCTTCAATTCCAAGTTCCTCGGCAAGCTCCTGGTTCACATCTCCAACGGTAACACCAAGCCATCCGTATTCAACCTTTCCCTTGGTAATAAAGTCTTCAATAGTCTTTTTGGCATTGTTTATGGGTATAGAAAATCCTAATCCTACGCTGCCGCCCGTTGGGGCTGCAATCCAGGTATTAATTCCAACCACTTCTCCATGAATATTTACCAGTGCGCCCCCGGAATTTCCCCGGTTGATAGCCGCATCGGTCTGTATGAAATCACTAATGTTGCCCTGAGGCCCCGATCGCCCCTTTGCACTTACAATTCCGGCTGTCACACTGGAGACAAAACCAAAGGGGCTTCCTACTGCTAATACCCAGTCACCAACCTGGGTGGCATCGGAGTCGCCAAGCTCGGCAATTGGAATATTTCCCTGTTCCGCTTCAAACATTACCAGAGCCAGGTCTTTTCTCGGGTCTTTTCCAACCAGAGTGGCGGTAAACTCCCTGCCGTCGTTTAACACGGCTACGATTTCGTCGGCTTCACCAACCACATGGTCATTTGTAAGGATATAGTATTTGTTTCCTTCATTTCTCACAATAACCCCGGAACCAAGCCCTTGGCTGCGAAATTCGCGTTCCTGGTTCTCACCATTGTTGTTATTATTATTTTCTTCTTCAGGAAAAAGAAAGTCCCAAGGCCAGCCACGGGAGTCCGGTACCCGCTGCTGTCGGATTTCTACAACCTTAAGCTCAACTACGACCGGAAGTGCTTTCTGTGCAACACTCCTAAATGAGTTCTGCAAAGAAAGCGCTGTTGAAGTAGCACTCCCATTCTCTATAGTTCCTGTGCTTGTCTGTGCTTGTGCTTTTTCTCCGGGCTTTACTTCGGTAGAACAGCCGAATGTAACGAGTGAGAGTGTAAAACCAACTAGAATCCCAACCAATACCAAATTAAACAGAAAGAACTTCTTTGAATAGAATAATTTTCTGTGATTCATATTCACTTTCCTCCACAGCTTATGCTTTGTTTTAAAACTTATATAGAATATATATATTTTTTTCTTCAAGCGTCAAAAAAAATAGCACTAATCTATCTGGGTTAAAATTTCGGTATGATCATCAAACACTGCAACAGTATGTTCCCAATGGGCGGATAATTGTCCATCCTCGGTTTCCACAGTCCAGCCATCATCATGCACCACCACTTTACCGGTTCCAAGGTTGATCATAGGCTCTATCGCCAGTATCATACCCTGCTTAATTCGAGGATTTGGACCCCGGCTTACATAATTCGGTATCTGGGGATCCTCGTGCTGGGAGAAACCCACTCCATGGCCGCAGTAGTCTTTTACAACTCCGAAATTATGTCGTTTAGCTAGTGCGGAAACTGCTCGTCCGATATCCTGTATTCGATTACCGGTTTGTGCTTTATCTATTCCGGCATATAAGCACTGACGGGTTACTTCAACCAGCTCATGTGCATTGTCCGATACCGTGCCCACTTCATAAGTGCGCGCGGCATCGCTAAAATACCCGTTCAAATCGATACCTAAGTCTAGGCTGATTATATCCCCGTTTCTAAGCTTATGTTCCCCCGGAATTCCATGAATAACTACGCTGTTCACTGAAGTGCATAAACTGGCCGGATACCCCATATAATTAAGAAAGGCCGGGATTCCCCCATGGCTCTCAATATAGTTTTTGGCAAAACTGTCTAATTCGAGGGTGGTAATTCCTACATCAATTAGTTTTGCAATTTCCTGATGGGTCCGTTCAAGCAAATGACAGGATTCTCTTATTCTTTCAATTTCCTCGCGGCTTTTAAGTTTTATCATGAAATACGTATCTCCCGTTTAATAATATCAGTCGCTTAAGCGTGCTTCAAGCAGGCTCTTTAGGAGCCCTACGTTCATATTGTGTGGAAACCTGTTTTCTAAAATAGACAGTTGTGAGCGCGCCTCAGACAAGCGGTTGCTTTGAATAAGCAGTTCAATCTGTTCAGCTAACACCGCAGCATTCCCGGGCGAGCCGGACGGAACTACAGCCTCGGCAGCCTCCAATTCCTCAAGGGCTGAGGATAGGTCGTTGGCCCCGGTATATGCTATAGCGGCATTGTAGAGATATTCCCAATGGTTCTCTTCAGAAAAAGAACTCTTAAATGTCTCAGCCGCTTGTACGTAATCGCGAGAATACATCAGCACTACGCCCTCGTAAAATTGTATCCAGCTGCGGTTTCCGAAGGTCCGGCGGCTGTGGTCAGTTAAGCTTTTAAGGCCCTGAATATCCTCTATCCCTATAAGGAACCAAGCCAAATACTGGGCATATCTCTCCTGTTCAGTTCTATATACTAATCGCCATAACAGCGATTTGTAACGTTCAGGATTTACCCTTTGACCGGCACCTTCCTGAATAACCTGTCTCAGAACGCTTTGCTGATCATCCTTAGCGGAAACATCCAAAATTTTCTGGGCCCGTTCGGTGTTGTTATGTGATAAAAAATAGCCGGCAAACAGCAGTGCAGAATTCTCAGGATCTTCGGTTGAGATATCCATTACCAACTGCATGATTGAAGTTGGAATGGGCTTTTCAAGTGTATCGTAAATGTACAGAAGGTTAAGTAAAGCCCTGCTCTTTAGAGCAGGATTAAGCTGAACATCTTTTTCTAAAAGCTTTTCATACAGTTCTGCCGCCATGAAAAGCTGGTTCTGGTACATGAAAATATCTGCTTTCAGAAACTGATATTCAATTTTGCTGAATATTTGAGGCTGATCGGCTAATACAGTTTGTGCGTGCTGCCATTTAGCTGCATCGAACGCGAGGAGAAACAAAAAATCGGGGGGCAATGTTTCTGAACCTGTTTCCGTAGACACAGTAGAATAAGCTGCTTGTACCTCCCCGCGGCGCAGTAAAAGCAGTGCTGCATCAAGCAAAAATCCATAGCTCCCGGTTTTGCGATACATCGCAAGAAAGTCTTCGGCGCTGCTAGTATTGGAAAGAGCTTCACCCTTCGCTTTCTCGGAGGTCTCTGCATATAAGCTTATCTCGGAGGTGAGGTTAGGCCAATCTGTGGTTTCAATTTTGCTTTGATTATAAATTTCTGCTGCTGCTTCGGTACGGCCTTCGCGTAATAGACCGTACATTCGAAGTGCATTCAGATCCGACCGGGCCGGGTATGATTCCAAAGCTGCCCGGGAAACGCGGTTATACAAGTCATAGTTTGTGGTACGGCGGGAGATTTGCCAGGCCCTTTTGAGTAACCTGATGTAGCTTGCAGCAGATAGATCTTTGCGGGCAAGGGCCTCAATATTTTCGGCAGCGGCTCCTTCGATTCCATTGGCCAAAAGCTTGTCTATTTCTGCAATTTTATCAGCTTCCTGGATAGCACTGGTGCTTTTTTTTTGCTGCCGTATGGTTGTAAGCGTAAGACCAAGCATTAAAGCTATGGCAACGATCGCCGCTAACAACCACACATCTTTTTTATTCATTACTTTTCCGTTAACTGCTTGCGTATTCCATCCAAAACACCATTGATAAAACGATAAGAGTCGACGCTCCCGTAGTGCTTTGCAATATCAATTGCCTCATCAATAGTTACAGAGGAGGGTATCTCCTTTTGATATACTAATGCATATATGCTAAAACGCAGAATTGCTAAATCGACCCGGGCCAGACGACTGAAATCCCAATGCTCAAGCTGCTCGGTAATTTTAGTGTCGATCTCCTCTATATTTTCCAGGGTTCCCTGCACAATTAGGCGGGCAAACATGAGGGTATCGTCCTCAAAATTTGCCAGCCGTTCTTCATCCAGCCATTCGAAGCGTCCAAGTTCAGCACTGCTCTTGGCTGTATAATCCCAGCTAAACAATGCCTGCAGCGCTAATATACGCGCTTTTCTTCTAGATCCCATCCTTAGTCGTATCGTACAATTTCGGCCTGTTCGCGTAATTCTTCCATCACGTCGTTCATAGCCTGTTGGAGGGTTTGCTGCTGACGCTCCTGGTAGATTCGATTACGCAAATATTCACGTACTGTAGTCGGGTTATCCGGGGCAATCCGGTCGTCCAGACCGAGAATCTTCGGCATCTCATGGGTGGTTGCCTTTACAATATGGAACCCAACGTTAGACTCTATAATATCTGATACTTCACCCTCATCCAATTCAAAAATCTCCTGGAAAAAGTTTTGGCCGTATACCTGTTTAACCTGTTTATTATTGCGAGTGACAAAGCCGACATCACCACCACTAAATTTAGAGTTTTCATCTTCAGAGTATTTCAATACCAGATCGTCAAAACTCATTTCACCTGAACGGAGTTGACTGCGTGCTCTTTCAATCTTATTACGCGCTTCCTCTTGTTCGGACTCACTTTTATTGGCAAGAGGAATAAATACATGACTTATGCGTACGAACTCCGGATTGGTAAACTCGGTGGCATTTTCTTGGTACAAAGCCCGAATTTCCTTTTCAGTCGGTGGATTTATGGCTTCGAACATGCCCCGTTTTTTCTGGGTGATATAGGTTTGCTGCAGTATTTGGTTCTCTAATCGCTGCCGGTATTCCTTCCATGAATATCCGGTTTCCTGACTTACTATAGATTGAAACTCCCGGTCACTAAGCTGTCGACCCATCTGTGCTTCAATTTGACGCTTCTGCTGGTTTACAAGCCGGTCAATATCTTCCTGCTGAACTCTTATGCCGTCGCGTTCAGCGGCCTGTTTAATGAGGACCTCTGAGATAAGCGATTCAATTATTTGATCACGGGTTATCTTATCGGGCTGAATACCCGTTTGTGTGCCCATGTTGCGGACTTCAGCTAATTTTTTATCTACCTGCTGTTTTGTAATACCCTCGGTACGAGTCAGGTTTACCGTTGCAACGGTTTCCCCGATAATATCTGCCCATACCGAGCCGGTCAAAGCAGTCAGTATTATTAATACGGCTAATCCGATCTTTCTCATATAGCTATAACCTTCCTTTTAAGCTTTATTGCTCTCAAACTTAACCCACATGAAGCCGTTTTCCAACTTCCTCTGCTTCTTGAGAATTTGCAAGCACATCTGAATTCTTTAAGTACATTCCCTCATGTTCCATGTAATTCATCAGTGCACGCAGGGTTTTCATCTGTCTGAGGCCGGTTTTAGTTGTAAATGCAAAGCATCGTTTACCGGATACTAGACCGGAGTTGGCAAGAAACTTTGGGATATGTCCTTTGACCTTCCCCCCAAAGAAATTAATTGCCGTAGCCCCGATACATATATATTCGTAGATAGTGAGCTTTACATTAACATCTCGATCTCCATCAATGAGATCTACCTGATGGCCTTGTTTTTCTAATCCCTGCTGTAAACCTTTTGCAGTTTCAGTCAGCTGCTTACGGTTGTTACCGGCAAAAAAAACTATTGCTACTTTCATTATAGCTCCTAGGCATGCACGGAATGCATGGGGATTTGTCCGAACAAAAAAAGTGTCCCCGCGCCCATAAAGACAACGGGGACGCTCTGGGATTTACTGTTCTATAGTGTTAGGCAGTTCATCCTGTTCCTGTTCTTCTACTGCCGGTGATTCAACCGGTTCATTCCACCAATCTTCACTTTGTTGAGAAGACTCCGCACGGGCGGCGCTGATTACATCGCCTCCTTCAGGGGTTTTATTTACCCATGCCAGTCCGAAAGCAGTCAGTAAAAATACTGCTCCCAAAACAGAGGTTGCACGTGTAAGAATATTACCCGAACGAGAACCAAATGCGGTACTGCTTGAGCCGCCGAAAATTCCGCCTAATCCTTCACCTTGGTCGTCTTGGATCATTACCAGCACAATCAATAAAAGCGCCGTAATAACAAAGATTACCAAGAGCAAAATACCAAAAAATCCCATAATTGTTACTCCATTACTAGTTACTTAAATTTCACAATAGGTACGAAGGTCTCCGTTTTCAACGATGCACCTCCAACCAGTGCACCGTCGATGTTCTCTTTGTCCATCAACGATGCTATATTTTTAGGCTTAACCGAACCACCGTATTGTATAATCATCTGTTCGGCCGCCTTATGATCGTACAAGTTTTCTACTTCATCACGAACTACTTTGTGGATTGCATCCGCATCCTCAGGGGTGGCGGTTTTTCCGGTTCCAATGGCCCACACCGGTTCGTAGGCAATTACTACCTTCTCAAGCTGGTCACTCTTTACATCCAGCAATCCGGCACTTAGCTGCTCTTTTACCACCGCCTCTGCTTGCTCGGCCTCTCTCTCTTCAAGGGTCTCTCCGATACACAAAATTACTTCAAATCCGTGCTGCAACGCCAGTTTCACTTTCGTGTTAATAAGTTGGTCGGTTTCTCCGTACACGTGGCGACGTTCAGAATGTCCAAGTATAACGGTTTCAACCCCGCACTCTTTCAGCATAAGCGGAGAGATTTCCCCCGTATGGGCGCCTTCTTCTGCAGCGGCCATGTTTTGTGCACCTAATATCACATTGCTGCCTTTAACTACTTCGGCAACTACTCCAAGCGAAGTGAAAGCAGGAGCTATCATAACCCTATGGTCTACTCCTTTCACCTGTTGTACCAGATCTGCCGCGTCATCACGGGCTTCGACCCTGGTTTTGTGCATTTTCCAATTTCCAGCTATATAAGGTTTTCGCATATAATCTCCCATTTATGCAACCGGTTAACGGCTGCTGTTATTTTTCTAGTACCGCAATACCGGGTAATTTTTTTCCTTCAAGGAACTCGAGACTGGCGCCGCCCCCGGTTGAAACATGGTCGATTTTTTCCGCAAAACCGAATTTATTTACCGCGGCAACGGAATCACCACCGCCGACCACAGTAGTACCCTTACAAGCGGCCACCATTTCAGCAACCTCAAGGGTGCCTTTCGCAAAGTTCTCGAACTCAAATACTCCCATCGGACCATTCCAGACTAGTGAATTGGCTTCGGAAATGCTTTCCTTCAAGGCCTCCAGGGTTTTCATGCCGATATCAAGCCCTATTAGTTCATCCGGCAAATCTACCTCGTCCACATATACCGGGTCGGTGTTTTCATCGAATTCTCTTCCGGCCATATGATCCAGCGGCAAAAGAACTTGAATGCCCGCCTTTTGGGCTCGCTCAAGCAGAGATTTCGCGGTATCAATATAATCATTTTCTATCATCGATTTACCTATAGAATGGCCTTGCGCCTTCAAAAAGGTATATGACATTGCTCCGCCGATTACCAGGGTTGTACATTTATCAAGTAGAGTCTCTAAAACCCCGATTTTGCTTGAAACTTTCGCCCCGCCGATAACCGCAACAAAGGGTTTTTCAGGATTCGACAGGAGGTGTTCAAAAAAACGTACTTCCTTGTCGATAAGAAATCCGGCGGCAGAGGGCAGCACATGCGCAACCCCTTCAGTAGAGGCATGGGCGCGATGAGCGGTGCCAAAAGCATCGTTTACAAACACGTCTCCGTTTTTTGCCAGTTGCTTTGCAAACTCAGCATCATTTTTAGTTTCGCCGGCGTGGTAACGTACGTTCTCGAGCAACAGTACTTCCCCCGGTTTAAGCTTCTCGGCCATCTGGGCAGTTTCACTACCTACACAGTCGCTCGCCATCTCAACCGGTCGGTCCAGCAGCTCGGATAAACGCTGGGCAATTGGTGCTAAGCTAAACTCCGGTTTCGGCTCGCCCTTGGGCCTGCCGAGGTGGCTCATCAGGACCAGAGAAGCCCCCTCCTGCTCCAGTATATACTGGAGCGTCGGTAGGGCCGCTTTAATACGAGTATCATCGGTAATTACGCCCTCCTTGAGGGGGACATTAAAATCCGCCCGAACAAGGACACGTTTACCTTTTAAATCAATATCTTTTACTGTTTTAACGGCCATAAAAGCCCCCTTAAACGAGTTTTGCGGCCAGATCAACTACACGGTTACTGTAGCCCCATTCGTTGTCGTACCAGGACAGTACTTTAAAAAAGCCTTTTCCGATTTTCATGGTACTTTGGGCATCGAAAATTGATGAGCGGGGGTTGCCTTTAATATCGATAGAGACGATCGGGTCTTCAGTATATTCGAGAATCCCCTTCATGGGACCTTCTGCCGCCTTCTTCATAGCCGCATTTACCTCTTCAACCGAAGGATCGCCCTTAAGTTGGACAGTTAAATCCACAATAGAACCGGTTGGTGTGGGAATTCGCATGGCCATGCCGTTGAGCTTACCGTTTAGTTCGGGAATTACCAAACCCACGGCCTTAGCAGCACCGGTAGTGGTAGGAATAATAGAAAGCGCCGCAGCCCGTGCACGACGGAGGTCCTTATGCGGACCATCCTGCAGGTTTTGATCGGCAGTATATGCGTGGGTAGTGGTCATGAGCCCTTCTTCAATACCAAAGCTGTCGTGAAGCACCTTGGCTATAGGAGCAAGACAGTTAGTGGTGCAGGAAGCATTGGACACGGACTCATCGCTATCTGCAATATCGCTGTCGTTTACACCAAGAACGATGGTCTTATCAACCTTGTCTTTTGCGGGAACAGTTAGAATAACTTTTTTTGCGCCGGCTAGAATGTGATCCTTATAGCCGCCCTTAGGGCCGGAGGCTGAGCGGAATATACCGGTTGATTCAATAGCAACATCAACGCCCATATCTTTCCAGGGCAGATTCTTCGGTTCGCGTACGGCCAGCACCTTTACCTCTTTTCCTCCAACTACAATTGCGTCTTCCTTTACTTCAACTTTGTAAGGGAAAGGTCCATAGTTAGAATCATACTTGAGCAGATGTGCCAGAGTCTGTGCATCGGTGATGTCGTTAATGGCAACTACCTCAACATCATCCCGTTCGAAAGCTACCTTAAATACGCTTCTTCCAATTCTTCCAAATCCGTTAATTGCTAATTTCATCTTATCCTCCTAGCTTATAAATCTTTTTGTGAGACTAAACTATATGATATAGGGAAATATATGTCAATGAATCACTCTATCTCGAGCAGTGATTTATAGATCTCTGAGGGAATTACGGGAGATTCGCCAAGCTCAGCACCCTCTTGGGTCGCTACCCCATTTTCTTCATTTTCCTCACTGGTACTGCTCTCCGGAATTATTGCATCGCCGGGATTTATTAAATCGAAGAATTGATCTGTGTTCACTTGACCCACTGAAAGCAGATCATCTACTTCGGTTATGTCTATGTAACCTAGAATATAACGCTGATCGTACTCTAAGGCAAATCGGCTATCTGCAAGCTCCAAATTTTCTCCGCGAATAACATAAAACCGGTCCTCGGGTGAAACTCCTTGGAAGTCACCTACATCGAGCAAAGCCGTGTCATCTTGTCTCCGATAAATTCGGCCCCGCAATGGTAAGCTGTCAGAGATAGTACTTGCTATTCGTATGAGAGCTTGACTAACCCGTCTATTTCCCGTGCGCAAACTAGTAAATGTCTTTATAATGGTTCCGGTGGACCCGTTATACACTGTTGCCGATCCCTTAAAAGCCCGTTCACCTTCGCGATAAGTAATTACTATAAAATAATCGACATCAGTCTCTCGGGCCCTTCTAAAGGCCTCTGCAAATGATTCTACAGCTCCGGTATCTTCGATATCAACATGTTCATTGCCTTGGAGTAAACCCTGCATATAGCTTGTAACGTATTCTTCTGCTCCGAGATGGGTTACGCGGGAATTGCTGTTGTTGGTAAAAAGAGCTAATTTATAGCGATACCGATCGATACCAAACTGATCAACGTTCCACGATTGGGCAATACTCTCTTCGCGCAAACTATTGTAGATTTCGATCTCATCTTGTATCTCCTGGCTCG
>JAIPFV010000066.1 GCA_021736475.1 Spirochaetia bacterium | reverse complement strand
TCGTCAGTTCAAACCGGTTACTCTGTTCCCGGGATATAGGGAATAAGTAAATACAGGAGCCGTATACGAGGTCCGTACGTACGGTTCTGTGAGAGGGCTACGAGAGGGGGGAATTCCCCTCTCGTACCCTACTCGATTTTGTATACTCGTCTCATGGAAAAGTTTAACAAAGATATTCAGTTTTGGAAATTTTCATTCTACGGGTTTGTTAAAAATCTGCGTTTTTTTGACCCTTATCTGATTCTCTTTTTCAGAGAAGTGGGAATAAGCTATTTCGAAATAGGTATACTATTCGGCATCCGTGAAATTGCCACAAATATATTGGAGATCCCCTCAGGCATTATTGCAGACTCATATGGTCGACGCAGGTCGATGATGGCTGCTTTCGTGGCCTATATCTTCTCTTTCCTGGTGTTCTATTTTTTCCCTGCCTTTGTTCCGTATATAGGAGCAATGATGTTGTTTGCGCTTGGCGAGGCTTTCAGAACCGGCACCCATAAAGCGATGATTCTCGATTATATAACCCGTCAGGGAATAGCCGACCAAAAAGTCCACTACTACGGGCATACCCGCAGCTGGGCACAGCGCGGATCAGCGCTTTCGGCTCTGCTGGCCGGTCTGATTGTATTTGCCCATGGTCAGTACCACCAAGTGTTTCTTTACAGTATTATTCCGTATATAATAGGCTTTCTGCTTCTCAAGAGCTATCCCAAATATCTCGATTTCAGCGGCGATGCCGTCGGTGCTGAAGGTGGCCCCCAGCCGAGTGCAGAGCCCTCCTTATCGGATGAGGCTGTCGGCAAAAAATTAAAACGAAGTTTACGTGATTCCCTACAGGCAACCCTGCATGATTTTCGAGATCTGCTGAAATACCGAAAGTTACGCCGTTTGATGCTGAACTCGAGCCTGTATGACGGAGTGTTCAAGACTTCCAAGGACTACATCCAGCCCATAATGAGGAACCTTGCCTTGGGACTCCCGGTTCTGCTTGCCCTGGGTGAGCAGAAGCGGGTGGCCCTGGTTATTGGGGGACTCTATTTTATCCTGTATATGCTCACTGCAACCGTCTCACAGCGGGCTGGAAAAGTCTCCGAATGGTTTAGTACCCCCGAGAAAGGGCTGAACCTCACTTACCTGGTTTCGATTATAACTGTGGTTGCCGTAGGGGTGAGTATGCGTTACAATGCATCCTTAATTGCGGTGGTGTTGTTTATCGGCTTTTATGTGCTGCAAAACCTCCGCCGCCCCATGACGGTTGGCTATGTCAGCGAAAAAATAAAGGGAACGGTAATGGCTACAGGGCTGTCCGCCGAAAGTCAGCTGAAGACTATTGTGGTGGCTGTTGCCTCACCGATTTTCGGTGCATTAGTGGATACCGTTGGTCTTGGTTGGGCAATGTGTGCCTTGGCCGTGCTTCCTCTGGCTGCGTATCCTTTTCTGCGGGTTCAGAAATAGTTTCGCATGCTGCATAGCGGCATGCGAAACGACGAAAATAGCCGTATCCGGCTATTTTCTTAATAGAATCTTTAACATTAAATAAAGGTGTAAATATAGATGACAGGTTTCTTTATAAAAAAGGCGTTCTTCGATGGATGGGACAACCTCCTGACATTAATTGCTTTGAATGTGGGCTTCATTCTGCTTATTATTTTATTTCTGGCAATCCCGATGATCGCCTCCGGAAAAGTGGCACTTACCATTTTCATGTTAGTGCTGGTTATATACTTGTTTCATTTTTACTCAGGAGGGGTATCACTCTTTTTAGGCGATCTTGTATTCGATCGTGCCCCGGAGTTTAGAGAGTTTCCAAGTTATATTACCTCTACCTGGAAGCTCTCCGCTGTCTTTGGGACCATCACTACTATTCATGTACTCATTTTGATGATCGGCTTTCCTTTCTACATCTCCTTGGGAGGTGTCTTTGGACTGGCTGCCCTGGCAATTTTGTTTTGGGTCTCTGTGCTCTGGTGGTTTATTTCTCTATGGATTTTTCCTGTACGACGTCAATTGAATACCGAAGTTAAGAAGGTTTTGAAAAAAAGTTTGATCCTGTTTTTCGATAACCCGGGTTTTTCAGTGTTTATGGGGATATATTCTCTGATAAACTTTTTAATATCCGTGGCAACTGCCTTTTTAGTACCCGGTATAAGCTCAATTCTCTATTCCCATCAAATAGCCTTAAAGCTGTTGATGTATAAGTATGATTATATTGAAGAGCATCCGAATGTGAATCCAAAGGAGATCCCCTGGGGAGCCCTGTTGATGAACGAAAAGGAGAAAGTCGGACCACGGTCACTGAAGGGGATGATCTTCCCCTGGAAGGACTAATATGGCAATTGAAGTAGAGATAAAAGCCTGGGTGCAGGAGGTAGACCGCCTCCGTGAGAATATCCAGGCAGTTGCTGAGTTTCAAAACTCCTATGAGAAACGGGATACCTATTTTTCGTGTTCCCAACAGAATACACCTTTGTTCCGTATTCGGCGGGAAGCTGAGTCAAATACGGTTAACTATAAGCAGAAAGAGCGAGCCGAGGGTATAGAAGTAAACCGTGAATATGAGTTTCAGGTGAATGACGCTGAAGCATTCATCAATTTTTGTGAGTATCTTGAGTATAAAGTGTATATAGAAAAGCACAAACAGGGTCAGTTGTACACTTTTGAGAATGTGGGAATTGAATTGAGTCTCGTAGAGGGTTTGGGCTGGTTTGTAGAAATTGAAATACTAGTGGACGATCAGTCGGAAGTTACCCCGGCCCGCAAGAAGCTGCGCGAGGTGCTGCAGGCCCTAAGGGTTCCGGACGATACGATTGAACCGCGCTATTACTACGAACTGCTGGAGGAAAAAAAATATGGGGAACAATAATGGGGATTATTGAATTAAAGCAAGTCTCTCTCTCCTTTGAAGAGCAGCAAATACTATTTGAACTTTCAATGGACTTCTGGGAAGGGCATATCCATGCGGTGGTAGGTCCAAACGGAGCCGGAAAGTCTACCCTTGCTCACACCATTATGGGGCTCCCGGACTACCGCTCCCATACAGGTGATATTCTGTTCGCAGGGAAATCGATTAAAGAGCTTTCTATTGACGAGCGTGCAAAACTGGGAATTACTCTTGCCTGGCAGGAGCCGGCCCGTTTCAACGGTATTAAGGTGCGGGAGTTTATCCGTCGGGCAGGCGACAAAAGCAGAGGCACAAAGAGCCCGGAAGAGGTCTTGAATATGGTTGGCCTTGACCCCGGCCGTTATTTGGATCGGGATGTAGATACAACCCTCAGCGGTGGCGAACGCAAGCGGATAGAACTGGCCTCGATCGTGGCCATGCATCCAAAGGTGGTCTTAATGGACGAGCCGGATTCCGGAGTTGACATTGATGCTATTCAGTCAATCTTTGATGTACTGGAATGGCTGAAGGAGCATGGAACTACTGTTATTATGATCACTCACTCGGGTGAGGTACTGAAACACGCCGACCATGCCTTTTTGCTGTGTAACGGTGCCCTGGTGGACAAGGGTACGGTTGAACAGCTGAGTTCCTATTTTGAGCGCAAATGTGTGCCCTGTACCCACAAAAATGTTCCCGATGAAGAGGCTCTGGTATGAGTAATCAATCTGCAATCGATCGTCTGTTGTCCACCATCAATATGCACAGCCACTCCTTTGATGAGGGAACTGCCCACGTAGAGATTCATGGAAACCAGGTGCTGAACACCACCCTGGTTGAAGGCTTAAAGGTAGAATCGCAGGAGACCAGCCGTGGAGTAGATGTCGATATTCTGGTTGAGGCCGGAACTGTAATTGAGCAACCGGTGTATTTCTGCTTCGGTATGCTGGAGAACGGACTGCAGCACATCCGTATGAACGTGCGGTTTGGTGCAAAAGCCAAGGCTCATTTTATCTCGCACTGCAGCTTTTCCAATGCAACTGAAGTTGAGCACATTATGGATGCCGATATTCATCTTGAGCCGGGAGCGGAGTATAGGTACTTTGAGCGGCATGTGCATAGTATGGACAGCGGCATTAAAGTAATCCCAAAGGCCAAGGTGCAGCTGGAGGAGTCCAGCCGCTTTGCGACCGAGTTTGAGCTTATCAAGGGACGGGTAGGGCTGATCGATATCGATTACGAGGCTGAATGCGGTCCCCATTCTGTTCTGGAGCTGCTCTCGCGGATCAGCGGCCGTCAGGACGATGTAATAAAAATTCGAGAAGCCGGCAAGCTCTCCGGAGAATACTCCAGGGGTGTTCTGACCAGTAATATTGCGGTTCGTGACCGGGCCCAGGCCTTAATTCAAAATGAGCTAACCGCTACCGCGGCCGGTGCGGTGGGACATGTGGATTGTAATGAAATTGTCCAGGATGAGGCCCAGGCAAAGGCTATTCCGATAGTCGATGTGCGTCATCCCAAAGCCCATGTCACCCATGAGGCGGCCATTGGCTCGGTCGATTCGAAGCAGCTGCAAACCCTGATGTCCCGCGGATTGTCGGAGGATGAGGCGGTGGAGATGATAATCCAGGGCCTGCTGCGCAAGTAGTCAGCTTCCACAGCAGGACATGGACTGTAGGATATCTCGGTACTATTTTTCCTGGGTAAGGGTGATCTCACCGGCCTTTTGCAGGCCGAACTTAGTCAGGATTGGCCCTATCAGTTCAAAGAAGATACTGGTTGCAGTGACGGTGGTAATTACCGTACTGCCGATTTCAGCTCCCCATTGTCCCAGTTCGGAAAAATCCTGTTTTACAATCAATGCCAAGCCGATAGCCACTCCGGCTTGACTGAGAATGCCCAGGCCGAGGTACTTTTGGATCTTAGGCTCGGCCCTGCCGATGATAGCTCCCAGGGAGGCTCCTCCGGCCAGACCGAGGGAACGGCTTATAATATAAATCACTCCCAATAGGCCCAGTGAAGGCAGGGCTGCCACATGCAGGTTAGCTCCGGCCAGGACAAAGAACAGGACAAACAGCAGGGGCATGACATTGGAAAGCTCCCCCTCTATTTTTTTCAGTAGGCTATTGGCTTGGGTGTTTACAATCATGAAGCCCACGATCATATTGGTCAAAATAAGGGAAAGGTGTAGTACCGAACTGAGGCCGGCGACAATAAATACTGAGGCAACCAGCAGAATAAACAAATCGCGCTTGCTGGAGAGCCGCCGTGCAAGAAAGACAAACAGCAGGGATATCAAAACCCCTACCAACAGGCTCAGTGCCACTTCCAACAACGGCGGGGTGAGCAGAGTCAAAAAACTCTCGGGAGCCTCCCCTGTAGCCTGCCCCACCAAGCTCTTTGCGATTGCTGCTGCAAAACCGAAAATAATGATGCCCAGCCCGTCATCGAAGCCAACCACCGAATAAAGAGCTTTAGTCAGGCTTCCGCGGGCTTTATATTCCTGAATAATAGCTACCGTTCCTGCCGGTGCACTGGCCGGCGCAATAGCTCCGAAGATAAGGCTGAGCGGCAGATCTGCGGTAAACCAGTAGACTGTCAGACTTACAATGGTGAAGGCGAGCAGCGATTCGGTAATGATAATAATGACTATCCCGATTCCCTGCTGCTTGAGTGTGGTCATTTTCAATTCAAGGCCGATGCTGATGGCAACAAAACTGAGCGCAACTTCAGTGATAAAACTGAGCTTGCTCTGCATATGTTCGCTGATTAGATTAAACAGGCTGGGGCCCAGCAGGACCCCTACCAGCATGAATCCGATAATAGAAGGCAGCTTTATATACTTGGTAATCTTACCTACGTAGAGGCCTGCCATAGTCATTATTCCAACTGTTAACAATGCGGGGAGGTTCATCGCCCCGATGGTCTGCTGTAAAGATTGAAGTGTATTCATATGCTTAAAAATCTATCGAACCGGAGGCGTACATCAACTCTTGAGCGGTGACAAGTATGCCGGGATTATCGGCATAGGTATCTTCAATTAAGTTGATCTGGCGGATAAGGTCATTACAGCGGGATTTGGGTACCACCGCCTGTATGAGGCGGTTGAAGGTAGAGCTGCCCTCGGTCCAGTACGATGAGAAGAGGGGCAAACGGTTGAGGTATTCCCCGGCGTTTTGGGTTTCAATTACCGTAAGTGAGCCTTCTACTTCGGCGGAGAGCAGCTCGAGGATCTCATCGAACACTTCTTCTTTCTGGATATAAGTGTTGATAAGCGAGTAGCCTTCGGTGTCCGGTTTCTCTTCGCGGATGGTGAGGTGCTCCTTTAGGAGCTGTTCTATCTTGCTTCGATCTTTTAACCGAAGCAGGTTATCAACCGCACCGGGGGTTCTTACTATCTTGCTGATGGCCGACAGGATTTTTATGTGCCGGTTGCGCTGTTCGGTGGGGCCAATAATCAGAAAAAACAATTGTACAGGGTTTCCGTCTATAGAGCCAAAATCAACACCCCGCGGGGTGACCATTAAACCCAATACAAAATCATCTAAATTATCGATAGCGCAGTGAGGAATTGCCACGCCGTCGCCAAAGCCGGTACTGCCCAGTGACTCCCGCTGGTCAAGGCGTTTATACAGATCCTTGGCCTTAAACTTTGACAGCACATCTGTTTTGGCTGCCTGTTCGGCAAGCATTTCCAGTACCTGCTTTTTATCAGTGGGCTCTACATCGGTGAGGATGAAATCTACGTGTAAAGGAGTGTGTGCTGAACTCATAAAGTTCCCCCTGTTTAATTTATCTAATTATATGCATCAGCTGATGCTGAATTGGTACACTGATTTTCTAAAATAGCGATCCCCCGGGCTTAGCACTGCATCGGGGAACTCCGGTCGGTTCACTGCATCCGGGTACTCCTCAGGCTCAAGACACAGAGCCGCATGGGCATCAACCTTACCGCAGCGTGTAGCCAAATCCTTGAGGAAATTGCCTGAGTAGAACTGGATTCCCGGTGATATCGTAAATACTGTCATCACTCTCCCGCTGTTCGGATCGGTAACGCGGGCTGCCGGAATAGAAAGTGCGTTTTCTTTGGAGAGAGTGTAACAGTGGTCATAGCCTCCGGCTGCTTCTAAATCTTGGCCGATTGGCTTGGGAGTTCGAAAATCGAAGGGGCTGTCCTTAACTGGAGCAATGTGGCCGGTTGGAATCAGCTCCTCGTCAACCTCCACGAAGCGCTCGGAGTTCAGATGCAGCATGTGCGAGGTAATGCTCCCGCTGCACTCTCCGCTCAGGTTCCAGTAGGTATGGTTGGTAAGACTGACCGGGGTAGCCCGGTCGGTGGCCGCATCGTAGGAGAAACTCAGTTCATTCTGCTCCGAGAGCATCACCGTCAGTTTTACATCCAGATTTCCGGGGTAGCCCTGATCCATGTGTTCACTGGTCAGTGAAAGGCTTACTCCCGCCTCATTCTGCTTCTTAACCGGAAAGGCTTCCCAGACCCTGCGGCTGAACCCCTGCAGGCCGCCGTGGATATGGTGTTTACCCTTGTTATTTGTGTCAAGTTGGTATTCAGTCTCACCTAATACAAACCGGCCATGGCCGATGCGATTGGCAACCCGGCCGACGGTGGCGCCAAAGTAGGGGTGAGCTCCCTCATAGCCTTCCAGGGAGTCAAACCCGAGGGTAATCTCATCAATCTGCCCTGAACTATCCGGGGTTTTCACCGATGTAATACTTGCTCCGTAGGTTATCAGCTTAAAGGAGACTCCGTGGGAGTTTTCTACTAAGAACTCGTCCACCGCCTCTCCAGCTTTGGTTGTTCCATAGGGTGTACGTGTAAGTTGCATATCATTGCTCCAATTTTTAGTTTTTAATCTCGTTCACCCAAAAGCTCTTTGAGCTCACGGATCTGGGGTACTATTTTACTACGATCGTAATTGCGGTAGCGCTTGGGTACCATTTCACGGCTGGTACACTCAAGCACTGCCACCAGGTTCTGCAACTCGATCTCGTGGGGGTAAGCCGGCGGTATAAAATCGCGGATTGCCTCTTCCATATCTTCCCTGGTAATAATGATGTGATTCTGCATAGCCGCATTGAATTTAGCCCGGATGAGGATGGCCTCCAGATCCGCACCCGATGATTCAAAGTGATGTTTTTTTAGCATATCGTAAATGCTGAACTTCTGTATCTTGATTTTAAGCTTTCGGATAAGAGTCTGAATGAGGTCTTCCCGCTCACTCTGGGTTTCGGGATAGAAGAGGGCTAAATGTTCTTCGGCGCGCCCCTGGCGCTTAATATCGATCGGCAGAATATCCGGGCGACAGGTAATTAAAAACCAGATAATTTTACCTCGATATTCGGTGTTTCCCATAAACGAAGTAATTTGTGCAAATACCCGGTTACTGGTGCCCGAATCACCGTCCTGATTACGATCTCCTAAAAAAGCGTCCGCCTCGTCGATCATAACTCCCACCGGGGACATCGCCTTAAGGATATTCAGGGCTTTCTCCATGTTGGACTCGGTGACACCCTGCCACTTTGAGCGGAAATTTCGAAACCTGACTATGGGTATACCAATTTCACCGGCGAAGGCGGTAACCATAAAGCTCTTGCCTGTGCCCACCGGCCCCGAGATGAGGTAGCCCATAGGAAGCACATCAGTGCGCCCCTGTTTAATAGCCTTGGCGGCATTTTTGAAGCGCTTTTTCACAAAATCGTGGCCCGAGACATAGGAGAGGTCGTGCTCGGATTCAATAAACTCCAGCAGTCCCGATGCCTCGTTTTCGATTATCTCTTTCTTTCTCTCCCGCAGATACTCCATCGAAACAGGACGGTTTTCCTGATACGATTCGGCGGCGATTTGGTTCAGATTCATCAAATTAAGACCGCTGGTTACCTTGGCAATCCGCCGGCAATTCAGGCGGTACTCTATAATCAGCTCTTCCTTACGATTGAGGTACTCTAAAAAGCTCTCCCGCACGGTTTCATCGGGCAGGGGTATGTTTACTTTCACCGTGTGGGGTGAGCGAACCAGACGAGGACTCAAATCCGCCAGATTTTCGGTGAGCAGTATGATAGATACGTCCCCCTGGGTGAAGATTGGGTCGTGGGCCCATCGATTGAGGGTGACCATGCAGTAGCGGTCTTCTTCATCCATATGAGATAGGTCTACATTCGGCACAATCGTCTCGGCATAGTCCATTATCAGAACTATCCGCTTTTTATGGGGAATGTTCATCAGGAAATACTTTTCTAGATAATCAAAAGCCTTGCCGGGGTTCTTCGAAACCAGGTCTTCCGGATCCTCTTCTGGAAACAGACGCCGCATCTCCGCCAGATAGTTTTTGCGCATCTCCCCATCGCAGAAGTTGATTCCTGAAGAGCGGTCATAATAGACAATGATGTCTTTATTCCCAAACAGAACCTCAGAGATAAACTCCTGAATTCTTACAAAAATAAATTCCCCTTCGACCATCTTATTGGGCAGGAAATCGCGAATATTTCCATGGACAATGTAAAGGTTGGTGGTTTTAGAACAATATTTGTAAGATAAGTCTTGCGCCCAGTAGGGCAACACCTTAATGAATTCTAGATTTTTTAAGATTAACTGTTCCGGCATTTTTCCTCCCGCTTATCGCCTCGTGAAGTTATTCTCTTCGAAGCTTCTGAAAACCGGCGCCCTCTGTGAGGTTCTTACGTCCCTGATCGAGGTGACGCTGCAGCAGTTCAACCGCCTCAGCGGAATTTTGTTTTAAATATGAAAGTATTCTTCGGTGAAGCTCATAGGTTGATTGTATGTCAGGAGGTCCCCCGATACCATATATTTCCGTCATATTCAGGTGCAAGTAGAGCTCATGGTAAAATTTACTGAGAAAACGGTTATTTGCCAGATTGCACAATTTGTTATGAAATACGCTGTCCAGTTGGATATATTCGGACAGATGTGCTTCCGGCGGATGAGTGACTATCTCTTTCATTTTAGAGACAATCTGATTCAACTCGGACAGCTGTTCAGGTTCGACTGTTCTGTAGATCGAACGGATCGCTTGCATTTCAATCATCTCTCGCAGTTCAAATGCATCAAGGACATCCTTCTGGGAAGGCTCGGCAACATAACAGCTGCTGCGGGGCTGGATAACCACTACTCCCTCATGTTCAAGTCGCTTGAGGGCGTCCCGAATTGGAATTGTACTTACCCCTATCTGAAGAGCAAGCTGCTTGATATTGAGGGTGTCCCCGTATTTCAGCTCTCCGGAAATGAGTTTGGACTCAAGATAAGAATATACCTCATCGCTGAGGCTCTGTTTATTACTCAACTCTGTCATTTAAAAAGAGTGTAGTGCGAAAGCGGCCTGTAATGCAACCCGCTTTTGAATGAGCCTCTTATAAAAACGCATGTTATCAGAATCGCTGGCATGTTCTAAGAGGGCTTGATAAAAAAGGGCAGTTCGGCGTAGGGTATGCGCCAGGAGTACTACATATGGGAGAAGAACCGATAACTATATATACCGACGGCGGCTGCAGCGGAAATCCGGGCCCCGGCGGGTGGGCCTTTGTGCTGAACGATGGAGATCTGCAGCGGGAGCGCTCGGGAGGGTCTCCGGCTACCACCAATAACCGTATGGAGCTGACCGCTGTGATTGAGGCATTAAAGACTGTGCAAGAGGAGCTGAAGGCGTCACATCGTACCATCGAGTTGTATACCGACAGCCAGTATGTAAAAAATGGAATTTCAAGTTGGATACACAACTGGGAGAGAAACGGCTGGCAGACATCCGCTAAAAAACCGGTGAAAAACAAGGAATACTGGCAGCAGTTGAAAGCCTTGGCCGATACGCTGCCCATTAGCTGGCACTGGGTGAAGGGTCATTCGGGGAATGAACTAAATGAAAAATGCGACCAAATGGTTCGCAGAGAGATGGACGCACAAATCCAACAGACCGGCTAATCCAGCAGTCTACTTCAAGTTCACTTCAATTTAACTTTATTTAAATCAGATGAATATATCTACCCCCTTTCTATATAGGAGGAGATTATGCAAATTGTAAGTTTTGTAAATCGAGGGTATGCGGGAGATATTGTTACAGTCGAGGTTGATCTACGGCGGGGCATTCCCGGAATGGACGTGGTGGGCCTGCCGGATAGTGCGGTAAAGGAGGCCCGGGAGCGGGTGCGTGCGGCAGTTCGCAACTCAGGCTTTCGGGTACCCAGACAGCGGATATTGATCAACCTTGCCCCGGCGGGGGTGAAGAAGCAGGGGGCTGCGTTTGACCTGCCTATGGCAGCTGCGCTCTTGATGGTCGATTCGCAGGTGCCGTCACCGGGGGCTTATACCATTCTGATTGTAGGTGAGCTTGAGCTCTCGGGACGAGTTAGACCTGTGCCCGGAGTTCTGGCTGCTGTCCATGCAGCACTGCAGAGTGGCGCCCATATCTGTGTGGTACCCCGGGAAAATTTGATTGAAGCCCGGACGGTCGCCGGAACCAAGGCGGTTGCGCTTTCCCATTTAGCTGAGATGCCCCATCTGTTTTCCCTCATGCAGCACGGGTATCAGAAGAGTTACATTTCCAATTGTGTTGAATCTGTAACCGGGGCTAATGACGGCAGCGCCGGGGACTCGCCTGGAACTGCCGACCGGACCACCGGTCAACTGGAGACCGGACTTGATTTTGCCGAACTGATAGGGCAGGAACAACTTAAGCGGGCCTGTATGGTGGCCGCGGCTGGACGGCACCATCTGCTCTTATTTGGCCCCCCGGGGGGTGGCAAAACCATGGCAGCCCTGCGGTTTCCAAACCTGCTGCCCGATCTTGACCGGACAGCATCGATCGCGGTAACCAGGATATATTCTATTGGCGGCGCACTGCCGGCGGGTTCCGGTTTAATTACCCGTCCCCCCTTTCGTGCCCCCCACCACACCGCCTCCCGGGAAGGGCTAATTGGGGGCGGGGGAAATGTCCAGCCCGGTGAGATATCGTATGCCCATCACGGCCTGCTGTTTCTCGATGAGGCGCTGGAGTTCGGGAACCGCCTGCTGCAATCCCTGCGTGAGCCGATTGAGCGGGGAATTGTACAGATAGCCCGTTCAGGCTGCCATTACTGGTTTCCAGCTCAGTTTCAACTGTTAATGGCCACCAATGCCTGCCCTTGCGGCAAACTGGGCCAGGTGGATTCTCTTTGTATGTGCAGCCCCTTAGAGCTGCATCGTTACTGGAAAAAAATAGGTGCTGCCTTCTGCGACCGGATCGATATGCGACTGCCGGTAGAACTGTCTCGGTCCGTTACTCTAAGCACCGAAAACGGACTTACCACTGCTCAAATGTCCCGCAAAGTGGCAGAGACTATTCAAATACAACAGCAGCGGGGGAGCCTGCGTAATGGAGATCTTGGCCCCACGCAACTGTGGGAGTATTGCCGGCTGGCGGAGTCAGGTGAAGCTATTTTGAATAAAGCAGTCCAAAGTCTGGGCCTCTCTACCCGGGCTGCCCATTCGGTGTTGAAGATTAGCCGAACAATTGCAGACCTTGAACAGAGTCCGCACATCAAAAGCGATCATATTATGGAGGCGGTCCAATACCGTCGCTACGGTGAAAGTGACTACTATTGGAAGGCGGCCTAGGGGAACCCTGTTGATAATGCATCCCCCGCGGGGATTCCCCGCGGGTCTTGAAAATCTGCTTGGCAAAGCAACTACAACTGCCTATACTCTTCTAAAGGAGGCCCATGTATGAAACTTTACAGCAGAGGGCAGCTGATATTTTACGGCATAAGCGGGCTGTCGGTAGTGCTGCTGCTGTTGATCGGCTTTGGTATGCTTGAGCTGCCTTGGCTGCAGAACGACACGCGGATGGATATACCGATCGATGCGGAGATCGGTAAGGAAGCCGGCAAAGAAAGGAGCGCCGAGGTTGAGACTATCGAAGAGCCTGGATTTGAGCCAAAGATAAGCTCCGATCAGCAGTTGCGGCGTGTGATGAATCGCGACACAACTCTCACCGACTACGAGCGGAATAATATTGATGTGTATCAACGCTATAACCACGGTGTGGTAAATATTACCACTGAAACCCTCAGCCTGAATTGGTTTTTAGAACCGGTTCCCCAGGAGGGCGGTACCGGGTCCGGTTCCATTATTGATACCCGCGGCTACATTCTGACTAACTACCATGTGGTCAAGGATGCCTACAAAGTATTCATCAATTTATACGACGGTACCCAGTATGAGGGCCAGGTTATCGGAAAAGATTCAGAGAACGATTTAGCGGTGGTCAAGTTCGATCCAGGCGACAAGGAGCTGGTGGTAATCCCCTTTGGCGACTCTTCAAGCCTGCGGGTGGGGCAGCTTATTCTGGCCATCGGTAACCCCTTTGGGTACGACCGCACACTGACCTCCGGAATAGTATCGGGGCTTGGGCGGCCGGTAAAAACATCACGCAATTTGGTCATTCGTGGAATGATACAAACCGACGCTTCCATAAATCCGGGAAATTCCGGCGGGCCGCTGCTGAATACCAACGGTGAGATGATAGGCATCAATACGATGATCTACAGTCCCAGCGGAGGAAGCGTGGGAATTGGCTTTGCCGTACCGGTGAATACCGCTCGTCGGGTGGTCCCTCAATTGATTGAGTATGGTAAAGTACGCCGGGGTTGGATTGAAATGGTACCGGTGCAACTTGAGCCGAGCATTGTACGGTATGGAGATCTGTCGGCAAAAAAGGGAATTATGATATCAAAGGTTACCCGTGGCGGAAATGCCGATCAAGCCGGTCTGCGTGGGGGTGATCAGAATAATCCGGTTCGTTACGGACGGTCGATCATCTATTTCGGAGGCGATATTATTGTGGAAGTTGACGGTATGAAGATAGCCACCCTGTCCGACCTGTTCAGTGCCCTGGAAGATAACGAGCCGGAAGAGACGGTAGAGGTGGTTGTGCTGCGCGATGGCCGTCGTAAACCCTTTCAGGTTGAATTAGTAGAGCGGCCCAGTGAACTGGAGTGGGATTAAAGGCTATGCCGAAGTTTAAGGTCGTCTCGGAATACGAGCCTGCCGGTGACCAGGGGCAGGCTATTGAAAAGCTTACTCAGGGTGTGAAGGCCGGGATGCAGCACCAAACCCTGAAGGGGGTCACCGGCTCCGGAAAAACCTATACCATGGCCAAACTGATAGAACAGGTGCAGCGGCCGACTCTGGTTATGAGCCATAATAAAACCCTGGCCGCTCAGCTGTACCGCGAGTTTAAGGGTTACTTTCCGGATAACGCGGTGGAGTACTTTGTCAGCTATTACGATTACTATCAACCGGAAGCCTATGTACCCTCCAAAGATTTGTACATCGAGAAAGACTCATCCATCAACGACGAAATTGACCGGTTGCGTCTGTCGGCTACCAGTGCCCTAATGGATCGGGAAGATGTAATTGTGGTTGCCACGGTCTCCTGCATTTACGGATTGGGAAGCCCGAAAGCCTTCCACGAAATGCGGGTACGCCTGGAGCTGGGGCAGCAGATTGATATTTCTGCGGTAGCCCGTGAATTGGTAGCCCTGCAGTACGAGCGCAACGACGCGGTGCTGCAGCGCGGTTCTCTGCGCATTAGGGGTGATGTCCTGGAGGTACAGCCGGCCTATCTGCAGGAGGCCTACCGGATAGAGTTTGACTGGGATGAGATCGAACGGATTCGCCGTATCCACACGGTGACCGGCGAGACCCTTGAGGAGCTCAATACGGTGACCGTATACCCGGCCAAGCATTTTGTACTCCCCGAGGAGCAGGTTCAGCAGGCTCTGTCCGAAATAAAAGCCGAGCTTGAAGAGCGTCACGAAGAACTGCTGGCTAAGGGGAAAATAGTAGAAGCTCAGCGGCTGAAAACCCGTACCGAGTACGATCTTGAGATGATGGAGGAGATGGGATACTGCTCGGGTATCGAGAACTATTCCCGCCCCCTCAGCGGCCGAAAAGCCGGAGAGCGACCGGCGGTGCTGCTGGACTACTTTCCCGATGATTTTCTGGCGTTTATCGATGAGTCCCATGTGACCCTGCCCCAGGTGGGCGCGATGTACGAGGGGGACCGCTCACGAAAAACGAACCTGGTGGAGTTCGGCTTTCGTCTGCCCTCGGCCCTGGATAACCGTCCGTTGATCCTGGCGGAGTTTGAAGAGATGCTCAGCCGGGTTGTGTTTGTATCGGCGACCCCAGGGCCGAAGGAAATGAATAAAAGTGAGCAGTTGGTAGAGCAGATAATTCGTCCCACCGGTCTGCTTGACCCCGAGCTGGAAGTGCGGCCCACCGAGGGGCAGATCGAAGATCTGTACGGCGAGATTACCCAGCGGATTGCCTCGAAAGAGAGGGTGCTGATAACCACCCTGACCAAGAAAATGGCCGAAGACCTGACCGATTACCTCAGCGGATTAGGCTTACAGGTGCGGTATCTGCACTCAGAAATTGAAACCATTGAGCGGGTAGAGCTGCTGCGGGACCTGCGCAATGGAACCTTTGATGTGCTGGTGGGAATCAATCTGCTGCGGGAGGGGCTGGATTTGCCGGAGGTCTCACTGATTGCCATTTTAGATGCCGATAAAATCGGCTTTTTACGATCGGCCACCAGTTTAATTCAGATTATCGGCCGGGCAGCCCGCAACGAGCACGGAAAGGTGATTATGTACGCCGACCGTCACTCCAAAGCGATGGACGAGGCAATCGAAGAGACCAACCGTCGCCGCAGCATTCAGTTGGAGTATAACCGGGCGCACGGCATTACTCCTCGGAGCATCAAGAAGGCAATTCAGGACATTCTTATACGGAAAAAGGTTGAAGACCGGCAGGATGAGTCCGAGTCGATTGAGTTGGTGAAAAAGGGGTATAACCTGGTTCTGCCGAAGGAACGCAAAAAGCTCATAAAACGCCTTGAAGATATGATGCTGGAACACGCGAAGAAACTCGAGTTTGAAAAAGCCGCCCTTGTCCGCGATGAGATTGAAGAGCTGAAGCAGATGGGCTAAGTTTCGGTCTTTATTCTTTCTCCACCGTAGTAGAGCAGGGTATGCGAAACCAGTGCCGTGATTATAACCGCACCTCCCAGCAGGGTCGTGTAGGGCGGACGCTCATCGAGTAGAATCCATACCCAGATTGGGCCCAGAACCGCCTCCAAAATAACAACAAGTCCTGTAATTGAAGAGGAAATCTTACCCGACCAGGTGGTAAAAAAAATAAAGGCAATTCCGGTTTGAAAGAATCCCAGATATGCCAGAATGAGTAGATTTTTAAGGGTAATTGAAAAACTCGCGATGAAGAATGCGGCGGTAAGGGTAACAAAAGCTGCAGCGGTGGTAATAGCCGGGAGCAGGGCAACACTCTTGCGTTGTCGAATCGCTATCGTTCCGGCGGCAAAGGCTAGAGCTTTTGCTAATCCGAAAAAGTTACCCGTAAGTCCCCCTCTCTGTATCGAGGGGATCATAATAATCAGGAGTCCTCCACAGACTACCATCAGAGCGGCGAGGGTCGTCTTTTGTAAGGGCTCCCCCAAAATGATCCAGCCGAGCACTACTATAAGGATAGGGGCAGTGCCTTGGATAAGAAGCGAGTCGGCAACAGTGGTATTTGACATAGAAAAAACGTAAAAGATAAGTGAGAGAGAGAAAAACAGGGTAACCCATCTTCCTCGAACGACGGTTCTGTAGTAACTGCTCAGAACCTCCTTGCCCCCGCTTATGAGACTCCAGCTGAAGAGGAAGATAGTCATGAACAGGGACCTCCAGAAGAGTACCTCCCATGGGGAAGCATCCGCCAGTCTTAGGCCCACTCCTCCGGTGCTCCAGAAGACGGGAGCAAGTACTGTGAGGACTAAGGGGCGTAGAGCTAGATTGGATTTCATCGTTCCTGCGCCTGACTACTGGGAATCCGGGTTAAGACGATTCGATTTTATAAGCTTTGATATGTTGAGAATATGGCTGCGCATAATCTTTTGGGCTCTCTCATCATCCTTTTCTCGGATTGCCTGTATGAGTTTTTTATGCTGCCCCAGAGCTCTTTCAGATTCCGCCGAATTGTTTGTGAGGTGTGCTTCCCGCTCAACTTCGAGCAGGTCGCCGCACATGTTTACAAACTGCTGAAGAACCCGGTTATTTGCTGCCACAGAAATTGCTCGGTGAAAATTGTTATCCCCGTCCAGACCGGAGCCTCCGTTTTTGATATCCTGTTCCATTTGATCGATAGCCGCCTGCATACTCTGCAGTTCCTCCTCATTTCTGCGAAGGGCTGCCAGGCGGGCGGACTCTATCTCAAGAAACAGGCGCACCTCCAGCAGCTCCACAATGTAATCATCGTTTTTAAGGAGCACCTTAGAGAAGGGGGATATGATGTTATCTATGGTAATTTCTTTGATAAAGGTCCCGCCGCCCACGCCGACCTTGGATTCAAGATAGCCCATCATCTCCAGAGCTCGCAGGGCTTCACGGATGGAGGTACGACTGACGTTCAGTTCCTCTGCTAACTCACGCTCTGGGGGAAGTTTTTGTCCGGGCACTAATTCACCTTCGTTAATTAGGTGCTGGATCTGCTTAACTATGCTTTCATAGAGACGGATTTTTTTTACCGGTTCAAGGCCCGATTTTTCATGATTTTCTGAACTCATAATTTTTCACTTATTCCTTTTTTTGTGTGCACAGTATATCCAAAATACGAACTATTTGCAATCTAAAAGGTTATTTGGTGCTACCATTCAGCAGGTACCTTTTGTGAGTCAGCGAAGTGCTGTGCAGAGAAATGAGTACCAGAAAAATATAACATACTGCCCCGGCCAGGAGTACGGAAATATAGCCCACACTCATGGCAATGATCATCGACAGTACTCCTCCCCCCAGGGTGGTAATGCTGTTGAAGCCGATCATCCATGGGTAGAGTGTTTTTCCCGAACTGAGTTTTGTAGTTGACCTGAGGAGGTAGGGAAAGGGCATTCCCATTGGAAGAAAGAGGGGAGCGGTGAGGAGCAGAGTGATAAGCAGTTTGAGCGGACCTGAACTTCCTTCAAGCTGAATGAGTAGCGGTCCTAGCACCACGGAGGAGGTAATGGCGAGGAGCGAAATTACTCCTGCAACTAAAGCAAGCACTTTGGCGGATTTTATGTGAGCGGAAATGAGACTTCCCACTCCGCTCGAGACAAGGATTACCGCCAGTACTACGGTAAGCGCAAGGGTTTGGTGATGCCAGAAGACGATGAACTTCTGCAGTACCCCTATTTCCACCAGCATGTAGCCAAAACCAATCATTCCAAAGGAGATGAGTAAGCGTAAAGCCGGCCATCTTTCCGAGCTCTTGTTAAGCCGTCGATTCCAGTAGGAGAACACTACACCGGTGATCAAAAGAATGAGGGCTACTGTAAGTCCGACTATGAGCAGCTCTGCCGGTACCCCCCTCTCCATGCGATAAAAAAATGGAGAATTGTCATTGACCGCAGATATGTCTTCCTTGCTCCGCCCTATGTACTG
>JAIPFV010000005.1 GCA_021736475.1 Spirochaetia bacterium | reverse complement strand
GGTCTTCCTGAAACCAGGAAGACCTTTTTTTTGCTGCTGTTTTGGGGTATATTGAAGGAACCAAATCTCTTTACAGGGAGTCGGGATGGGAGATGTTTTTTATCGGGAAGGTCTACACTTCGAGTGTCAGCGATGTTCAGCCTGCTGTCGGTACGAACCGGGTTTTGTGTTTCTTTCATACAACGATCTTGACAGGTTACAGCAGGCCACCGGTCTCGGTCGTACAGAGTTTGTACAGCGCTATTGCCGCGGGGTCTACATCAACGGTGCATACCGTCTGAGTCTGATAGAAAAAGAGAACTACGATTGCATATTTTGGACCGAGAGGGGCTGCAGTGTGTATGAGCATCGACCATTGCAGTGCCGTAGTTATCCTTTTTGGCCGGATATTTTGCACAGCCTGGAAAGCTGGAACTCCCTGTCCACTTCCTGCAAGGGAGTCAACCGGGGTAGGCTTCACTCTTTTGAAGAGATTCAAGAGTGGCTGAGGAAGCGTGAAGAAGAACCCATTGTGCTGTTGACCCCGGAAGAGCTGCGGCAGCTGCAGGGAGAACATGTATGAAAATACGGTTCTGGGGAGTGCGCGGGTCGATACCGACGCCCCTTACACCCAACGAAATTAGAAGAAAAATATCCTCTGTCATTGAAAGAGTTACTCCACAGGATCTGGTATCCCCTGAGGCCAAGGAACGCTTTTTGGCTCATCTGCCCCCGAATTTGTTTGGGACCACCGGTGGGAACACTACCTCTGTAGAAGTACGCTTAAAGGACGGTGGAATAATAATTTTCGATGCGGGAACGGGTATCTTTCGGTTTGGAAACTCGGTGGCCAAAGAACAGCCAACCCCAAGAGTGTTTCATCTTTTTTTTACCCATTTTCACTGGGATCATATACAGGGGTTTCCATTTTTTACGCCGCCGGCTTTTGATAAGCGCTGTACCATTCATATCTACAGCCCGGTTGAAAACGTGGAGCAGATACTGCGGGAGCAGATGAAACCGCCGTACTTTCCGATTAGCCTAGATACAATGCAGGCGGATATACAATTTCATCATATAACGGAACCTGCAGTACATATAGGTTCGGCGACGGTCAGGTGGCGACAGATGCAGCACCCCGGAAAATCATTTTCCTATCGGGTGGAAGATTCGGAGGGAGCATTTATTTTTGCTACTGATACCGAGCTCAGGGACGGTGATTTTGCAAGAACCGAAGAAAACCGCAGCTTTTTCAGCGGAGTGGATGTACTTACCATCGACAGTCAGTACACCCTGGATGAGGCCATCGAAAAGTATGATTGGGGACACTCCTCTTACAGTTTAGCCGTAGATTTTGCTACGGAATGGGATATCAGCACCTTGGTACTTTTTCATCATGAGCCCTTGTACAATGACAACAAGATGTTTTCCATAGCCAAATCCGCCGGTTGGTATAAAAGTCATATAGGCAAGAACAATGTAAAGATCTTGCTTGCCCAAGAGGGTTTAGAACTAAGTTTATGATTGAAATAAAAAGTAGACAATTAATCGGATTATATCTATTTTTAAACCGTAGGGAAGATGAACTTGACGAACCTTTGCAGCAGCTCTACAACGAACTCCAGCGCGATCTTTTTTCATATCTTTCGATAGAGGAGATTGAGTCGTTAGAGGAACTTTATAAAAATAACATTGATGTTTTACAACAGAGAGGCTACATTTAAACTATGATAAGAAAAATATATGCGTTTATACTCATTCTTTTTTATTCGGTCTCCTTTGCAGCGTACACTGCGGATATCGCGCCGAAACTGCAAGAGTTTTATTCTCCACGCCTGTTCGGCCCTGCTGCTGCAACCACGTCGCTGCATCCACCCCAGAGCAGCGTTCAAAATCCTGCTTCTGCGGCACTTGCTCAACGTATGACCTTTGACGGAAATTACGTAGCGATTGTAGGGCAGGATGATACCTCCGCGGGGTGGAACGGTCATGTGCTTAATTTCGGACATACTATTCCAAGTAAAGTTGGCGTGTTTACCTGGAATTCGAGTTTGCTGCGCTCAACTTTTGACAGTCTTAACACGGGAAACAGGCTTTCCCTGAACGGGTCTTTTGCCAAGGACATTTACCCGGATACTTTAGTGGGAATAGGTATTGGAACCTCAATGGCCGAGGGTCCTGAGTTTGGAATTGATGCCGATCTGGGCTTGATACGAATACGCCCCGCACTCTGGTTTTTGGAAGATGTAAGATGGTCGGTTGTACTTAACAATTTCGGCTATTCAGGAATTGAAGGGGTAAGAGAACCGCTTTACTCAGTTACAGGCGGAGTTGATGGACGCTTTTTAAATACTGACAAGGTTGATGGGCGTTTGATGAGCGAGATAAGAGTGCCTGAGTACTCTAATTTTATCTGGTCTACAGGAATGAAATTTCAAATTGGATATGGTTTTGAGGCTTCCGTAGGTACCAGGATAAATGCAGAAGCATTGCTTGACGGCGAGATAGGAGAACTTTTACCATCGGTTACACTTGGATACACCTTTTCTCCCGGAAGCAGCAATGCTGAAAAAACCACAGAGGATCTATCGGCAGCAGAACGGTTTACACAAAATGAACTGCAGCCTTATGCAAGTGCAGCTCCCATTAGTTCTGAATTGTGGGCATTCGGGGTAGGGCTGACAGTACCGATTGGATTGATCGACTCAAAAGCGCCGGAAATAAAAATTGATTTGAGTGAAGTACAGACCCAGTATTCAGAAGACGAACCAACAGAAACAGATTCAGAAACAGAAACAGATTCAGAGTCTGATTCAGAGGTAGAAAGCTCCGAGGTCAGCAACGGGAAGAATACTGATTTAATATCCGGAAAATTAGTATCGGCAAGAACAACTGGGGGCAAGAAAAGTAAACACAACATCGGAGGCAAGAGTGCTGTATATATTGCGGATAACCCTGAAGGTCAAAAGGATGTTCCGGAAAAACTAATTAAGAATGAAATACCCGATGCTGAAATCTATCTTTCACCCAACAACGACGGTATACAGGATAGTCTGACCTTTCCCCTTTCAATCGGTGAAAGTCGGTATATAAAGGGCTATGAGTTTATAGTGGAGAACAGTCAAGGTGAGGCTGTAAGGACTATAGAAAATAAAGAAACCCGTCCGGAAAAGCGGACGGTGAAAACCTTTTTTCAGAATTTGTTTAAATCAAAAAGCGAAATACCGGTTCCGGAGACCCTGCGTTGGGATGGAACCGCCGATACTGGTGAAACAGCTCCGGATGGACTCTACTATTTTTATATCCGGGCTTGGGATGACAACGGCAACTACGGCACTTCAGAAAAATATTCGGTGTACGTCGATACCCAACCGCCGGTAGTTCGGATTGAAAGGGAAGATCCAGCGGAAAGAATATTTTCGCCTAATGATGATGGACAGAAGGATGTGCTGCCGATTAAGCAAACCGGCAGCAGAGAGGACCTCTGGAGAGCTGAGATCAGAGACAGCAGCGGGAAGCGTATAAAAACGAAAACCTGGAAAGATAATCCTCCCGAGCCCTTTGAATGGGATGGTACGAATAACCAGGGCATTTTAGTACCGGATGGTGTTTATAAGTACTTCATCACATCAACCGATAAAGCCGGCAACAGTGGTAAGGCGGAGTACGGGAACTTAGTTAAAAATACCGAAGAGACCCCGATTTCACTCTCTATCGATCATTCTCATTTTTCTCCTAACGGAGACGGGATCCTTGATGTCGTGCTCCTGCAGCCGGATGTGCCGGTACAGCGGGGGCTAGAGAGTTGGACCATTAAAATAGTTGATGAAAACGGCCGGGAGTACCGCAGTTTTACCGGTACTAGCGGTTTGAACGGTGTGATTCCCTTTGACGGAAAAGACAAAAATGGGAATATTTTACCAGAAAACCGACAGTATTATGCGGATCTGCAGGTTCTGTATGTAAACGGGAACCGACCGACAACACGTTCTGCTCCCTTTATTGTGGATATAACGCCACCCGAGGCCAGAATTGAAATTGACAATAGAATATTCTCTCCCAACGGTGATGGAAATAAAGATACTATAAAAATTCACCAGGAAGCCTCAAAAGAGGAAAATTGGTACGGAACAATTACCGATATAGATGAAAACCCGGTGTATCAGTACAAATGGATAGAGCAACCGGAACAGACTATTACTTGGGACGGACGTAAAGAGGACGGTAGTTTGGCAGAAGATGGCTATTACTTCTATCAGCTTACCACTGTCGACCGTGCCGGTAATCGCGGTGAATCCAGAAAGATACGTTTTGAACTGAACACCGAGGAAACTCCGGTTCTGTTTACCGCAAATTATGATTATTTCTCACCCAATGGCGATGGAAGTAAAGACACTATTAAGTTCTTTCCAAAGCTCGATATCGAAGAGGGTATAGAAAAGTATACACTTGAGGTTATGAGTGAGAACACAGAGGTACTTTTTTCTCGCAGTGGTACCGGGAATATGCCCGTAAGTATGCAGTGGGACGGTTTTTCCTCCGAGGGAAATAGAGTTGCGGACGGACGCTACCGGGCAAGGCTTGATGTTCTGTATGCCAATGGTAACAATCCGACCGCGGTAACTCAGTTCTTTACAGTTGATACCGTCTTTCCATCAATTACTGTCGAGCCGGAATATTCCATTTTTTCACCCGAGGGCGACGGAAACCGTGACACGATAACCTTTGCCCAAGAATCTTCCAGTGAACAGTTGTGGGAGGCAGAGGTTCTCTCGAGCGACGGGACTATAGTAAACAGCACAAGCTGGAAAGGCAAGGTTGAGGACTATGTGTGGGACGGAACCGATAAAGCCGGCAATAGTGTTGATGACGGATTTTACTCCTACAGAGTCTTTTCTACCGACCGAGCCGGAAATACTAGCGAAGAGCGCGTAGAGAATATCGAAATCGATACGGCACCGACCCAGCTGTTTGTAACCGCCGGTTCGGACAAACTTGCACCAACCGGGAACGGCCTTTACGAGGAAATCAGCTTCTCGACTATTGTGAATCGACGGGAAGGACTGGAAGAATGGTCCCTGGAGCTGGTGGACAATCGCGGAATTGTACAGAAAGAGTTTTCCGGTGAAGCGCGTATTCCGAAGCAGATAGTGTGGGATGGAAAAAATGAGGATGGTGATTATGTGGAAGGCCGCTACAAGGCCCGTTTCAGTGCCCGTTATACCAAGGGAAACCGGCCTTCAGTGGAGTCGCTGCCCTTTGTGCTTGATGTAACCGCACCGCAGGCAGATGTGAATCTGGAACCGACTCCCTTCTCACCGGACAATGACGGTATCGAGGATGAATTGAGTATCATGCTGAAGGTCTCTGACCGCAATGCTATCCGGGAATGGAGTTTTACCATCTATGACGCCGAACGAGCCGGAGTAACTTCCCAAGATGGCCCGGTATTTAAGCAATACTCCGGCAAGGGAGAGCCTGCGGAAAAGATTATCTGGGATGGGCGTTCCGACGATGGTGAACTGGTGTATGCAGCCATGGACTATCCATACCGCTTTGAGGTTGCCGATTCACTCGGAAACCGGATAATCGAAAACGGAAAGATACCGGTGGATGTACTGGTTGTGCGGGAAGGCGATGTGCTGAAGATCAAAATAGCCAGCATTAACTTTAAACCTAATTCTGCGGAATTTGTAGATGACAAACCGGAGATAGCCTCGCGAAATCAATATGTGCTCGATAGGTTGGCTGAAATCTTAAAGAAATACCGCCAATATGAAATCACGATTGAAGGGCACGCCAACATTACCAAATTCTGGGATCCTGAGTTGGCAAGACAGGAGCAGATAAACGAGCTTATTCCTCTGTCGGAAGAACGGGCAAAGCGAGTGTTGGAGGCACTGGTGGAGAGGGGAATCTCTCGAAGCCGTCTGAACGCAAAAGGGGTTGGCGGAAGTAAACCAATAGTCGACTTTCAGGATGAGGATAACCGCTGGAAAAACCGTCGTGTTGAATTTATCTTGGAAAAAGACTGATATGCGGAAAGTTTTTATTGTATTTCTAGTGCTCTTGCTAATTGCAGGGCTATCTTCAGCCGCGGTGGTGGGATTAGGTTATTATCTAAACTCTCCAGTTGAGAGCGGTACCACGAAATCTGATAGCCGGGAGAGCTCCTTTAATGTGAGCCCCGGCGAGGCTGTTTCAGTGACTGCAGAGCGGCTTGCAGAAAAAGAAATTATTCGGTCTAAGTATTTGTTTATTGCACTTACCAAACTTCGGCAGACCCAGGCAGCTATTAAATCCGGTTATTATAAAGTTTCCAATACAATGACTACTTTGGAGATTCATAATATTCTGGTTGCCGGAACTCAACAGCTGGTCAAAGTTACTTTGGCTGAAGGACTCACTGCAAGGCAAATAGGTGCCCGTTTCGAGGAAGCCGGAATATGTACCCAGGAGGAGTTTCTGGATGCAATCGATTCTCCGGAAATATTAGATCGATTTCAGATGGAGTCGGATTCAGCAGAGGGGTATTTGTATCCTGATACATATTTATTTCAAGAGGAATATCCTGCTAACAAGGTAGTAACCCATCTTGTAGAGACTATGTTTGAAAAGCTGCAAGAGATCTATCCGGAGTATACCCAATTAGAGTGGCAAGAACTGCATAGTAAAATTATACTTGCATCGATTGTGGAGAGAGAATATAGGGATCCTGAGGAAGCATCCAAAATAGCCTCGGTATTTTATAATCGTATGGAGAGGGGCATGCGGCTGCAGTCCTGTGCGACCGTGGTATATGTAATGACAGAGATTAAAGGTGAGGCATATCCGGAAAAAGTTACTTTTGACGATCTGGAGATAGAGTCCAAGTACAATACCTACACAGTATGGGGCTTGCCTCCGGCACCAATTGCTAATCCTGGAACAGTAGCTTTAACAGCGGTCTTCTATCCGGCCGATACGGATAGTTTGTATTTTTTACTCAAAGATCCGGATGCCGGACAGCATGTGTTTACTAAAAGCTTGACCGATCATAATCGAGCATACCGTCTTTATATCAAGCAGTAGGTGCAGCAGAACACAATGAGAATCCCTGAAGGAACTATTGAAGAGATAAATCAGCGGATAAATATTGTAGATCTTGTTCAGGATTTTGTGACCCTTGAGAAGCGGGGAAGTCGTTACTGGGGCTTATGTCCTTTTCACTCAGAAAAAACACCGTCCATGTCGGTCGATCCGGACAAGAACCTATTTTACTGTTTTGGTTGCCATAAGGGTGGTACTATGTTTACCTTTCTAATGGAGGTTGAACATATTCCGTTTGTCGAGGCCGCGGAGAAGCTTGCTGAACGTGCTGGGATTGAAGTGCCTGCGGGTGACAGGGACCCCGAAGTGGAGCGGGGTAAGCGGGCGTTGAATGATCTGTACAGCCGCATTACCAGTAGTTTTCATTATTTTTTAACCCGACATAAGACGGGGGAAAAAGCCCGGGAATATCTATCTGAGCGAGGTTTTGGGGCTGAGGCAATTGAGAGGTTTCAGTTGGGCTTTGCGCCCGAGGATAGGCGTTGGCTGTATGGTTTTTTGCGCCAAAAAAACTATTCCGACGATTTTCTTGCGAGCTCCGGCCTGTTTTCGAAAAAGTATCCTCACGTATCTATTTTTTCGAATCGGCTAATTTTTCCTATCCGGTCTCCCGGCGGGGATGTAGTAGCTTTTGGGGGAAGAAGCATTGACGGTCGGGAACCAAAGTACATCAATTCGCCGGAGACCGAGCTTTATCAGAAGCGGCGAATTTTATTCGGTCTGAGCAGAGCGGTAAAGGGAATTCAAAAGTACCGAAGAGTAGTGGTGGTCGAAGGATACTTTGATGTTATGGCATTTTTTGAGGCCGGTTTACCGATCGCTGTAGCTCCTCTGGGAACAGCACTTACAGAAGAACAGGGAAGGGTTATGCGCAGGTACGCAGACCGCGTAACTTTAGTGTTTGACGATGATCGGGCCGGCCTGCAGGCTGCTCGACGGGGAATAGAGATTATGGAGAAGGTTGGAATGCAGTGTGATGTAGCGGTTCCTCATGGTGGGAAAGATCCTGCCGATATATTATTAAATGAGGGTTCTAATTCCTTGCAGAATATGTTAAAATCACCGGTGAATGGGTTCCAGTTTCTGGTGCAGAAAGCAGGAGAGCAGCACGGAACTTCCGGAGCCGAGCATAAGTCTCAAGTGGTAAAGGACTTAGCTCCTTACGTACAGAGTATAGATTCGGAGGTCAAACGAGAAGATATTATTAAGTATCTCGCCGATTTTCTACAAGTTGAGCCTAAGGCGGTGCTACACGATATCAATGCAATAAAGCAGGGAAAACAGCCTCGTTCAGAAGGTCAGCAAGCCGTAAAAGAAGAGAAAAAGCGGATTGGCACTGACCTTTTTCTCATGCTTGCCGTGGTAGTTAATTGTAGTTATTTTGGAGATGTTCGACGAGTAATTGGTATCGATGATCTTCAGGATGAAGATGCTCGTGAGTTGTATATAGCCTTGGAAGAGGCTTATAGAAGTGACGAACTTGATATTGATCATGTTATCCCAAGGATTGAATCGGAGCGGGTACAGCACCTGGTATTCGAAAAATCAGCTACCGGTGAATATGAAGAAAACGTGGATGCAATTGTGAAGGATGGCATAAGAAATATAAAAGTAAGAAGTCTGCGTACAAAACGACAGACTCTGCTTGAGAAGATAAAAAAAGTTGAGAAGAAGGGCTCCGATTTTGGAGTGCTGAAAGAACTTCTGTCGGAGAAGATGTTTCTCGACGAAGAATTAATACGAATTAAGGGTGATGCGCAATGACAGAACTTGAAACAGATCCCTCTGTTGTCAAACTGTTAGAATATGCTAAGACAAAGAAAAAAATCAGTTACGATGAAGTAAATGATTTTTTACCTGACTCAATTGTAAACTCAGAGAAAATTGAAGAGGTGTTAACTCTATTGGAGAAAAACAACGTAACTCTTGAGGACGAAACCGAGATATCACTCTCTGAGAACGAAGAAGAGGATGTTGAGGTTCTAGAAGAAGAGTATGGCGAAGAAGAGGAGCCCACTATAGAGGAAGAGAAAAAACCTTCTGTTTCTAAGAAAAAAGTGGTGTACAGCGACAAAGACTCCTCTTCGGTTGATGATCCTATTCGCCTTTATCTGCGTGAGATCGGTAAAGAGAATCTACTTACTGCTGAGCAAGAAGTCGAGCTTTCTAAACAGATGGAAGATGGCGAGAATATCATAAAAAGCGTCATACATAAATCGGGTATGCTGCTGCCCCAGATGTATCAAATTATGCAGAAGACGTTTTCACGTGTCGATCCACGTGAAATGGAACTGAGTAAGAAGGAGATATCCGAAATTCTTACTGAGCGGCGCAGGCTTAATCAGAGTTATCGGGAAGATTTACGCGGCATCAACAGCAAGCTCAAACAGTATATGGATTTGAAGAAAAAACTGATTGCCGGCGGTAAGGATGTTCTCGCGAATGATGAATTAAAAAACTTTCGCGACGAATTGTTGAAGGATATGGAAAATATCGACCTTCAGCAGGAAGAGATTTCCTCCTTCTCCGATAAATTTTTGGATACGGAAAAACGGATCCATAAATATCAACGGGATCAAAAGCGTATTGAACATCGGCTCGGTATTCGTAGTTCGAAAGAACTACGCAGTATGGGACGCGGTCTGGCCATTGCTGAAAATCGCCGGGAAATTGAAGAACGGCTTCAGCTTTCGGCGGATGTGATTAAAGAAAAAATACGTAAAATTCAAACTGATGAGAAACAGTTACGAAATATCGAGCTTGAATTTGAAAGTGATATAGATTCCATTCTTGAAGAGTCTAAAGAAATTGCCCGCGGCAAATTTCTCATGAAAACCGCTAAGGATAAACTTATCCAGGCCAACTTGCGACTGGTAGTCAGTATAGCAAAGAAATATACAAACCGGGGTTTGCATTTCTTTGACCTTGTACAGGAAGGAAACATTGGATTAATAAAAGCGGTTGAAAAGTTCGAGTACCGCAAGGGCTATAAGTTCTCAACCTATGCAACCTGGTGGATTCGGCAGGCAATTACCCGGTCTATATCCGACCAGGCGAGAACAATCCGTGTTCCCGTGCATATGATTGAACAGATAAACAAGGTGGTGAGGGAATCTCGCCAGCTGATGCAGGTGTTAGGCCGCGAACCCACCGATGAAGAAGTTGCGGAACGGCTTGGATGGTCAGTCCTGCGGGTAAAATCGGTGAAGAATGTTGCCCGTGAACCAATTTCTTTGGAAACGCCTATCGGTGAGGAAGAGGATTCACTGCTGGGTGATTTTATTGAAGATAAAGATGTAGAGAATCCGGCCAGCCAAACCGCATTTACTATTCTCCAGGAACAGCTTCAAGATGTTCTGGAAACCCTTCCACCGCGAGAGCAGGAGGTATTGAAAATGCGCTTCGGTCTTGAGGATGGATATTCCCTTACTCTGGAAGAAGTCGGGCTCTATTTTAATGTAACCCGTGAAAGAATCCGTCAGATTGAGGCCAAGGCCCTGCGTAGACTGCGGCATCCTAAGCGGAGCAGACGATTAAAAGACTATATTGATACCTAATGGAGGATATGTTCATATGATGCAGGAAGTATTTGAAAAATTGAGAAGTCTTCAGGATATACTCTCAAGAAAATTTGAAATTGAACGGCAAATCGAGGAAAATCCCAAGCTTGTTAATACTAAACTAGAATTATTGAATCGACTTAAGAAGAGCTACCTCGAAAAAAATACCAAAGTAGAAAATACCAAAGACCATATAAAGCACCTAAGAATCCGTTTGGATGATGCTGAAAGACAACGTGAAGAGTATGAAAAGCAAATGGACCTAATTACCACTCAGCGAGAGTACGAAGCGTTGGATAAAGAGATCAGAGATGCAACTGAGAAGGAGCAGCAGCTTCGTAAAGATGTATTGAGAGAAGAGAAAATTTTAGAAGAACTGTCGGAATCTCTCTCCAAAGATGAAAAAATGATCCAGCTGCAGGAAGAGGAAATTGCTGCGGAACAGGAAAAGATTGAATCCGAGAATGAGGAAAAACGGCGGGAACTAAAGAACCTGGAACAGGAAGAGCAGCAGATAGTGCCCGATCTTGATGAGGAGATTGTTTTTAAGTTCGAGCGTATTGTCCGAAGTAAATCCGGTTTAGGTATAGTTCCGATTAAAAACTCTGTCTGTACCGGATGTCACATGAGTCTTCCTGGACAGTTTGTGAACGATGTACGCAATGGCGATAGTATCCGGTTCTGTCCGTATTGCAGTCGTATTTTATTTTATGAAGACGAGGATGTAGCCGAACAACTAGTAGGCTCGGAGGAATCCGGCAGCTTGGCAGATTTAGTAACTCCGGAAGAGCTTGGAGCAGAAGAGTAATAGTTTCGTATGCCGCTGCGCGGCAAGCGAAACTACGAAAATAGCCGTAGACGGCTATTTTCTTAATAGAGATTAATAATGGCAGACTGGATGGCCGCTGTACTCTGTAAGGGGGTATAGAGGAAAGTCCGGGCTTCGCAGGACATGGCGCCGGGTAACGCCCGGAGGCACCGTAAAGGTGTTATAGCTAGTGCCACAGAAAATAGACCGCCGCTGGTGCTTTGGTTTATCGGTTTCCGGTGGATCGGATTTGCCGGCGGTAAGGGTGAAAAGGTGAGGTAAGAGCTCACCGCTCGGCTGGTAACAGTCGGGGCACGGTAAACCTCGCCAGAAGCAAGGCCGAGCAGCAGTTGGGTTGTCCGCCCTATACTGCGGGTAGGCTGCTAGAGCGCATTGGCAACAATGCTGCCGAGATAGATGGTCATCCAAGACAGAACCCGGCTTATAGGTCTGCCATTTTTTATTTTATTCATTCAAGGACTGCCAAAACAATGCAACTACCTGAAAGCCGTTACCAATTTTCAGCCAAGCAGGAAAAAAGCTCTAAAATGCGGAGACTGATTCTGCTGTTTCTAGTTTTGGGTGTAGTAAGTGCCGGAATTGTCTATTTCCTTTTCATCAATGCTAACATTTTTGCAAGGGATACTCAGTCAGATTCTGCCCAAAATGAGTCACCCACCGATACATCCGAACAAATCCAGGATGTCTCTCTTCAGGACTTATGGGAGCAAAAAGAGTTTGCAAAAGTAAACCGTGAATGTGAGCAGCTTCTTGCAGAGGACCCCCTCAATTCACAATATTTAGCTTTAAACGGTTTCGCTTATTTTTATCGGGGAACTAGTCTGTATACTCTCGAAGACCAGATTCCACAATACGACAAGGCCATCATAAACTTGAGAAAAGTGTTAACTCTTCCGTCTCCGTCCATGGAAGGGCAAGTCCATTATGTACTGGGAAAAACCTATTATCATAAAGGACGGTTTTATATCGATCTGGCAATTGAACATCTTGAGAAATCACTGGAGATGGGATATCAGGGCGCTGATACGAACCGTTATTTAGGACTGGGGTACAGTGAATTAAATGAGTACGAAGCCGGAGTTCAGTACTTCTTAAAAGCCGCTGAAACTAACCCCGATCCGATTTTGTATATGACTATAGGGCAGGCGTATTATAAGTTGAAAAAAATCGACAAAGCCCTTGATTTTCTTATGCGCGCAGTACATTCTACAGATGATAATACAATTGAACAGAAAAGCAGATTCTTGCTGGGAAATATATATATTGAAGAGAATGAGTTGAGTAAAGCGGAAGATCAATACAAAAAGGTGCTGGACTTGAACCCAGAATCCGCCGATGCTCATTATTATCTTGGTGAGGTGTATGAACAACTCGACCAGCGTGTAAAAGCCCGAGCAGAATGGAGAAAGGTGTTGAGTATAGATCCTTCACATTACGGGGCTCTGTTAAAATTGTATTAACACATGGACCTCTTCAAAATGTTCATTTTGAAGAGGCCTCACAGTGATTCTGAATTACTGTTACTAAGAATTAAATCGAGAGGAGTAGAATAAATGGCGTTCAAACGTTTCAGCGAAGCCTTTTCAACAGATATTGGAATAGATTTAGGGACTTGTAACACCCTTGTGTATGTACGCGGAAAGGGAATCGTTGTGAGCGAGCCCTCGGTAGTAGCAGTTGAGCGTGGAACAAAGAAGGTAGTCGCCGTCGGAGCAGAGGCAAAACGTATGCTGTGGAAAACTCCTGGTGATATTATTGCTATCCGCCCTTTACGGGACGGAGTTATAGCCGACCTAGAAACTACCGAAAAAATGATTCGATATTTTATTACAAAAATTCTACCCCGCCGCTGGTTTGTAAAACCGCGGATGGTTATCGGAGTACCCACCTGCATCACCGAGGTCGAACGCAGAGCTGTGGAGGAGAGCGCCTACAAAGCGGGCGCTCGGGAAGTAAAAGTGATAGAAGAGTCCCTGGCAGCAGCTATAGGTGCAAATATTCCAATCTTCGAGCCGGCCGGACATATGGTGTGTGATATCGGTGGAGGAACAACGGAGATTTCTGTGATATCTCTTGGCGGCATGGTGGTAACTAATGCTATCAGACTGGGAGGGGACGAATTTGATGAGGCAATAATTAAGCATGTTCGTTCTGTACATAATTTAATTGTGGGCGAGCAGACATCCGAAACTCTGAAGATGTCCATTGGGAATGCAGTTGCTGATAAACAAATAGAAAAGATGGAGATAAAAGGTACTGACGCAATCACCGGCCTCCCAAGACGGCTTGAAATAGACAGTGTCGAGGTACGCGAGGCCCTTCAAGAGCCAATTAGTGCTGTGATTGAAGAAATTAAACGCACCTTGGGGCAGACACCTCCCGAGCTTGCGGCTGATATTGTTGAACGGGGAATTGTGATGACCGGTGGTGGTTCTCTTTTAAAGGGGCTTCCAAAGTTGATTGCAAAAGAAACCGGAGTCCCGGTAATTCTAGCTGAAGAGCCGCTGTTGTGCGTTGCCAAGGGTGCTGGTAAATACTTTGAGCACGTACGGTACGGTGGTGATGGTAGTAAAACTATTTATAATAATCTCAGCAGTATGTCCAGATAGGCAGCCTAGATAGGTAATGGAAGGTTTAAGAAGATTTTTATCCCGGCATCGTAATGGGGTTGTATTTGTTGTTCTCATAACTATTTCCACTATTGCTATAGGGACTCAATCCCAATCTGTGAATTCTGCCTCTAAGCATCTAGGGTATTCGATATTTGCGTCGGTGCAGTCGAGTGCTGCTGAGGTTGGACATTTTTTTGGGAACTTTTTTAATTCAATCGGTGAGTTGCGCAGGATACGTCAAGAATACGAGGTACTGCAGGAAAAGGTCAGCGAATATAAAACCATTGAACGGGATATCCTGGATCTGCAAGCTGAAAATAACCAGTTACGCGAGCTTTTAGATTTTTCCCGGAAAACTCCACTCTCCCATGTTGCGGCTAGGATAATTGCCAAGGAACCGGGACTGCTCTTCGATGGTTTTACCGTTAACCGCGGCAGTACCCACGGGATTGCCGAAGATACCCCGGTAATTGCCTATGCCGAGGGTTTTAGCAGTTTGGTAGGTAAAGTAGTAGAAGTGACTGATTCAACTGCTAAGGTGCTACCTATTATTGACCGCAGCTGTTTTGTAGCTGCTAAAATGCGGGAGAGCCGTTATGAAGGGCTTCTGCATGGACTCGGGGCTGCAGACGGAATGGTCGAAATGACATATGTAAAGAAGCAGGCCAAAAATAGAATTCAGTTTGGAGATTTAGTGGTTACATCCGGCTTCCGCTCCATTTATCCTGAAGATCTGTACATTGGAAGGGTAAACGCCATCCGGGCTCCTGAATGGGAATCTTCCCTTACTCTGGAGATCCACCCTCTGGTCGATTTTACCCGTCTTGAGTATGTGTTCTTAATATTGGAGACAGAGTAAATGCGTAAGAAGAATCCATTTATATATGCCGTTATTTTACTTGTGTGTGCATTACTGCAAAACAGCGTGTTTACCTCTCTGCACATAGCTGAAATACGTCCGGATTTTACCCTCCTTTTGTTGGTGTTTTTTGCACACCAGTTAGGAACGATGGAAGGAAAAATTATTGGATTTTTAGCAGGACTAATGATGGACATGCTGGGGATGGCACCCCTCGGATTTCATAGTCTAATCTATACGGTAATCGGACACTTATTTGGCTTGACTCGGGGAAAGGTGTATGTTGATTCTCTAACCATTCCAGTTATTTTTGCTATAGCCGCTACTTTAATAACAATTGTTACTTCTTTCATAATTTCGATTGCATTTCTGCCGTTGCGATTATCCTCTGTGCTTTCAATAGGGGTGCTAATTCAGATTGGTATGCATGCAGTGCTGGCTCCCTTTATTTTTGCTCTACTGCGTGTATTTAAACTCTGTAGTGAACATGAAACTCAAATGTTATGAATGAACATTATTACTCAGCAAACACGGTTAAGAACCGCTACAGTTTAAGGGTATACAGTCTACTTCTGTTTATAGTTGTGGCGATGCTTGTGTATCTTGGGTATATTTTTCATCTGCAAATTACCAAGGGGGGAGAGTATAAGAACCGAGCCCGTCAGGTATCCAGCAGATCTATACCGATTCCCGCGCAGCGGGGAGAGATCTTCGACCGAAACCATGATACACCAATGGTTATTAATGTGGACTCCTTTGCGGTAAACATGATTCCCGGTGAACTAACGAATGAACAGATGGATTCCGTAGCCCAGCGCTTATCCACGTTGCTCGGGATGGGTAAAGATGATATTTTAGCCAAGGTTCCTGCACAGTACCGTAATCTATATCAGCCGGTCGAAATAAAAAGCGGAGTCGATTTTGATATAATAACCCGTATTGCTGAGCATATCGAGGATTATCCCGGAGTAAGTTGGCAGGGAAAGCCTATTCGAAGTTACCAGGACAGCAACTCATCAGCGCATATACTCGGGCATGTGGGTGGAATCACTACGGAAGAGTTACAGGTTATGTATAACCAGGGTTATGCCATAAACTCGGTAATTGGTAAAAGCGGGATTGAAAAGCAATACGATCAGCTGCTGCGAGGAAAAGACGGGCGGCGTTATAATGTGGTGGATGTGTATGGACGTCAGGTAGGCAGTGGAAAAATGCGGGAGGTTCCTCCCGAGAACGGCAAAAATTTGGTATTAACAATCGACAGACGTATTCAGAAACTGGCGGAACAGGCTTTAGGTCAACGCACGGGTACTGCTTTGGTTATGAAACCGGCTTCAGGTGAGATATTAGCTATGGTCTCATACCCTTGGTACAACCCCAACGATTTTTATACAGATAAGGCCTTTCAAGCCTATCGCGGGTATGCCCTCGATGAGCAGCACCCCTTTCTCAACCGCACAATACAGTCGAGTTACGCTCCGGCTTCAACCTTTAAAGTTATTATGTCCACAGCTGCATTGGAGGAAGAGGCTATAGATCCACAGAAAGAGATAGTCTGTCGCGGTTATATATGGGTGGGTAATCGTAAGTTTAATTGTCATGAACCCAAAGGGCACGGTCCTGTGAACCTTTCAGAAGCACTGGCGGAATCATGTAATGTGTACTTCTATACATTAGGCCTTAACTACTTGGGAATAGACTTTATTGCCAATTACGCAAAGCGGTTCGGTTATGGAGAATATACCGGTATCGACCTGCCCGGTGAAGTGAAAGGAACAGTGCCTACTCCAATTTGGAAAGAACAGACCTATGGTTCGGCCTGGGTGGGGGGAGATACTGTGAATACATCTATCGGACAGGGATATTTAAGTGTAACTCCAGTTCAGATGGCTAATATGGCGGCAATGGTCACCAATGAAGGGACTGTATATAAACCACATCTGTTGAAGAAAGTTGAGGATCCAGTAAGTGGACAGACTATAAAAACAATAGAACCGGAAATTTTACGAACTTCAAGCATTCGTAAAGAAACTTTTAAGACTGTGCAGCAGAATATGCGAGGAGTGATTACCGACGGAACTGCCGAGGTAGTTATTACCACTGAAGCGGTGAAAGTTGCAGGTAAGACCGGTACAGGCGATGTAGGGCTGGAGGAGAGCTGGGATGCATGGTTTGTTGCTTATGGGCCATACGATGCGCCTCCGGAGGAGCAGGTGGTTGTGGTAACTATGGTAGAAGCCGCGAATGACTGGGAGTGGTGGGCTGTGAGGGCGGCAAATATAATTTTTCAAGGAATATTTGCCGACCAGAATTATGATGAGGCTATAGAATCTTTGAATTGGGGTTGGCTGCATAATGATCGGAGAGAATGACGGGCTCTTGAATCGGCAACGATCCGGTTCAATATTCGAATTTGATTTTCTTACATTTCTGTCTATGCTCAGTTTAATGTGTATTGGAGGGTTATTCATTTACTCAAGTGGAGTTAATGCGGAGGGACAGCTCATATCGCGTGAGTATGTATTGCAGATAGTATGGATAGCCACGGCACTGATACTTTATTTTTTACTACAGTTGCCGCATTACAACACTATGCAAAAACTCTCCATACAAATATATGTAGCCCTTCTGCTGCTGTTGATTGTAACTTTGCTATTCGGAAGGACAGTAAAAGGGGCCCGTTCCTGGCTGGGTCTGTTTGGTTTTGGAATTCAGCCGTCGGAGTTTATGAAAATCGGATTAATCATCGCGTTAGCTTCTTTTTTTCAGCATCGTAAGAATGAAATCGGCAGTATGGGGACTTTTCTGCTTGCTTTATCACTAACGCTGCTGCCTATGGGACTTATTCTGCTGCAGCCGGATATGGGAACCACGCTAGTGTATATTCCGCTTTTTATAGTGATTGGTTTTATTGCAGGAGTGAACCGGAGGGCTCTGTTGTTGCTGCTGCTATTTGTACTTTTTACTGTATTTTTTGCAGTAATCCCGGTGTGGGAAAACTATATTCTGCAGCAGGAAATTCGCTTTCTTGAAATATTTCGCAGGAGTAATTTGGTATTTTTTACAAGTGCAACCCTTGGTTTTGTAGGACTGATCGCCTTCTTGGGATACCGTTTTGCGAAGAGTAGATTTTTTCTGTATTTCGGAAGTACGGGTTTACTGCTCTCGCTGTCTTTGCTCAGCTCATATCTGTTCCGTGTAATACTGAAGGATTATCAAATTATGCGTCTGATTGTGTTTATCAAGCCTGAGGTAGATCCTCAGGGGAGTGGATGGCATATTATTCAATCCTTGACTGCAGTAGGGTCCGGTGGATTTTGGGGAAAAGGATTTCTGGAAGGTACCCAGAGCCACTACCAGTTTCTCCCGGAGCAGAGTACGGATTTTATTTTTTCAATTATTGCTGAGGAATGGGGATTCATCGGATCGTTTGTTATTCTATCGCTGTTTGCTGTTATACTGATTCGCGGATTAATAATCAGCCTGCATTCTGGTGACGATTTTGGAGTGTTGATTGGTGCCGGTGTTGTTTTTATGATTTTCTTCCATTTAGTGATCAATATTGGCATGGCCATTGGAATTATGCCAATTACCGGTATTCCTCTTTTTTTCCTCTCATATGGAGGTTCATCCTTATGGACGGCTACCATCGGATTGGCATTGATACAGAATATACATCTTCGACGCTATAAATACTGATATACTAAGGACTCTCACCCATGAACTACATTAAACCTGAAATAGATTTAGCACATATACTGCCGAGAGTGCAAATGCCGGGGCGTTATACCGGTGGAGAATACGGAATTGTTTCTGAAACCCGTCCCGGGGATTTGCTCACCGCTATCTGTTTCCCCGACCTGTACGAAATAGGTATGTCGAATACTGCTATTAAACTGCTGTATGCACAGCTGAACTCAATGGAAAGTGTGCATTGTGAACGTGTGTTTACACCCGCACCTGATTTTGAGGAGTACCTGCGGCAATCCGGCATTCCTTTGTACACCCTTGAGAGCGGAATTCCTCTGCAAAAACTGGATATGCTCGGTTTTTCGGTTGGGTACGAATTGAGTGCTACTAATATTCTCAGTACCCTTGAACGGGGGCATATTCCAATTCGTAGAGGTGATCGCAGCTCTGCCGACCCTATAGTACTTGGCGGAGGGCCGGCCCTCACAAACCCCGAACCCTTTGCAGAGTTTTTTGATGCTATATACATAGGCGAAGCCGAGGAGTCTCTTTATTCAATAGTGCAGATTATCAGGACCTGCAAAGCGAAAGGCGCCGCTCGTCAAGACATATTGAAGGAGCTCCAAACGGTTCCGGCAGTATGGATGCCGGAGAAGGAGCAGCCGGCCAAGCGGGTATTATGGCACGGCTTTGATACGCCCCGCACACGCATACTGCCGGTACCTAACATTAGCGTGGTACAGGACCATGCTGTGGTTGAAATAATGCGCGGCTGTCCTAACGGATGCCGGTTCTGCCATGCAGGCTATTTTTACCGGCCCTATCGCCAAAAATCAGTTGCAGCAATTATCGAAGAAATCGATTTCTATGTATATGAACTCGGATACCGGGAAATTACCCTTTCATCACTTTCCTCCGGCGATTATGTCGGGCTTCATCAGTTGGTAAGAACCTTAAATGCTCGTTACCAAGGACTTGGTGTCTCCTTTGCATTACCATCGCTGCATGTCAATTCCTTCACTTTGCCCCTGCTGCAGGAAGTTTCAAAGATCAGGAAAAGTGGACTGACCTTTGCCGTGGAAACCCCTCACCAGGAATGGCAGCGCAGTATTAACAAGGAAGTAACTGCGGAAAAGGTGAATGAAATTTTACTCGAAGCTCGTCGACGGGGCTGGAACTTGGCTAAATTTTATTTTATGGTTGGCCTTCCGGAGCATTTATATGAGGGTGCGAATGAGGCCGAAGCTATTATTGAGTATTTGCAGCAGGTACGCAAGGTCAGTAAGTTTAAGTTAAATGTGAATATTGGAACCTTTATACCAAAACCTCATACCCCTTATCAATGGTCAAGGCAACTGACGGAAGAACAAGCTCTGGAACGAATAAAACAGGTTCGGGAGGCGTTTCATAAAACACCGGTACGGGTAAATTACCATTCGCCCTTTATTTCTTATCTTGAAGGTGTAATTTCAAGGGGCGACAGTAGGGTAGGGCCGCTCATTGAAGATGCGTACCGCCGTGGAGCCCGTTTGGATGCCTGGGAAGAGCATGTTTCCTTTGATATATGGAGAGCTGCATTAGAGGCACAGAACTGGAATGTAGAGCAGGAAAGCTGTCGAGAACGCGATATAGATGAAGAGCTACCCTGGAAAAAGGTAGATATAGGCGTATCTCAGCCTTTTCTGAAGAGTGAGTTGGAAAAATCTAAACAGCATGAACTTACAAACGCTTGTGTTTTTCCGTGTGATCATCATTGCGGAGTATGTGTACAAGGAACTCGTCCGCTTGCAGCGGCGGAGCAAAGTCAGGACGATGAGTCGGCAGAAAGTACGGCAATTGAAGAAACTGATGATGGGTACTGGTATCTGTTTTCTTTCAGCAAACAGGGAAAAGCACGTTATCTGTCGCATATCAATATTATGACTATTTTTGAGCGGAGCTTTCAGCGGGCAGGTATCGGGCTCGAGTATACTTCAGGTTTTAATCCAAAGCCGCGTATGGAATTTGCCCACCCCCTGACATTGGGCATTGCTTCTAAAGCTGAAATATCCCGCTGCAAATTAATAGCAGTGCATGAGGCGGCTGAAGTTATAAGCTCTATGAACCGGGCACTTCCGGAGGGAATTCAAATAACACGGCTGCAGCAAATGCCGGGCCAGAAAGGGCGCGGACGGGGACAGTCGTTGATGGCATTGCATGCAGCTTCTACCTATTTAATCAAAGGCTTACCCGAGTCGAAGTACATTCAAAACTCTGCCTCCGGAGATGCCGCTTCCGAAATAGAAAAACTTTCGGAAAAAATTATCAATTTTCTGGAAGACAAAAAAGCTGACAAAAACCTTCTTGAACTTGTTTCAGATAAGGAGGAGACTGCGTCAGAAGTGCCTTTAATAAAACTGCATATTCCTACTCAAGGTGTGGGCAAATTCAATCTGAAAGAGTTGTGTACATATACCCACGGAACTATAGGGGAGTTTTTATCCTCCTTTTCTATAGAACGTGAACAATTGTTGATGGAACCTCCGGAATCATATAGCGAACAGCCCGGCGAATTTTTCGATTATTTCAGGTTAGTGAGGGCTCCGACGGTCTAAAACATTGTATTTAAGTAAAAATTTCAAGTGTAATAATTTTTATACACATGCTTAAACAGATGATAACCAGCAAGATAGGTACTTAAAGGTCTTTCATACGGATTTTTGCCTCTTCCCACAACTCGTCCATACGGCTGAATTCCGATGTATTCATACTACGTTGCTCCTGATGCATTTGTTCTTCAATATACCGAAAGCGATCGGCAAATTTCTGATTAGTTTTGTGCAGGGCTACGGCGGGTTCAACTTTCAAATGGCGGGCTAAATTAATAATAGAAAAAAGTACATCCCCGATCTCTTCCTCGACAGCGGCTTGCAGGTTACTTGTGTGCAGGCTGTTTGAAGGGGATTCCTCTTGGCTTGTTTTTTGCTTTGCGTTAGACAAGTTGTGAATACACACATCTAATTCTGCAAGTTCTTCAGACACTTTGTCTTTTACGCTCTGTAAGTTATTCCAGTCAAAGCCAACCTTTGCCACTTTCTTTTGGATCTTAAAGGCGCGTTCAAGGGGAGGTAATGACCTTGGAATGCTGTCATTGATCGACTCGAACTCGCTTCCGTCCTTTTCTACATTTTTCTTAATATGGTTCCACAGTTCTAATACTTCATCAGGGCTCTCTTCTTTGACATCTCCAAAAACGTGAGGGTGTCGTCTGACTAATTTTTCAGACACTTCAGAAATTACATCAGCTAAACTAAACTTATTTGACTCTGCGTTTATATGGGCAATCATTCCGGCCACCAAGAAGATGTCTCCAATCTCTTCCCGTATGTTTTCAAGGTCATCGTTATCAATTGCCTCTACCAGTTCGTAGGACTCTTCTATTAAATTAGGCGCCAGCGACTTTGAGGTCTGTTTTCTGTCCCATGGACAGCCGTCCGGGCCTCTAAGTGTTTTTATTATCCGATAAAAATCGATCCAGGCGGAGGCGAGCTTTTCCTGCTCATCTTTGTTTAGCTGCTCTAACATTTCGATATGCTCAAAATTGGATAACATAGTAGCTCCTTAGAGGAATAATATAATTAAAGTAGACAGAATATATATTATCAGAAGTAATATTAATAAATATATTATATGAAAATGCAATCTTACAGAGCACTTGATCACACATACCCCGCAGTATCATCCGACTATACAGCACCCGAGTAAGATGCTGCGCGGATCAATCAACACTCCGTTCACTCACCTTCACAAAAATCCATAACAGCAGGCCGGCGGTGATGATTGGCGGAAAGATGTTCACCGAATTATTTAAGTTAGTTAGAAGTTTGATTATATCTGCAAAATAAAACTCTATGACTCCACCGAGAAACGAGCCGATCAATCCAACAATTAGGGCCCCAATAAAATGCCCAATTACATCCTTCTTAAAAATATAGTAACATAAAATTGCGCTGCCGAACCCAATGATAAAATAAATAAGTCCAATGTTAAAGTAATAGCTTACCATAGTGCTGCTCCGTGTAAAAAATTAAGTATAAGTTGTGGCTTATTGTATCTCGAAACGCCCGATATATTCCATCCCTTCGTAACTGCCGTTGGCGTAGAGTTCACCAACACTAATATCAAATCCGTAAGGTACTACAAAAAAAGCAACATAAAAGCTATCAGCAGTTGTAATATCAATTCCTTCATCAACAATATCAGTATCATTTTCAGCGTAGCTACTGTTTCTTGGATAAAAAGATTTATAAGTACTATCTTCAGTGGCACTTCGAAACAATGTGTAAGTAATGCTGTCATCATACGACAGATTTAGTTCTATAGGTGCGCTTGAATCATTTGTTTGTACTAACTCTACCTGAAAGCTGGTTTCAATTTCAGATGGAGGAGTTATAGTTAACTGAGGTGTATCATCCGGAGTTTCTTTGACAATAGCACGGCGAAAGCCGTAGGTATCTGCAGTAGAGGTAGTAGTTTTAGATATGATCGAACTAATCTGGTATGAAGAAGTAAAGTATTTTCGCATGTCACTTTCAGCCTGGCTTGTACCTGCAGAATTTGGTTCGGTTGCATAAAAACGGTAAAAAATTTCGTATCCCTTAAACACCGCTGGATCATTATCATCATCATGGGTAAAAGTGAGTACAGAAACTGTTGCAAACGGATCCTGCGCTTCCGGCGGGTATAGATACGGGTAGCTGGGAATTCCGCAGCTTATAACAAGTCCGGTAAGCAGTGTAAGAAAAAACAGAGCTATAATTATCAGAGCTGGTGTACGAATCTTCATACTCTTGTACTCATCGGAATACGAGTGCAGCAGTGCTGCACTACTCCGGTGCCGAGTCCTTAATGTCGATAAGTTCGTAGATAAGCACCGGTTTGTTCTTTCCCTTTACCCGTATGTTATCCAGCTCACGAACCACTACATTATCTTTCACCTGACCGTAGGTATGTTCGCTGATGATGATACGGGTCATATACTGTTTATTAGTACCTTCAAGACGGGCTCCGAGGTTTACATTATCTCCGATCAAGGTATAATCCATACGCTGCATAGAGCCCATATTACCAACTGTCATTCGCCCCGAATTCACGCCGATTCCTATGTCCATCTGGTATTCATCAGGGAATTCGTCATTCAGTGTTTTCAATGCTTCCAACTGCTCCACCGCACACTTGCAGGCCCGCAGGGCGTGGTCTTCTTGAGGCAGGGGGGCTCCCCAAAAACACATGATAGCATCTCCTTCGTACTTGTCCAGAGTACCGTCATATTTCAGCACAATATCGGTCATTGCGGTCAGATACCGGTTTAATATTTGTACCAGTTCCTGGGGGCTCATACTCTCTGACAGAGTCGTAAATCCGCGGATATCCGAGAAAAACACGGTCATATCTTTATCTACTCCGCCAAGTTCGGGCGGATTATCTAAGATTTGATCAACAACTTGGGGGCTGACATAGGTGCCGAACATGCTTCTAATACGACGCTTGTCCTTAGATTCGGTCATTTCACGGTACACAACAATTGAAAAGAAGGCGAACAAACTTGCCAGGGCGGGCTGAGTAAAATTGAGTATATAGGCTTCCCGGTCGAATACTATTGAGGAAGTTATAAACAAGGCCAGAATAAGAACCAAGGTGGTAATAAACGCCCAGGCAGTTGAAAGACGGGAGCTGAAAATTGCAATAACAAGTACTAAGCCGACTAAAATAGCCAAATTAACCCAATACGCGGCGTAATGAAGGAAGTTGTTCATCATGATTGTATTCAGCGCATTCGCATGTACTTCTACCCCGTACATAAGGCCGTAAGGGGTCGGTTTATGGTCAGCCGCCATACCGCGGGTAAATGACCCCACCATAATTATTTTATTATCCAGTGCCCGCGTTCTCGGCCATACATTCGGGTCGGGGCCGGGAGGGTTTGAAGCGTATCCCGAGTAAGAGCGCACCGGAAATGTCTGCCGCTCTCCGGGTGAAGAAAATGAGGGGGGGCCCATAAAATTAATCAGCATATCCCCATCAACATCAATCGGAATCTTTATTTCTTCAATTATTTTTGTTTTTTCCTCAGCAACCATATTGCCTTCGTCATCGTACTCCGGCGGTGCTGTCTGTATCTGGTAAGGGTTCCACACCCCGTTTTGGGTGTCGTAGTATTGGGGCTCGGGAATGCGAATGTGCTCGCCCAACACAACCTCAATATCAGAAAGACTCTTATTAAAATAGTTTAATGCCAAGGATAAGGTAATTGCCGGAAGAAAATGGTCGCGATATTTATGAACTACAAAGTAGGAATCATCGGCTTCGCCGTCATTGTCGGTGTCGATATTCTTTACCGGCGCACTATTTTCTAACTGTCGTAGTAGATTGTCTAAGATAGCATTGGTAAGGGGATACGGAATCGAATGTTCTTTCCCGCTTTTATCAACCCAGGCTAACCTCTCGTACTTATCCCGATCAAGTTCCGTATCTGTTGTGAGCGTCCGAAAGGGAAACTCCCCTATTTTTTCGGAGTACTTGGCTACCAAGGGCTGACGACGATATACCTCATCGACATCTTTAATGTAGTTTGCGTGGCCATAACCCACTGCAGCTTCCGCATACGGCTTGAGCGGGGGCTGAAGGCCGTAGAATGGAGTAAGTTCCTCCCAGGGGCCCTCAACATGGGTTATTTCTCCAAAACTAGACACAAGCCCCTGGTGGCGACGCATAAAAGCTTGCTCTTTTTCAGGTGGAGGCGGTACTTCATCCAGCAATGTTTCCAGGAAAACACGATTGTTCTGTTCAATACTCTCGACCAGGATTCCATCGTTTACCGCAGTATCGGAGGGCTCGTTAAAAAAGATATCCAGAAACACCGAATTTTCACGTGCATTTTGATCTTGGATACGTGTAAACGTATTGATTAAGTCGGCGTGTGTGTAGCGCGGAAAGGGCCAGCGTCCAAAGCGGGTTAAGGTCCTGAAGTCAATTCCGACTATCAGAATATCCTGGGAGATATTAGGATTTTGTTGAACAACTTTTACCCCTTCCTCTACCTCTTCAGCCTGAAAGAGGTCTTTATACCGGAAATGTACATCCAGTATGCGCACCTCCATATTATCGAAAATAGAGGTACCGGCGTCCAGGCCAAGGAAAATCAGTATTATCGCTAATGCGATAATAAAACCGAAATAACGCACTTCCATGAATGTGGAGCGCTTCTTAATTTTCTTTCCCTCTGCCGGCATTGCTTTCCCCCTTGCGTGCGCTAATTTATAGTTTCAAGATAAATTATACGGTCACGTGCTAAATTTGTCCAATTACTTGAAGAAAAATCATCTATTACTTCATTGTAGGCCTGCATTGCTGCATCTTTATTATCAATCTTCTCATACAGCCGGCCTATCGAAAACAGAGCATGGGGTACTTCCGGAAAGGTATCCGAATAGTTTTCTCGGACCCGTTGATAGGCTGCAATAGCATTCTCATACTCCCCAGTCTCTTCGTGGGCCGTGGCGGCATGCATTAAGCTAATCGGGGCCAGATAGCTTTTTGGCTGAGATTCAACTAAAGCAATGAAATGCTCAAGGGCTGTCTCAAATTCTTCCTGATCGTAGGCCAGTCGGCCTAATACCAAATGTGACCTTGCAGCTGCATACATTCCCGAAAAATTGTCGATAGCCGCTTCCCCCGACGATACAAGTTCTTCGGCGATTTCATCCTTTTCATCACCTTCTGCCGCCTGCCAATCTGCATAAAGTGTCTGAACCTCTTCGGCTGCGACTGCAGATTTTTCGACGCGGTTCTGATGTACGAGGGTATAGATTCCGCCCCCGATTACCAGTACCACAATAATAACGGCGATAACTAATAAAGCTCGCCAATTATTTGATAAAAAGGTTGCTAATACAGTTTTAAAGTTCTTATCATCTGTTCTTACCTGTTGTTGTGACATGCGTCCATGCTCCTTATCCTTATTCTTTTATATCTAATTCTTTTACCAGCTTCGAAAGATAAGTACGTTGAATACCTAGAACTTTAGAAGCTTTGGTTTGATTCCAAGAGTGTTTTTTCAGCACGTTACGAATAAAATGCTTTTTGAATTGATTTACTGCATCCTTCAGTTGGGTCTCATCGTAATCTGCCCCGTTAGTATGGCTTCCGGGGGAACGCAGCAAAAGGTCGTCCGCTTTAATATAGACCTCTTTTGACAACACTACTGCGCGCTCTACCACATTTTGCAGTTCCCGCACATTTCCAGGCCAGTTGTATGACAAAAGTAAATCCATTGCCTCTGAAGAAAAGCCTCGGACCTGTTTGTTTGTTTCACGGTTTGTTTTCTTCAAAAAGAACTCCGACAGATCGCTTATATCATCGGGCCTCTCTCGCAGAGGTGGAATATAAAATGGCAATACATTTAAGCGGTAATACAAATCACGTCGAAAATTGCCGTTTTCAACTTCCTGTTCAATATCCTTGTTAGTAGCTGCCAATATTCGTACATCGACATAGCTGGGTTCGCTTTCACCAACCCGCTGGAAAGATTTATACTGTATTGCCCTTAAAAGCTTAGCCTGTAAGCTAAGTGGTATCTCTCCCACTTCATCTAGAAAAATAGTCCCGCTGTTGGCCATTTCAAAACGGCCGAGTCGGTCGCGGTGCGCATCGGTAAAAGCTCCCTTTACATGGCCGAACAACTCACTTTCGAGCAGATGTTCCGGGAGGGCCGCACAATTTACGCGAATAAACGGTGCTTCTTTACGGGGACTATGAAGATGGATTTGTTCCGCAAACAGCTCCTTTCCAGAACCGCTTTCACCCAGGATTAGTACGGAAGAGTCAGTTCCGGCAACCCGCTTGGCAACCTCTAGTTTTTCAGTAATCTGCGGACTGCTACCGATGAAAGTGTGAAAACCACGTCCCTGCTGTAGTTGATCCTGGAGTGCATACACCTCGTTTTGTACCTTCTGGTATTCCTTTGCATTCTGAATAGTAAGTGCTGCTTGTCCGGCAAATATCTCTAACCATTGCAGATCTTCATTGGTAAAGCTGCTGTTTTTCTTTTTATTGATTATCTCAATTACACCGATGCACTTGTCCTTAATTCGCATAGGAACAGCGAGAATTGAATCGGTGGGATAGCCAATTTTTTCGCTAATATCTGAATAGTAGCGTTTGTCGCGGTCAACATCATTGACAATCAGTGAGGTGTTGTTCTGGGCTACCCAACCTGCAATTCCCTCGCCCATGTGCAAGGTGAAGCGCTTCACATCAGGGCCCTTCGGTCCGAGGGCAATTTCAAAATAGAGGTTGTTATTTTCATTATCAACTAAGAGCAACGAAGAGGACTCACCATCGGTTAAACGGGTAGCGGACTCTAAGATTCTGGTCAGTAGAGTCCGCCCGCCTTGTACATCCGAATTGATGAGCGTGTTGATCTCGATGAGCGTTTTGAGCTTCTCTGCATCGACGGTAGAGTTAAACATACTACGAATCGAATGAGTCGGCCCCCTTTTCCTTCAATAGATCGCCAAAGGTGACAGTTGATTCGTCTTGGTCATCGTGAATATACTTGGAGATTTCTTTCTTCTGTATTCCCTTCTGGTACTCTTTGATGGAAAGGGAGAGCTTCTGGGCTTCCGGCTTTACATCCAACACAACCGCTTTTACCTTATCACCCGGTTTATATTTCTGAAGCAATTCATCTTCAGGAGTATCATCAGCGGGTGAACGCAGATTAAACTTATGGATAAGACCTTCGATGTCTCCTGGTACACGGATAAAGATACCGAAGTCAGTTACCGAAGTAACCTCACCTTCGATTACACTGCCCTTAGGGTAACTGTTCTGCAGTGAACGCCAAGGGTCTTCGCTTAACTGTTTCACCCCGAGTCGGATTCGGTGGGATTCAGTATCAACATCAGTAACTACACATTCAATTTCTTCTCCCACCTTCAGAACTGAAGCGGGATTCTTAATTTTCTTGGTCCAGGACAGATCATCTACATGCAGGAAGCCGTCGATTCCATCCTCAAGCTTAACAAATGCACCGGCATTGGTAACTTTGACAATTTCGCGGGTCAGGCGGGTGCCAACCGGATATTTATTCTCTATTTCTTCCCACGGGTTCGGTAGAACTTGTTTAATACCAAGTGATACTCGTCCTTGCTGAATATCGTAGGAGAGGATCATTACATCGACCTCGTCTCCAATTGAAAGAACCTCTTTTGGATGGTTCACACGCTTAACCCATGATAGTTCAGATACGTGTACCAGTCCCTCAACGCCTTCTTCCAATTCGACAAAAGCGCCAAAGTCCGTAAGTTTTGTAACCTTACCCTTAACTACGTCATTTACCTGATACTTATTCTCAAAGTTGATCCAGGGATCGGGGGTAAAGTGTTTTAAAGACAGGTTTATTTTTTGTTCTTCCGGGTCAAGATGAATTATTTTAAGGGTAATCTCCTGACCTTTTTTCACATAGTCCTTGGGGCGGGTTACATGTCCCCAGCTCATGTCATTGATATGCAGTAAACCGTCAAAACCGCCGAGATCGATAAAGGCACCAAAGGAGGTAAAGCTCTTTACACGGCCTTTAACGGTATCGCCGATTTCTGTATGTTCAAAAAATTCTTTTTTACGGCGGTTGATTTCCTGTTCAAGAAAACCTCGCCTGGAAAGGACAATTTTTAGTTTATTGCTGCTGTAAAGTCGGTCAATTAAGAACTCGCCTATTGTGTTAAGATAATCTTCAGGTTTTTCAACACGAACAACATCGGCTTTGGAAAAGGGGCAAAAGCCGCGGACACCATAACCGAGGTCTACTTCAAAACCGCCTTTGATATTTTTGTCAAAGGTTCCTTTGACAGGCTTTCCTTCCTGGTGGGCGTTTCGTAACTCTTTCCAGAAATTACGAATATCGGCCTTTTGTTTCGACACTACCACCTGTCCGCCTTTGCCTTCTTTGCGGATAAGTACTACCGATACGTCATCACCCTTTTCCGGGGGTGTATCGAATTCTTCGAGAGGTATCTTCCCTTCGGATTTATACCCTACGTCTACAAAGACATGTTCTGGAGTAATCTCCACAACCGTTCCGTCTATTAGTTGACCTTCTTCAAGTTCTTCTAAGCTTTTAAGGTATTCTTCCTGAAGGGATGATTGAACGTTTGCTGCTGCGGTATCCGGGTCTTTTTCAGTCATCACTATCATTTTTCTCCTGCTACTATACTTATTGTACCGTTTTTTGAATTTTATCTATCACTTTCTCACAAACTTGATCGATGGTCAAGTCCGAGGTATCTAAATAAAGGGCGTCTTCCGCGACTTCCAAACGGCCGACAGCTTTGTTCCGGTCAATTTGATCGCGCTGACGAATTCGTTCTTCAATTTCTTTAATTGAAAGCTCGCTGACACCCTGATGATACCTTCTTTTTGCGCGAGTTTCAACCGATGCATCAAGGAAAATCTTTACTTTTGCATCGGGAAATACCACCGTGGTTATATCCCTTCCCTCAACTACTGACTGCACATTCAAAGCAATTTCACGCAGATCTGTATTTACTATGGAACGAATTTCACTTATCGAGGATACTTGGGCAACCCATGCATCGACTATATCAGTATGCAGGTAATCTTCAACGCGAACAGAGTTCACATAAAAGCCGTCAGGTTTTAGCTCAACCCGGCAGTTTTTAGCAATTTCAATTAGCTTATCCGGTTCCTCCGGCGGCTGGTTAGAATACTCTTGTAAAATCTGCCAGGTAATGGCGCGGTAAAGGTTACCGGAATTTATGTAGTACATGCCTGTTCGCTCAGCTATCTGTTTCGCTATGGTACTTTTGCCGACCCCCGCCGGACCATCGATCGCTACTATCATTTTTCTCCTCTTTTGATAAACCAGTCTACTTCATCCGCAGTCAGAAGCCGGAACTCTCCGGTTTTCAGCCCATTAATAGTAACCGGCCCAATTCTCACGCGAATAAGTCGTTTAATATCTATCTTCCAGGCTTTGAATAAGGTTCTTATTTCACGGTTTTTGCCCTCGATCAGGGTCAGGAAAACTTCGTGGGGCCCCTCTAAACGATAGGTTTTAATTTTATACAACGTATTCTCAACGGTAACGCCCCGGCTCCATTGATCGAGGGTCTCTTCATCAATCGGATCATGGCACAGGACCCGGTATTCTTTCTCAATTTTGGATGAGGGATGAGATACAATCCGGGTAAAATTGCCGTCATTGCTGAAAAAAATCAACCCCTCCGACATAAAGTCTAAACGGCCGACATTGAAAAGACGTTCGCTAAAGTGAGGGCGGAGTAAATCAAGGGCGAGGGGGCGTCCAAGCGGGTCTGAGCTTGAACAGATAAAGCGCGGAGGTTTGTGCAGTACGACATATCGCTCCTCTTGCTCCGGCTCTACCGGCCTCCAATCAAAGGTGACTTTGTCGCCGGGGTACACTTTCGTGCCCGCTTCGGTAACCACCTGTCCGTTTACAGAGACCCTTCCGTCGGAAATAAATTCCTCGTTCTTTCTTCGAGAACCAATCCCACAGCGGGCTAGGTAGACCTGAAGGCGAACTCCATTTTCTTTAGGAGTCATCACTTTCCAATTCAAAACGCTCTTTATCAAGCTCATCAAGATGCGGTAAATCAGCGATACTTCTTAATCGAAACAGCTTCAGAAACTCTTTTGTAGTGCCGTACTGTACCGGTTTGCCGGGAACATCTTTTTTCCCAACCACCTTAATCAAGTTCCGTTCATGGAGCTGTTTTACCATATTTGCCGAGGATACTCCGCGGATATTGTCAATTTCACCGCGGGTTATCGGTTGCGAATAGGCGATAATTGAAAGTGATTCCAGGGCCGCCTTGGAGAGACGGCTCTCGTTTTTCCGTCCATAGCGCTCTTTCAGGTGTTCCCAAAGATCGGCTTTCGGAGAAAGCTGCATCCCCCCGCTTATCTCGATTAGTTCTAAACCATGATCATCCCGGGAATACTCCTCTTTCAACTGAAGAAGTACCCGCTCGACAATATCCTGCGGTAATTGAGAATAGCGAGCCAGTTTTTCAACTTCGACCGGTTCACTTTCCAGAAACAGTATGGCCTCTATGAGTGCAGCTTCACGTTCCAGTTTCATGCTCCTTTTCCTTTGGCATAGGGCTAAGCCGGCGTATTTTTATATCGCCAAATAATTTATTTTGAAATATTCCGATTAGTCTAGATTTTACCGTATCAAGGATGGCAAGGAACGCACAGATTATGTCCATCGTCAGATGCGGTCTGGTGACTAGATCGGTAAAATAGAACTCGCCATGGCTGTCGAGCAGTTCATTAATTAAACTGATCTTTTCATTCACGGTTATCTCTTCATGCAGATCAATAACGTTCTCTGCTGAAATTGATGAAATTAAATGGGAGAATGTCTTGAGAAGGTCCCACACATCTATTTTGGTCCAGGTGTCATCATCTTCAGGGAAAGGAAGGGCCGGCTGGATTTTTTTCCGCTCAATAACCCACTCTGCCTCTTGTTCCTTTTCCGCCATAATCTCGGTAAGCTTCTTATATTTCTGATATTCAATCAGCCGCTCCACCAGCTCAAGCCGAGGGTCTTCAAGCTCATCATCAAAATCGACCTCTATCGGCAGCAGCATCTGTGACTTTATATACAGCAGTGTTGAAGCCAGTACGTAAAATTCGGTGAGGTCCTCTAACTGGCGACCGGCAGCGTACTGTATATACGACAGGTACTGCTCGGTGATATCAGCAATAGGAATATCATATATGTTGATTTCATTTTTTTTTATTAAAAACAGCAACAGATCGAGGGGTCCTTCGAACTCGCTCAATTTAAATTGCTGTTTTTCCGATTCACCGGCGGTTGAAATTTGTTCCGTTTCCATTACCTCTAAAAGAGTTCCTTATCTGGAGAAGGTTTTTCGGCAGCGCTCTCCGGTTGTGCCGGTTGTGCGGGATTCGCTTTTGACTGTGCGGCGGAGTCAGTCTGAGTGCTGGATTTTGACTTACCCGAGGATTTTTCCGGGCTGCTGCCCTCTTCTTCTTTATAACGCTCAGGAAACAAAAGTTTCCGCACTTTTAAGTCGATGTCCTTGGCAATATCAGGGTTGTTATCTAAAAAGTCCTTCGCATTTTCACGCCCCTGGCCAATCCGCTCTTCTCCGAAAGAGTACCAGCTTCCGCTCTTTGAGATAAGTTCAAACCTAAGAGCAGCGTCCAGCAGGCTTGCCGTTGCGCTGACTCCTTTCCCGAAAATAATTTCAAGCTCGACCTTTTTAAAAGGCGGGGCTACTTTATTTTTCACTACCTTCACCCGAACGCGGTTACCAATAGCCTCATCGGCGCCCTTTGAGATAGTCTCAATTCTCCTGACCTCTATCCTCACTGAAGAGTAGAATTTGAGCGCCCGTCCACCGGTAGTAGTTTCGGGGTTTCCGAACATAACTCCGATTTTCATCCGTATCTGGTTAATAAATACCAGGCTTGTTCCGGATTTGGAAATGGTACCGGTAAGTTTACGGAGGGCCTGGCTCATGAGGCGAGCCTGTAGTCCCATGTGTGAGTCGCCCATCTCTCCCTCGATTTCGGCTTGAGGAGTTAAGGCAGCTACTGAATCGACCACTATTATATCTACTGCTCCCGAACGTACCAGTGACTCGGCTATTTCCAAGGCTTGTTCACCTGTGTCGGGCTGAGAAACCCACAACTCATCAGTATTAACCCCTAGATTACGGGCATATACCGGATCTAAGGCATGCTCCGCATCTATAAAAGCGGCAATTCCCCCGGTTTTTTGAGCTTCGGCAATAGCATGCAGAGCCAAGGTGGTTTTTCCGGAAGATTCCGGGCCGTAGATTTCAATTACCCGGCCGCGGGGGTAACCCCCTACTCCAAGTGCTGCATCTAATAAAATTGAACCTGAGGGCACCACGCGAATACTGGTATCCCGGCCGTCACCGCCCAATTTCATCAGCGAACCCTTCCCGAACTGTTTTTCGATCTGAAGTCGGGCAGCATCAAGGGCTTTATTCTTTTCATCTAAGTTGCCGGGAGTCTCATGAGTAATATTTGAATTCTTTTTAGCCATATTTCCTCCTACGAACACAGGCGTCTTTCTACTACACTAGAACAGCCGCATTCGCGTGTATGCTTCAGATTTGTAGTTAAAATCTTTTTCCATCTTATAGGCTATACGAACGGCAGGTCAAGAAGCAATCGAATTTCATGTGTGAGATTTCAAGAAGAACTGAGACGGCCTTCGATTTTGGTTGCAGGGAAAAATTAGAATAATTTCTGTGAGTCAAGCAGAATAGTAACAGGACCATCGTTGGTGTATTTTACACTCATTTTTCCTCCAAAAACCCCGGTCTCTACTTTTACACCCCTTTCCCGGAGTGCATCTACAAATAGATTGTAGAACTGCTCACCCATATGAGGTGAAGCTGCGGAATTGTAAGAGGGGCGTTTGCCCTTTCGAGTATCGGCACAGAGAGTAAACTGGGATACCACCAGTATTTGGCCATTGATGTCCTTGACCGAAAGATTCATTTTACCAGCACTGTCCGAAAAAATTCGCAGACCAAAGGTTTTATCCGCCAGATAACGCAGGTCCTCTTCAGTATCCTCTTTTTCCACACCAAGATACACCAACAAACCTTTTTCAATACTTCCGACTATCTTCTTTTCTACACTCACTGAACAAGTGTGGACGCGCTGGACGACTGCACGCATAAACTACTCCTCTTCCGGAATAAATTGATGAATTGACTTAGCTTCTAAGTAGATTTGATTTCCCTCCGGTTCAATTCGACCTAAGACCTCTATTGGGAAGGCCGGATCGATGTGTGCGCCAAAGTTGAGCTGTACCGGTACAATCCCCTCAAGCACCTGTTCGGTTTCATATCCGACCAACAAATCAAAGTTTATAGAACTTTCACCGATGACCAGGTTGCTCACCCTTCCCTTCCATATTACATAACAATCCTGGTAGAAGGCCGGGTGCTTTTGTACTTCCTTATATGTGAAGTTATGTTCCAGACTGTCAAAACTGGGTGTCCGGGTATAGGTTGCCAGAGTACTCACCTTGTTTTTCAGTTCTGTTGAGGCGTTTGATAAAAGGAGGCGGTTGATTTCACGCTGGGCTAGGTTATCCTCATAGCGATTAAAATAACGCACTACTTCCTCATAGCTCGCTTTCAGCTCTTCCTGGCTCAGGTTCAGTTCTGCGGAATCTGCGGCAGCCGAGGATCCTTCGGCTTTATATCTGTTGATTGATAAGTCTAAAGCCGCGATTTCCGGCCTTTCGACCTCTGGAGCGAATATGTCTTGTATATAGCTGCTGTACCTGGGATAAAAAAACAGAGCAGCAGCTAGTATAAGTACCAGCACAACTGAAAAAACAGTAATTTTACTGATCTGTTTTTCTTTCGGAAGCAGTTTGTACAGCTTGTTGCTGTCGGTAAACGCAATCAGGTCATCCGGATCGGCGTGCTGACGGACCACAGCCAGACCGCGATTTGCATAACGGTTCTTCGGTTCCTGATCAATTACTTCAAACCAGTCTTTGAGAGCTTCGGATGTTTTTTGTTGCTTAAGATGGACTGCTGCGATACCAAGCAGTGCATTTATATGGCCTGGTTTTAGGCTTAATGCCCGGTGGAGGTAAGACTCGGCACCACTGAAATCTCCAGTGTAAAGACAGGACATACCCAGCATGTAGTAGAACTGAAAGCTCTGTCGATATCTGAATATTTGGGATTCCAAAAGCTGGAGTATCTGAGTATATTTGCCTTGGCGATAAAGTTTATGCGCCTTTTTAAGATCATTCCCTCCCATCCACGGTACTCCGGTGTCAGCGCCTATTCGCTGTTTTTATATTGTTTCTGCTTTTCTCTTAAATTCTTAAGGGCCCTTTCAATAACAGCTATTTTTTCTTCGCTTATATCTTCGGGGAACGACAGCAGACTATTGATCTGTGAAATAATATCATTGACAGCAACGAGGTCTTCTCTGACCATCTCCTTCACCGCCTGGCTGTCACCTTCTCTGGTTCTGCTGATGAGTCTATCAAGACTTGCCTGGCTCTCTTCTTCCGACTGGGTGGTAACTGTACTGCCTACGCGAAGAGGACTGCCGGTAAAAGCACCGACTACCGCCGTAATAGTGCGGGTACCGCCGGGTTTCAGTTTTATCGGATCGTAAAACTGACAGACCGCCGAATCATTGATTGAATACGGCAGTAGGTTAAAGTTCCTGTTCCCCTGTATCTGCAGGTTCCACAAGTTTTCACTCAGCCGTTTCCAATTGGAAAACACAACTTTGTCGGGCAACGTGATTCCACTGCCCTTAAGCATCGATACAAAACCTTCAAAGCTGCCTGATTTCTCTTCAGTTTTAGAACTTACCGGGGATACCCAGTAACTGGGCGGCTGCAGGGAAAAACCGGTTTCCCCCTCGAGCTGCTGATCATCGGAGGTAATAAAATGAGCGTCCTGTTTTTCTCCAAGGTAGGTGTCGAACAAATGATGTATTCCTACTGATTGAGTACTCTCGGAGTTGTTGGCCACAGCTGTATCGATTCTAATCCCGTCAACTAGGCTATTGGGGCTTGATTTTACGAAACTAAAGGTTTGCTGAATTTCAAGTTTCGACGAGCTCCAGATAAATTGGGCTCCCTCGGAGGTTTTCCTTACTTTTTGGGAAAAGGCATTAGAAGATCCAAGGGTATGTACTCGATTATTTTGAAGGATTCCGGTAGAACTGGTTCGAGGATCCCGTTCAAAAAGAAGTGATACATACTCCTCTTTTTCAATATCCTTAAGATAATAAATCGAAAAACGACCGTTATTTTCGTGGAGAATAAGTTTTATACGACCCTGCTCCAAGGTAAGTCCGCTTACTAGTGCCGGTAAGAGAATGAAAAGAGCAGTAAATACAACTATTCGGCGCTTCATGAGTTACTCTCCCGATTTTGCTGCAGCCATTCAACAAAGAACAGCTTAAGATTGACAGCTTCGTTTTTTAATTCAAGCAGCTGCTGGACCTCATCTTGTTCAGCGGTACCAGTGGACACAACGGTTGTTTCGGTGCTGCCCTCGCCCGATTCCAGGCTTGTTTTCAATTCAGCTATGCTTCTTTCCTGGGTCTCCAGCTTTTGTTGCAGCCGTTGGATTTCCGCTTGTTTTGCACTTAACTCTGCATTTAGCTGTTTGATCCTTTCGTTGTCCTGCTCGGATGCAGCTGCCGATAGTTTCCGCTGGTAGCTGCTAATTGCTTGCTCGTAAAATCTTTCCCGTTGCTGGAAATCTTCCAGCGCTTTAAGGTATTCTTCATGGCTGATTTTTAGAAGCTTCAGCAGCTTCTGCTCACGCTGCTTGAGTTCAATGAGTGATTTTCGATATCTGGCCGCCTCAAGCTTATAGCTGCGCGGATAGTCGCGTACCAAGGCAGTATACACTTTTTCAGCTTTGTCAAAGTGGCCTAGGGCATAAAATGACTCGCCAATCCAGAACAGAGCGTTCGAATTATAGTCATGGGAAGGATAGGTCTCAATATACTCGTACAATTGCCGTATCGCCTTCTCATGCTCTTTCTGAAGAAATAGAATCCGTCCTTTCTGATACTGTGCATCGGGGTATCTATTATGGTTCGAATAGTTTGCAATAAAATAGTCGATATTCTGGGCGGCCTTGTCAATTCGCTCCTGGGCAAGATGACTGCGAGCTATCCAGTAATATGCCTCTCCGTGATACCCTGTTTGAGTTGAATCGAGAATAATGTCGCGAAAATGAAGCAACGCTTGTTCGTACTCCCCCTGACTGAAGGCCTGCATCCCGGATTTAATTGCCTCAGGGACCTCTTTTTCCTGGCTGTATACGCTGAACGGAGTAATAAGTGTTACTAGCAATAGCATTACAATAATTTTTTTCATTTTAAAACCTTTTCCCCATCTTAATTCTCGACCTGTCGCAACTTCAGATAAAGCATTTATTTATTAAGCAGTTCTGTTATTTACCGCGCATTACCCTAACTTCATCTGCAGGGTCTTCAGCTTTGAAGAAAGCGCTCCCGCTAATCAGGACATCCGTACCGGCGTTCCGTACCTGTGCGACGGTGCTCCGGTTCACCCCCCCGTCGACTGCTACCAGGTAAGAATAGCCCTTCTCCTTAGCCTGCTGTTTAAGGTAGCTTACTTTATCTAGACATTCGGGTATTAAAGCCTGACCGCCAAAGCCGGGATTTACCGTCATTATCAGTATCAGATCGATATATGGTAACATCGAATCTAATTGAGTAACAGGTGTTGATGGTACGATTGATAAACCGGCTTTTGCCCCGGCTGCATGTATACGTTCTACTATCCGATGGGCGTGGACCGCGGCTTCCAAATGAAAGGTAAGATAGTCAGCACCGGCATTGACGAACTCCTCTACATATTTTTCAGGTTCAGATATCATGAGGTGTACATCTAATGGCTTTTTGGTATGGGAACGAACATCTTTCACCAGTTTGGGGCCAAAAGTGATATTGGGCACAAAATGTCCATCCATTACATCCAAATGAATCCAGTCAGCATCGGCAGCCTGGATGCGATTGATAGCCGCGTTGATATTACTGAAATCTGCCGATAAAATTGAAGGCGCGTACAAATAGTTTTTATTCTGTATCATATATATTATGTACCAAATTCCTACGCATATGGCAATCATCTGAGTGTTATATGAGTGTCTTTGGATCTAATTGACTATTGTTAATACCATGATATAATGAAAAAGAGCATTTACTAGAGTGACATTCTTCTATTAGGGCTCTCCCGCGACAGGTAATATATTGAGGGGCAAGTGCATTTAGCAGCAAATATGGATGAGACTACTTCACAACCACCACATATTGAAGAAATTTTACAGGATGTTCAGCTCCAAATTCGGGAAGGACGGTTCACCGAGGCGGAAGAGCGGCTTGAGTCTGCATTAGAGATAGATTTTGAGCATGATGAAGTACTATCCACACTCAAATGCTGTAAATTCTGGAAGGAGCGCATACCCCGCCTGAACGAGATTCACGATGATTGTGAACGGGGTGAATTTCTTCTTCGACAGTGGCATTCCTTTCAAGATTTTCTGCCACGGATGGAAGCTCCTATAGAGCGTGAGCTTTTCGTACTGCGCAAGTGGGTTTTCGGTACCGCTCTTGTGAGTTTTAAACGGGTGGTACGGGCGAATGAAGAGCCGGAGGCCGGACTTCTGCTGAATATTGGGCGTTGTTATAAACTATCCGGCGATTTTGAGAAGGCTTTAGAGTATCTGGAGAGTGCAGGACGAAAACGAAAAGATGATGCCGAAGTGCTGGCTGAGATAGCCGACTGTTATGCTCTAGTCGACGAAACCAAGGCGGCCAAAGCCTTTTTTCGTGAGGCTTTCTTTATGAATCCCCAAAAAATTGAACTTGCATTTCTTGAATCCGGTTTAATTACCCGCCTTATTGCAAGAGTACGTAATATGGGGTATGCTGAAACAGTGTTAAACGAGTGGATCCCTGTATACGGGGTTCTGTTAGGTGTACTCAATGTAAAGAGGGAATTGCGACCTCTTGAGTACGGTAAACTTAAACAATCGATTTACTCGTTGGAAAAGCGAATTCAGGAAGAGGGGAACAATGCTGAACATGACTCTCTGGTTCCCCGGCTGCTGAACCGTTATTTCTGGCTTATAGATCATTATGTAAATGCCCATGAGAACCGTGAGTGGGTTGAAGAGGTATTACACAAGATAAAGATGATCGACGAACACATTTACACACAGTACATTAACTAATTGAGTGGAGAAAAAAATGGGTGACACCACAATTGATCGAATAAGAGAGCTGCTGAATGAAGAAAAATGGACCCGCGCTACTCTAAACAGCTATACCATTCAGAATTTTAAAGAGCTGGATGAAATATTAGATGCCAATGATTCCGAAGAAAAGCTGGAAGAGATTAAAGAACTTTGCGACGAACACCTTCAGCATACCCGAAATAGTATCATAGCATTATACATATCTGGTATTATCGCTTTAAGGCGTCAGCTAATCGATGATTCCAACCTGGTTCAGGTTATCAGTATTTTTACTGATAACCACAAATGGAAAGTGGTTGAATACCTTTGTAATCGTATCCTCGAGTTTGGAGAAAACAAGTTCGCCCTTAGAACTCTGGCCGATTGTTATGAAAACGAGAACGAAATCGAAGAAAAATTTAAGGTTTGGGAACGGTTAATCAAAGTTGATTTTGATGAAGCGGATATAGTAAAGCAGCTGGCGGAGAAAAAGGAAGCTGATGGGGAGATTGAGGATGCTGTTGAGTATTATAAGAAGGCTGTCCATCGATACATAAGCAAGCGTTTATTTTCCAACATCAAAGAGATTTGGCATAAGCTAATAGAGTACATTCCCGAAGAGACAGACCTCTTTTTTCATATTGAACGGAAAGTGGAGCGCGCAATTAACTCGGAGCGCGCAGCACAGCTGCTCGAAGAGCTGTATGCCCACTATAAAGAGACTGAAAATTGGGAAAAAGCGATTGAAATTCTCAAGCGGATACTTATCTACGATCCAAAGAGCCAATGGGCCCGGGCGGAGATAACCCACTGTTACAGGCAGAAACATGCCGATCACAGTCACCTTGAGGAGTACATTAAACTCTCCAATCTTAACCAGTCCTGGCGTAATGTGCACGAAGCTATTGAAGATTTTGAAAAGCATATTTCCTTTGATGCTGGAAACTTTGTGTTTCACCGAACATGGGGTATTGGGCGTATCCGTTCTATAAAAGAAAATTCAATTGTCATTGATTTTACCCGTAAACGCGGCCACAAAATGAGTCTGCAGATGGCGGTAAATGCCCTAGGAAGTCTATCTAAAGATCACATTTGGGTACTCAAGGCCGTTTGGCCCCAGGAAAAGCTGAAAGAGAAAATTAAGTCCGACCCTCTCTGGGCCTTAAAAACAATCATAAAAAGCTACGACAATTCCGCAAATATGAAGCAAATTAAGGCTGAACTGGTGCCGAGCGTGCTTACTCCGAATGAATGGACAAGCTGGAGTACCGAGGCTCGAAAAATCCTTAAAACAAACTCTTCTTTTGGTAATTTACCGGAGAAAGTTGACCATTACGTTGTTCGTGATACCCCTATCAGCTTCGAAGAGAAAACTTACAACCGTTTTCGGGCGGAGAAAAGTTTTTTTGGCCGTCTCAAGGTATTAAGAGAGTTTCTTAAACACAGCGATCCCGAGTCGGATTATTTTGCTGAGATGTTCGAGTACTTTACCGGTTTTCTAAAATCCTACAGTCAGGTAAATGAAAATGTTTTTGCCGGCTTTCTAATTGTAAACCGGATTATTCGAGAGTATCCCTTCTTAAACCCGGGGCTTGAATTGAGTTTTAAAGATCTTTTGAACCAGGTAAAAGAGCGTGAAATTGAGACTATCTTTCAAAACCTTGATGACAACGAGCTGAAAAGGGATTTTCTTGAAAGAATAAAACGTAACACTCCCAATTGGCCCGAATTGTTTGTAAAGCTGTTTCCCTATCATCTGTCCAGATATATTATTGACGAACTTGAGAATAAGGGCTACCAGGAAAATCTTCAGGAACTATTTACCCTTCTCCTTGATCAATATCGTGACAAGCGCGAGGCCTTCATATGGGCTGCCAGAACTTTTCCTGAGAATGTGTGGGAAGATAAATACGGACTGTCCTACGAAAAGGTACTTATTGGGATGGTTCACCTGTTGGATATTACCTTCAGAGAAATTGATAATAAACGCGATGTAAGTGTGAACCGACGGCTTAATAAACAGATACAAAGTTTTCTGTTTGGAGATGGAAAGCTGGAAGAGTTTATAATGAAAACTGATCCGGAGTCCATTAATAGACTTTTCTCACTTCTAAATGATGTTGATCAGTTAGATCCGAAACTCAGAGAAACACTGAAGCACAAAATAATTGAGCGTTTTCCAGACTTTAAGTTTTATGGTGAAGAAGAGAAAGAGACAGTATCAAGAGGCTTGCTGGTTACCCGCCCGCGGTACGATGAAAAAACCAAGCGACTTCAGCAGATTGTCGATGTTGAAATGCCGGAAACCTCCAAAGAAATTGGAGCTGCCCGTGAGCTTGGTGACTTAAAAGAGAATGCCGAGTATAAAGCCGGTAAAGAGAAGCTGGAAATGCTGAACTTGAGTGCCGCTAAATTGAAAGAAGAAATTGAGCGGGCGACAATTTTTGAAGAAAAAGATGTGGATCCCTCTAAAGTATCTTTCGGTACTAAAGTGACCCTCCACAACTACAAAACTGACAAAGAAGAAGTCTATGAATTTTTTGGTCCCTGGGAATCTAACCCGGATAAACATATAATTTCTTATCTGTCGCCTTTTGGTGGGAAACTATGGAACCACAAAGAGGGAGAAGAGGTCAAATTTGAAATCAATGAACGTGAATATCACTACGGTATCAAAAAAATCGAAGCGGCGAAGTTCTAATAATTTGCCGACTCATGTTCGAATACAGTCTGTCTTCACTTTCAGCTGTGTGCTTCTACTTTTCTTTTTTTTGGCCGCGAGTCCTCTATGGGCACAAAAGTCAACTGATTTTGTGCTCATGCTGGACACCTCTAAAAGTATGTTTCAGGAAAAAGGCAGCCAGGTTGAATTATTGGTGACAGACGTCATCAAACGTAAACTTTCCTATCGCGACACATTTCATCTTATCAGTTTTGGGAGAAATGCTGAGTTCGAAATCAGCCGCCCCCTGCGTGACCAGCAGAGTATAGAAGAGGTTTTAGCTCGGTTGATGCTTATCAAACCCTTGGATCAGCATACCGATATTGTCGAAGCGCTAAAGTTTCTGGGCGATTTCTCCAAAGAGCTTCCCCTGCACAGCAATAAAGAGATATTGATTATCTCCGATGATGTACACGATCCACCGCCCGACAGCAGTTATTTAAACCATGCAGAGAATGTAAATCGGGTGGAAAGCATTGCCGACTATTTTAAGCGTAACGGCTGGGAGGTGGATGTAGTTATATTTCCTCCAAGCGGGGACACTTCGAACCTGCAAACCGGTTTACTGGCACAGCTGTCGACCCTACTTGGTTCTAAAGTGGTGACTCACCAGGGGAATCCGGAAGAAACAGCACTGGCTGCTACCGGCGCGGTTGAAATTATCTATCCATCCGGTACTATTCACGTGGACAAACAAAACTTTACCCTTCCCCTCACCTTTGTAAATCACGGGAGCGTAGAAACACAAGTTCGGCTTACCGGTATAGAACAGAGGGGAGTAAACTTACTCAAGAGTTCAGAGCCGGCCCTTCTTCCACCGGGAGAGAGGCAGCAAATAAATGCTCAATTGGAACTGCCGCAGGATACTGTGGAAGGTCTTAATACTGTCCAGCTTGTCCTGAGCATTGAAGGTGCTCCAAATGCTTTTCCCCTTGTAAAGGAAATTCAGCTCGACGTAAGCGCTGCCGCACAAAAAACCGGTGGCGGAAGCGGTTCTGCTTTTAATTTGAAGTATCTGCTGATTGCTTTGTCAATAGTAATTTTCATATTGATTCTGTTATTAGTCCGGCGTTTTATAGGTGCAGTCGGTAGTAAAGACAGTGAACGTCGCCCCACAGTCGGAACCGGCCGCCCCGATGTGCCGGGTCTAAGTAAACGCGCTCCCTCGGAACGCAACTTTGCCGATGGACTGGGCTTTCGGAAAGATGATGATGACTCCTCTACTCGTTTGAGCGAGGCCTCGCATCGTTCAAACGAGAAAGTCAGCCCCTATGGAAGCAGTGCTCTCTCAGCAGGAAAAAATAAGCTTGCAAATGAAGCCCAGGACACCTTTAAAAGTTTTAGGAATTCCACCAAAGCAAAAGGAACAACAGAGCTTTTCAGCGGTTCAGAGGAGTCCACGAAGGGTACCGCAGATAAGTCATCCAGCGATAAAGACAGCCTCTCGGTTCTTGGTAGCTTTGCCGCCCGCGAAAAAACGAACCGCGACAAAATTCCGCTCTCCATCGCTGAAAGGGCTAAGTCAAAGAGCCCCCAACAGAAAGCAAAACGTAATATAGGACGCAGTTCCGGTAAGGAGAAACCCGGTGATATCGGGCTTGAAATGCGTGCCGATTTTCAGCATAACTTTTTAGGAAGAAATACCCAGTGGTTTAGTCCCGGTACCAGTTATTCAATCGGGGCACCGGGAGAAGCTGATTTTGAAATAACTTCAATAGCGCTGGAAGGAGTAATTGCTGATATACGCCGGGCAGATGATACGTTCACGTTTACCCCTATACAGGAGGACTGTTTTCCTGAACTACGGGGTAAACCCGTTGAGAATTGTCTAGGACGCCACTTCAGAGTAGTCTCCCCAGAAACAGGGAAGGAAACAGGGTTGGTATTTAAGAAATATATCCCCCCACTGGAACGTATAAATCGTTTGCTGCATATGACTGATGCTCCGGGTCAACCTGATACTGATGTGGTAGATTAGAAGCGTTTTGTTACAGTTCTTCAAGCACCTTTGTGGCTAGCGATTGTACTCCGCGGCTTATATTTTTGGCCGTCAAATCCTCTACTTCGGATTTCAGCGAGCTGACGTTATTCAGTCTAACCCCTCGAAGCCCGTAGTACAGCAAGTTTATATGAGAGGGATGGTTCAACATTCGCTTATACAGGGGAGCTAATTTATTGGATTCTTTAGTTGACAGCATTTTACAGGTGTAATCTAAAATAGACGATTTATCTTTCCCCCACTCCTCTTCGAACACTTCGTTGATAACATTCAACGAGTCATTCAGATCATCCTCAACTAATATTTCAATTGCAACGGTTCGAAGTCCTGCAGGGGTTTTCTGTGAGCTGTAGAGCTCACGCAGAAAGTTATAGCCTTCATTGCTGCCTAATTTCCCGATAGCCCGCACAGCGGCAAGCCGGACATTTCGTATATCCGGATCGTATTCAGCTTTATACTTAAGGATATCCAAGGCCTCGTCAGCCTGCCTGCGGCCAAGAGCTTCGGCTGCCTGTACCCTTACTCGCCACATGCCGTCTCTTAAAGCGTCTATCAGGATATCCACACTACCCTCCTGATCAAAATAACCAAGGGCACTGACAGCGTAGGAACGTAGAATTGGGTCGTTATCATTCAATAGTTGGCTAACCGATTCAAAGGCCTCATCGCCGCCTATCTTTCCCAATGCCAGACACGCCCTCCACCGCAGCGATTTTGATTGGTCTTCATCGCTCACAATTCTGTCCAGCAGCTCAAAGGCTTCCGGATCGCCAAGTTCTCCGAGCGCGGTGATAAGGGGAGCCTTCAGTTCATCGCGGAACAGTTGGTCTTCATACAACTCCAGCAGTTTCTGGGCATACTGTTTTCGTTCTGACACTCCGATTGCCTTAAGAGCTGCGGAGGCAACCCCCGTCCTTGGATCATCCAGCATTTCAAAAAATAAGGAGGTCATGGAATCGCTTTGATAGTCATCAATATAGTGTATTAAAACCAATACAAAATCCGCATCAAGGTCGTCATACTCCTTCAACTGATTAAAAGCTCTATCAACAATACCGTCGTTCTCCAGAGAGTCAAATAAGCCGACGATTGACGATTTGATGTTTGTGTTGGAGGTGGTGGCAAACAACTCCTTCAATTGGGGTAAATAATCTTCGTTTTTTTGGTCTTTGAGCTGGGATATAAGCTCTAATATCTGCGAGTCTATTCCGTACTTTATAGTAAGTTCTCGCTGCTCCTCTATACTGATCTCTTCTTCTTTATCCGCTTCCTTTTCAGTTTCTGAAGTTTCTGAAGTTTCTGAAGTTTCCTGGGCAGCCAGAGGCTGCTGCACAACCAGGGTAAGTAACAGAACCATTCCAGCCAGCAGGAATCTAAACCATACTAAACTGAGGCGGGGTTGAGAGATTTTGCATACAGATATGTGTAGGAAAAAGAATTTAGTGTACATCACCCTTCCTTCTCGGCTTTTCGTTTGAAGCGCTTAAATAAATAGCTCACCATTTCCACCTTCAGAATACGGTACAAACCTATATACATTATCATTATAACTGCAATTTCTATCAGCAGAAAGCCTAATCCGGCCAGGCTGCTACCGGTCCGCCAGTAGGGACCAAAGAGTGACTGCATTTTAAGAATTGCCAGAGCCACCGGAAATGAGGCGGCAACCACTTTCAGGGCGGTTAAGCCAAGGGCCCTTAGGGAAAGCCACCCTAATTGACGGTATGTATGCAGAAAGAGAACAATCAAACCTAAACTGAAGGAGATGGAGTTGGCTATCGAAAGACCGGCCACCCTTAACACTGTTTCTTTCAAAATTAAAGATAAGGTTACATCAACTATCAGTACTCCTAACGCGACATAAAATGGAAAAGCGTACTGCTTGGAACTATAAAAATAGCGCTGCAAGAAATTAAAGGCCCCCACGCTAAAGAGGCCGTAACAAAAACCGGTAAGCACAAAAGCGGTTAATTCGGTGTCCTCAGTACGGAACATACCCCTTTGAATCGCTATCGAGATAATCTCCCTGCCCAACAGGCTCATCACCAGTGCCGAGGGGATAAGAAGTGCCAATAGGAAGCGTAGACCGTACTGTACGCTCTCACGCAGCCCTGAGAGGTCATTTTGGGAAACCTGGCGGCTCATCTTGGGAAATAGTACAGTGGTGATTGAAGTTGAAAAAATACCGAAAGGCAGCTGCCAGAATACCAGCGCATAGGAAAGAGCCGAGGCACTACCGGTTTCAAGACCCGAGGCAAAAATAAAGGCGACCTGCTGGTTGACGGTAAAAACTGAGGAGGTTGCTACTACCGGTGCCCATTGGCGCATAATACGCACAAAGTCGGGGTTACGTACAAAATCAAAGGCCGGCATGATAGAATAACCCATGCGCCGGAAAAGGGGATATTGAAATGCCACTTGCCCCGCTCCGCCGATCAGTACCCCAACCGCCATTGAATATATCCCCAGGGAACTGTGAAATATAATGATGGAAGCGATTACCGATACCGAAAAGATAATCGGGGTAATAGCCGGGATAAAAAAACGGCTGTGGGAGTTGAGTACTCCAATTATTACCGCACTTACACTAATAAACAGTAAATAGTTAATAAAAAATCGGAACAGCTTTGTCGATAATGCAAGCTGCTCAGCATCTTTAAATTGGGTCAAAACAAACTGGATGAGGGGTCCGGCAAAAATAATTGAAAGGCTGCAGAGTGGAATGATAATCAGCAGCTGAAATCCAATTAAATGACGAACCAGGAGCTTTGAACGGTCCGGCTGCCCCCCCTCTTCCACAATCGCTTCGGACAACACCGGTATGAAGGCCGATGATAAAGCCCCTTCAGCAAGCAATTTTCTTAGATTGTTGGGTACTGCAAAGGTAACATTGATAATGTCGGCTTTACCGGTGGCGCCGAAAATGGCGGTGATTGCAGCGGTTCTTACAAAGCCAAGAATTCTAGAGATGAATGTGCTGGACATCACAATAAATGTAGCTAGGGTGCTCTGCCCGGTGCTTTGCTCTTTCATAGGTTACTCTGTAGTAACGGCATTTTTTGTTTTGCCGGCAAAAAAGCGCTTTAAGTAACCTGCCTTGAACTCTCTGAAATTGTTGTTGTAAATAGCGGTATGTATCTTCTGTATAAAATCGTACAGATACTGCAGATTATGTTCAGTTGCCAGCATCGAACCCAAAATTTCGTTTGTTTTGAATAAATGCCGCAGATATCCCCGGGAGTATTGACTGCAGGCAGGGCAGGTGCAGCCTTCAACAATTGGACCTTTATCAAAGCGATGGGCGGCTTTCTTGAGTGCGATCATCCCATCGTCGGTAAATACGGTACCGGTCCGGGCGGTACGGGTTGCAAACACACAGTCGAACATATCGATACCGTGTTCAACTGCGCTCAGTATATAGTCGGGGGTTCCGATACCCATTAAGTAGCGGGGTTTCTCCTGGGGCAGCAGTTCCGCCGAATGGGCAAGGTGGTCTTCGAACTGGCTGAATGTTTCGCCCACTGATAAACCGCCGATGGCTACCCCCGGAAGGTCGAGTTCTAAAATCTCTTCGGTGCTTCGTTTACGCAGGTCCTTATAGAAGTTACCTTGGATAATCCCAAACAAATGTCCCTGCCAATCTGAGGCGGCCTGCTGCCGGCGTTTTTTGCTGCGGGCGGCCCAGCGGGTGGTAAGTTCCAGGGCCTCCAGAGCCTTTTTGTAGGTGATGTCAGGAGGAGTACACACATCCAGACACATGGCAATATCGCTCTTAAAACTCTCTTGCAGGCCTACCACATCTTCTGGGGTAAGCATGTGATATGCTCCATCTATGTGGGAGCGGAATCTTACCCCTTCCTCTTTTATTTTCCGGAATGGAGCCAGACTGAACACCTGAAATCCGCCGCTGTCGGTAAGAATGTTTCCCTGCCAGTTACTGAAATCATGCAGACTGCCGTAATGATCTATTACCTCCTGCCCTGGCCGTAAAAACAGGTGATAGGTATTACCAAGGATAAGGTTGTAGCCTATCTTGGAGATGCTCTCGTGGAGCATCGCTTTTACAGTTGCATTTGTGCCTACCGGCATAAACATCGGTGTGGGCACACTGCCATGGGGCAGTTCTAATATTCCCGTACGAGCACGACTATTCGAATCGTTATGAGTTGTTTTAAACAGCATGATGTTCCCTCTTAAGTTTTGGCATGTCTTAGTAAAATAGTTCCGGCAGCTAGAAAAAAGAGCACCGCCGCCCATGCTCCGGTTGCAGGTTCAATAATACCCTGTTTAGCCAATAAACCCAAGATCATGTCGCTCACATAATATATCACGGACAAAATTAGACTGACCATGAGACTCATAAGCAAAATATTTTTTTTGAACCTGGATCCTATGGCGGCCGAGATAAGTATTACTATAAAGGGAGTGAGGGCAAATGAAAAGCGTTTATAGTAATCTGTAAGGGCGGCTTTGTAACCACTACGGCCGGATTTTCTCAACACCTCTATCCATTCGCGCGCCTCGTTATAATGCAGCTCTTCAACATTTTTTGTTTTGCGTTGAAAATGAAAGGGGGTTAGTTCGATAAACGGGGCTTCGATACGGCGATGAGAATTGTGAACCAATTCGCCATCTTCATCAGTTTTATATTCATTCACCTCGTGCAGCACCCATCTGCCGCTTCCCTCATTATTCAGTACAAATTCAGCCCAACCGGCCTCTATTCTGCCTATAAACCTAGAGTGAGCCCCTCGCTGCAGTACCGTAAGGCCGGAAAGAGTTTTAGCCGAATCGTTATAATAATCGGCTTGATAGACATTGTTATTGGTCTCTCCTATTACAGTAATATCGGTATTACTGTAGGAGACTTTCTGGCCTAGCAATTCTCGGGACAGTTGATTTTTATGTGCGAAGGTATCAATTACCAGGGCTTCGTGAAAGACAAAGTAACCAAAGCTTAACAAAAGGCCGATTGCAAATAACGGCAGAATTAATTTCACAAAGGAAATTCCGGCTCCTAAAATAGCAATTAACTCGTTACGGGCGTAAAGGTTGCCCAGGGTAAACGAGACAGCAAATAAGAGGGCCGGCGGAAGCGCATAACTTGTACTTGTAGGCAGATAGAGCAGAGAAACTTGCAGTATTTCCTTGATTGACGCGTCATTATTCAGGTAGCGCCACAGGTTTGCAAACACATCAACCATTTCAAGGGTAAGTACGAAGAACAGAAGTGATATGAGAAATATCGGTAAAAAACTTCTGAGCAGCATCAAATGAAGCGTCCTCATCGGGATAACCTTGCACGATACAAAATTATACCGATCACTACAATGATTATATTCGGCAGCCACATTGCAGCCACTGGAGAGAAGTCCATTCGCAGTCCCAGGGTCTGCCCGGCAAACAGCATGGCCCAATAGAGGACCGAAATAATTAGACCAATCCCAAAGCCCACCGAGCGTCCGCTCTTTTTAGAGAAAGTGCCGGCCGGGAAAAAGAAAAACACAAAGGCGAGGCATCCGAAGGGGATTGCCATTTTTTTGTATAACTCAATCTTGTGTATTTGCAGAGATTTGCTCTTGATCTCCTGGTTTTTCATTTGTTGAAACCGGGAGTATTTCTGTTCCAATTGAGTTTGTGCAGAGCCGGATGGGGGACTGTACACCCTGTTTAGATAGCCTTGCAGAAGACCGTAGCGCTCCTGGGCAACTGAGAGTGCGTGACTCTTAATGCGTTCTTCAAGGGCCGCCTCTTTTGCGCGAATTTCATTATATACATCAATACTGCTCATCTCTCTTGGTGTCAGCGAACCGAGGGAGTAGCTGATATCACGTAGCAGAATATTGTATATCATCTCTTCGGCTTCAAAATAATGATAGTTATTAGTTACTTTGGCCGGAACCGCATGACCGAAGACATTACGCAGGGTCAGCCCAATAACTCCGCTCTGACTGCTGCTTTCTCTAAGTAAGGCTGTATCAGCCATTATAACCCGTTTTTCGCCTTCATCGGTAGTATCCATGATAACCAGGTCGTAGATGGTACCCGCAATTATCTCACCGGTTACGAGGGTGGTATCCTGATACTCCTTTACCGAGTTTGATTCAAGTTCCAGGGCCGGGTTTGAATATAAAATTTCACGGTAGAGCTTGCCAAAGCTCAGGGTTCCCCTAGGCAGAAAATAGTCCCCCATGGCAAAAGAGAAGAGAGAAAATGTCAGTCCTAATACAATTAACGGGTACAAAAGGCGGCGATATGGTATGCCGGAGGCACGAAAGGCCAGAATTTCGCTATCTGAAGAAAGTCTTCCAATAGCCATTAGGCCGCCTACCAGTGAGGCAAAGGGAAAAGTAAATGACACAATCGCAGGCAGCGAATAGATAATAAGCAAGGCTACATCGAGCAGGCCCACATCTTTGGCCAATATCTCTTCAGCTAAGAGCAACAACTGGTTTACAAAAAAGATGCCGAAAAAAAAGAGGAAGGCTACAATAAAAGAAAATAGAAATTCAGATCCGATGTAAAGGGATATTCGGCGATAAGTTCTGCTATAGCTGTTTCGATGGCCTTTTTGCAAGCCTCTTTTAAAGATAGATGTGAAGGATGGAGCGCTCATTTGAAAAGTGTACCACTTTTTCAGGTTCCGGTGGAGCCGAAACCACCTGATCCGCGTTCAGTTTCAGATAATTTAATATTGTGATAAAATTCGGCTCGGATTACCGGTGCAAATACCATCTGTGCGATACGGTCTCCGTTTTGTATGGTATACGGCTCCTGCCCAAGATTTATCATTACCACTTTAATTTCTCCCCGATAATCTGCATCGACAGTACCGGGAGCGTTCAGTACGCTCACGCCGTGGCGGTTTGCCAGCCCGGATCGTGGCCGCACTTGTGCTTCATACCCTTCGGGGATCTCCAGTACAATACCGGTAGGCACAAGTCCCCGCTCGCCCGGTTGGAGGGTGAGCGGTTCGTCAAGTAGAGCTTGTATATCGGCCCCGGAAGCATGGGCGGAAGTGTAGTGAGGTACATTCTCCGACCCGAAACTTCCGTGCACGACAATTTTATTCATCGATTAATCTCTCCGGCGGTTGGGAGGTCGGTTAGAGTTTCCTCTTCGGTCACCCCCTCGATCACCTCTGTCTCCACGGTCTCGATGCTGTCCGCCGCCGCCGCGGGATTCTCCGCCGCCTTGTGGGGCCCCATCGGGATCAATCGCATCGATATAACTGAGGTTAAGCCGTCCCATCCGATCCACTTCCAGCAGTTTGACCGGAATCTCCTGATTGAGCTCAAGTACATCTTCTACAGATTGTACCCGTTCCCGAGAAAGCTTAGAAATATGGACAAGCCCCTCTTTGCCGGGCAGAATCTCGACAAAGGCTCCAAAGTCCAGAATACGTTTCACCTTGCCCTGGTAAATTTTACCGGCTTCAGGCTCTTCAATAATCTGTTTTACCAGGTCCTGCGCACTTTCTGCTTGCGCCTGGGTCTTGCCGAATATTTTAATGGTCCCGTCGTCGTCAATCTTTACATCGGAACCGGTCTGCTCGCTGATACCCTTAATGACCTTACCACCCGGCCCTATGACCGCACCGATTTTTTCTTCGTCAATCTTCATGGTGATAATTTTGGGCGCATACTCGGACAGATCTTCTTGGGGGGCACTGATAGTGGCGTTCATAATATCAAGAATGTGCAGCCTACCCACCCGGGCCTGTTCCATTGCCCTTGACATAAGCTCTGAGCTTACACCGGCGATTTTGATGTCCATCTGAAAAGCGGTAATACCATCTTCGGTACCGGTTACCTTAAAGTCCATATCACCAAGGTGGTCTTCTTCACCAAGAATATCACTCAAAATAACGGATTTTTCACCATCGGTTACCAGTCCCATTGCAATCCCGGCTACGGGCTTGCGGATATGTACACCTGCCTGCAGTAATGACAAGGAGCCGCCACACACGGTGGCCATGGAAGATGAACCGTTGGATTCCAGAATTTCCGAAACAAGCCGTATGGTATACGGGAAATCCTCTTTCTTGGGCAGTACCCCTTCAAGTGCCCTTAATGCCAGGTGACCGTGACCAATTTCCCGACGTCCGGTACCCATGCGTCCGGTTTCACCAACCGAGAAAGGTGGAAAGTTATAGTGCAGCATAAAATGCTCAAAACTCTTCTCGCCATCGATATTGTCCCGCATCTGCTCATCGTACACAGTACCGAGAGTGGTTACGGCCAAGGCCTGAGTTTCACCGCGAGTAAACAGTGCACTTCCGTGGGTACGTGAGAGTAAACCGATTTCACAAGTAATGGGACGAATTTTATCCGGTGCGCGACCATCGGTACGGATGTTCTTCTCTAAAATTGAGGAGCGTACAATCTGGGTCTCTATCTCGTCTAAAATAGCGCCGAACTGTTTCTGGTTATCCTCGGTAATCGAGTCGGCAAACTTTTCTTTGGCAGCATCTTTAACTTCAGAAATGGCATGACCGCGCTCATGTTTACCTATAACGAAACAGGCCTCCTCCATTTTTGGATAAGCAAAGTCCCAGATTTCCTGACGGTTCTGCAGCGGCGGAACTTCAGGAGCCATGGGGAGCTTTACCTTGCCGACCTTTTCCGCCAGTTCCTGCTGAACCCGGCATAACTCGGCAATAATGGGTTCGGCGGTCTGAATTGCCTTCAGCATGATATCTTCCGGAACCTCTTTAGCTCCGCCTTCAACCATGGTAATACCGCTCGCCGTTCCGGCTACAACAATATCAAGTTCACTCGCTTCTGTTTTTTCAAACGAGGGATTCGGAACAAACTCGTCCCCTACTTTTGCAATTCGCACGGCACCTACAGGTCCATCGAAGGGAATGTCGGATACTACCACCGCAGCCGATGCGGCGACCATTGCCACCATATCAGGCGGATTAACCTGGTCCGCTGAAATAACTGTCGGTACTACCTGTATTTCCCGCTTAAAGGCCTTTGAAAACAGAGGTCGCAGAGGCCGGTCAATGAGCCGGCATACCAGAATCTCTTTCTCCTTGGGACGCCCCTCGCGTTTTAGGAAGCCACCGGGAATTTTACCGGCGGCGTAATATTTTTCGTTGTACTCCACTTGGAGTGGCACGAAATCTAAATTTTCTTGTATGTTGTTGCTCGCACAGGCAGTAGCAAGAACTGCAGTACCGCCGTAGGTAGCAAATACAGAGCCATTAGCCTGTTTGGCCATGTGCCCCGTTTCTAGAACGAGTTCTTCTTCACCTATTTTAATACTCACTTGATGAGTCATATAAACTATCCTTTATTTTCTTAGATTCAAGCGCTTGAGAATTTCCCGGTACTTATCAAGATCTGTCTTCTTGAGGTACTTCAGTAGGTTTCTTCGGTGTCCTACCAGCTTCAACAGACCTCTGCGGCTGCTGTGATCTTTTTTGTGGTCCCGCAGATGTTCTGTAAGTTCTGTAATTCGGGCAGTGGTGAGTGCTATTTGTACTTCGGTAGACCCGGTATCCTGGGCGTCTTTGCCGAATTCCTTAACAATTTCCTCTTTTTTTTCTTTAGCAAGCATGGCTTCTTTCTCCTTTACCTTTAATGTCTTTAAATTCGATTAATACGGATTCTTCCTCATCGGGCTGACGCCACCGGAGGCATTCTTCTGTCACGTCAAGCTGAACGGAAGTAGTGTGTGTAGGGGTTTTGATGTCTGCCAGATAAGTACCCGGAGGTGGTACAACCTGGTGCAATCCCATTTTTTCTATTGACCTATATGAATCCTCAATGTTTTGAGGTGTGTTTGCAATATCTAGAATGTAGTTTCTCCCCATCATTTCAGCGGCATCTTTAATCTGACCTTCTCTAAGTGCAGCTCTAATACGGGTACTGCTGAGAGTCGCACCCTTCCAGCTGACCGGCGGTGCAATTTCAACGGGTGTATTGTACGCTGCCATAATCTTTCTCACATCGTAGGCACTGGTTTTGCCTTCAAAACCACACCTAAAATTATCCCCCAGCACCAAATAGGTTAAATTGCAACTTTGGCGTATTGCCATCAAAAAATCGTTACCTGACAGTTTACTAAAATCGTTGGAAAAGTCAATGAGTATGACTGTCTTCACTCCATGCTCCGCTAAAATCTCCAGTTTCTGGTGCTGTGAGGTGATATCACCGGGGAATAAATGGGGTTTTAGAAACCGTCGGGGATTAAAGCGAAAAGTAAGCACTGTTGGAACACGTTCGGGACTATTCACTATTTTCTCGACAAGGGTTTGGTGGCCCTTGTGGATACCGTCGAACACTCCAATAGTAAGGGCTACAGTTTCATCCCTCATCGGCCTTTGGCCGGTAAACACGTCCCACGAAAGGACCTTTACTTCAGTTCCTCTCTGCAACATAGCGATACTTCCACTTATGGTCGCTTAATTCGGCTAAGGCGCAAAGCTCGCCCTGGCTGCTTACCAGGGCATAGAGCCCATCGGAAACCTCTTGAACATTGAGCCACTCCGGCTGAATCGGATTACCGTTCAAAACCTTTGGTATCGACTGCTCCTCAAGCAGAACTTCAGTTATTCCCGGCAGTTGTAAAAGTGCCGGAGTTGCCGACTGCAAATGCTGTTCGGGTTTAAATTCTGCCGGTTCCACCGCCTCGCTCACATCAAAATGGCCGATTCTTGTTCTTTGAAGGCCTTCAAGATACGCCTTTGAATCGCAGGCTACTCCAAGGTCACGGGCGAAGGCACGGATATAAGTACCCTTTGAGCAATGAATCCGTACAGATAGTACCGGTTCTTTCCAAGCCAAAGCTTCAATACTGTATAAATTTATCTTCCGTGATGGAATCTCTACATGTTCTCCCTGCAGAGTCCGCTGATATGCACGTCTTCCATCAACATGCACCGCAGAATACTGGGGAGGTATCTGCTCCTGTTCGCCCTGAAAATTTTCTAACTGGGCTTCTATGTCCGCAATACCAGGCACGGTTGTCTGTTCTATCTCGGGGCTTTCAGTATCCAGGGTTTCGGTAGTAGCGCCGAAGCGGATATCAGCCAGGTAAGTCTTATCCAGTCCCTCAAAATAGGGGACCAAACGGGTGTTCTTACCGGCTAGAACAATCAACAAACCCTCGGCAAACTTATCAAGCGTGCCGGTGTGCCCGATTTTACCATGACCTAAACTCTGCTTAATTGCATGTAGTGCTTGAAAGGAGGTAATACCGGAGGGCTTTTTAAGAAAAACCAACCCTGATTGCTTTGAATTCAAGAATCGAGTTCCTTTAGCTTTTGAATCATATCAGTACCGTATTCGATAGAATGATCATCAAAAAAGCGCAGTTTAGGGGTATTTCTTGTCTGCAGTGTTTTTGCAAGCCTTGACTGAATAAAACCGGCGGCGTGGTTTAGAGCCTCTACGCCGGCAGTTAAATTCCGTTCAGTCCCAAAACTAGAGATATATACTTTTGCGGTACTTGTGTCTTTTGCTACATCTACTTCGGTTACCGACAGTTCAGAGGTAACCCGGGGGTCCTTAATGATCCCCCGGAGTATTAATGTACCTATTTCCTCGCGGATTTTCGCCGCTACTTTGCGTGTTTTTATATCGGACATATTTGTCTACTCCAGACTGTTTTAACAGTCAGATTTTTCTTCGGTTTTATTCAAGGGTCTTTGCGATTTCCTTAGTTTCATACACCTCAAACTGATCACCGACCTTCAAATCGTTAAAGTTTTCAATTCCGACACCACATTCGTATCCGGCTTCAACTTCACGGGTGTCTTCCTTAAAACGCTTAAGCGAGGAGACCTTACCCGTATATATTTGAACACCATCGCGGATAATATGAACCATAGAGTTTCGCTTCACCTTGCCGCTTGTTACATAACAACCGCCAATCATGCCGGCTTTCGGTACCTTAAAGGTATCTCGGACTTCAACGTTACCGATAACCTCTTCTTTAATATCCGGTGCCAGCATTCCTTCCATAGCTTTTTTGATATCGTCCACCGCATCATATATGACGTTGTATTTACGGATATCAATTTTTTCCTGCTCTGCAAGTTCAAGAGCCTTCGGAGTCGGTCTCACGTGAAAGCCGACAATAATTGCATTAGATGCTGAGGCCAGGTGTACATCGTTTTCGATGATTGCACCGGCGGAAGCATGTATTACCCTCAACTTAATTTCTTTCGTTGAAAGCTTTTCCAATGCAGTCTGCAGGGCTTCTACCGAACCGTGCACATCTCCCTTGATAACTACTTTGAGTTCCTGAATTTCACCCTCTTGTATTGAATCATACAAGGTATCAAGAGTTACTTTCTTGACATTTTGGGCTTCACCCTGTTTTTCAAGTTCCTGGCGCTTCGCACCAACCTGACGGGCTTGTCGCTCGCTTTCGGTTACCTGGAAGGGAGACCCAGCGTCAGGAATACCGGTAAAACCGAGTATCTCAACCGGTGTAGCCGGTGTAGCGCTCTCGAGTTTGTTTCCCTTGTCGTCGAACATAGCCCGTACTTTTCCTGGGAAAACTCCGGCAACGAAAGTGTCTCCTACATGCAGAGTTCCTCTTTCAATGATGACCGTTGAAACAATACCACGGCCGTGGTCCACCTGCGATTCTATTACCTTACCTTCGGCACGGCAGTCATAATTGGCTTTCAACTCAAGAATTTCCGCCTGCAGTGCGAGGGTCTCCAGTAGCTCTTCTATTCCCTGATGGTTCAGCGCTGATATCTCGTTAAATAGGGTCGTACCACCCCAATCCTCAGGAAGAAGGTCGTACTCAGCCAGCTGCTGTTTTACCCTATCGGGGTTTGCCTCGGGCAGGTCAATTTTATTCACGGCAACAATAATCGGAACACCCGCCTCTTTGGCGTGGTTTACCGCTTCTACAGTTTGCGGCATAACTCCATCGTTGGCTGCAACTATCAGAATAACAATATCGGTAACCTGTGCACCGCGGGCACGCATTAAGGTAAAGGCTTCGTGACCAGGAGTATCGAGAAAAACAATATCGCTGCTGCCGTTCTTCGGTCTTACCTTATACGCACCAATGTGCTGAGTAATTCCGCCGTGTTCACCGGCTACCACATCCGTTTCACGGATTGCATCGAGCAACTTAGTTTTACCGTGGTCAACATGCCCCATTACCGTGACAATTGGCGGTCTCGGTTTGAGCTCTGTTTCCTGATCTTTTTCAGTCTCAATAATAGTTTCATCGTACAACGAAACAATATTTACCTTACAGCCGTATTCTCCTGCCAGGAGTTCCGCCGTATCTGCATCGATCTGCTGATTAATAGTAACCATCATACCCATGCTCATGAGCTTTCCGATAAGTTCGGAGGCCTTTAAGTTCATTTTCTTGGCCAGTTCCGAAACTGTAATCACTTCCATGATATCTATTTCTTTTGGAACCGGATTCGCCCGTTTCTGATACTCGGGCTTCCGTTTCATCTGAAACTCTTTTTCCCGTGTTTTCTCTTTCTTTGCGCGGTAGTCCTGTTTCTTCTTAGACTTATAGAACTTTTTAGCCGCGTGTTTCTTGCTCTGATCTACTTCATTAGGACCTGGCGGGGGCGTTTCTCCCGGTTTTCCGCGTCCACCTGGAGCGGGTCTGCCGCCGGGTGCCGGGCGACCACCCTGCTGAGGTCTGCCGCCGGGTGCCGGGCGTCCACCCTGCTGAGGTCTGCCGCCGGGTGCCGGGCGTCCACCCTGCTGGGGTCTGCCGCCGGGTGCCGGGCGACCACCCTGCTGAGGTCTGCCGCCGGGTGCCGGACGACCACCCTGTTGCTGAGGTCTGCCACCGGGTGCGGGGCGTCCACCCTGTTGCTGAGGTCTGCCACCGGGTGCCTGGCGATTTTCGGCAGAGCGGTCTGAAGGATGTGTTCCTCGACTCTGCCTTGCCTCCGGCCGCTGACCTGCTCCCTGCTGATCTCGACGATCAGCAGGCCTTTGAGCGCCACCGGTACCTGGTCTTTGGGCAGAGCCTTGTTGAGCCGGGGCACCGCTCTTAGGAGCTGCGGTGCTGTCCTGACTTCGGGTTTGTCGTTGTGTATCCGACGCCGCAGCA
>JAIPFV010000065.1 GCA_021736475.1 Spirochaetia bacterium | reverse complement strand
GGCTGTAGTATACAGAGTTTTGGATGCTCCTGTGGGGCATCCAAAACGACGACAATAGCCGGATACGGCTATTGTCTTAAGAGAAAAGTGCTTAGCCCTTGAAGTCTCCAGGTTTAATTACGTTTCCGTACTTTGCCTGGGCGGCTTTGATTTTTTCGATGGCAGCGTCCCATTTTGCAATCAGAGACTTGGGTGTATCGGTGTCCATCTTGTGGTAGAACTCCTTGGTTCTCTCAAGTTTCTCGATCCATTTGTCACAGCGAAAGCTGAACTGATGCTCGTAGGTGGCTTTATCGTAGTCGGCATTCATATACTTCTTGTACAACTTTGAGATATCTTCGTAGGTCGGAATAATTCCGGTGGGAGTCTCGTAGCCGTCAAGCTCGCCATGTACCCGTTTCTCGGCCCAGTGGAGCCATACTTTTTTGGCAGTTTTGGGGTTGATGAACTTTCCGTCCTCACCCTTCAGGAAGTAGTTGGTAGAATATACCTTAGGAACGTCTTTCATGCCCTTCACAAAGTCAATGTTGTTCATGGTGTACTCACCCAGAGGGTAAGAGACGAAGTCAAGGTTAGCCATGGGGCTGGCTTTTCGCACACCTTCGGCACCCAGAGTTGCTGAAGTGGTTTCAGACTCGAGGGTTGAGGCCTTCAGTACAATTCCTTCTTCCCAGTTACGGGATTCTTCAACCGGAACTGTGGTGTCACTGTCGCGTCCGCCGTACAGCACGCCCTGTACCTGCACACCCTTTTTATCCTCAAAGCCCTCTTTGTCAAAGTTGTCCAGGTAGTCGAGCCGCATGGTGTAGCGGGAGTTACTGTGGGCAATGCCGATTTCCTGTCCCTTGGAGTCTTTCTTGCCTTCGTACCAGCCTGGTCCGGAGTGGTTGTCACCCTCTTTGGGGGTTTCCATGCCCATGCCGATCCAGTAGGGCTTGTTGTCGGGCCCGCGGAGCACGTTGGAGAAGATGAGCTCCTGGGGTATGAACAGATTCTTGAAAATAAGCGGATCATCTTCGGCGTTTACCTCTTTGATAATACCGAAAATACCCTGTTCAACGTTTACCGCACGGAATTGTCCGTCGATGTTACGGAAGTAGGCAATGTCGTCACCGACAACCTCTTCTCCCGGGATCATTGCTGTTGAAGTTTTACCGCATGCAGAGGGGAAGGCACCGGCAAAATAAGTTTTGCGGTCTACATCGTTGTCGGTAGCCGCCATCAGGAACATGTGCTCGCAGAGCCAGCCTTCCTGCCCGGACTGGTTAATAGCCAGACGCATGGAGTGCTTTTTCAGTCCAACGGAGTTACCTGCATACTGGGCGTTCATTGAATATACAATGTTGTTCTGAGTATCCATATAAATGCGGCGCTTATCCAGGTTTACCGTACAACCGCGATCATCAAGCTGACCGGCGGAGTGGATAAAGCGGTAAATATCGTCTTTCTCTTCCTGAGTCTTCATGGCTTTGAAGTGCTCATACGCATTGCGGTAAAGAATCTGTTCGGAGTGGAGTACGTACCAGGAATCGGTAAACTGAATACAGGGGCGGGTAAACTCGGAGAAGGTGGGGCCTTCCGCAAAGAACTTTACTACTGCATCCTTGCCGTCCATAATGTTCTTGGCTATACCCTGAATCTCGGCCAGTCCTTCTTCATACTCAACACTGTTGAGTGATTTCATCCGTTCCAGGTTTTCCTTGTACACCATGAACTTGGTATTCGCTTTATCACGGGCCTGGTCGCCGTATCCATCCCAGTGGATAGTCTGACCCTCTTTTGCCAGCTTGTGCTCTTCGCCCTTTTCAATAGCCATCTTCCGCACGTATTCTTCATCCGCGGGACTGTCGTCGCATACATAGATGGATGCGGGGTTACAATGCTGAGCGAAATACCCTACGTGGTCGTAGACCTTCTGGTTCTCGAGTGCCATGAGCTTTTTATAGCTCTCCTCACTCATCTTAGATTTCAAGACATCGTCGTATTTCAGGTCCATACAGCTCTCCTTATTATTTTATCGATGTTCAAATATTGGTTTGTCGATATCTTATCTGCTATGAAGCAATTATTGCAACACCTTGCAGCCCCGTATAAGCCTATTGACTAGTAAATTTTTCAGTTTTAAGCTGTTTGTTATGAATATTGCAGTGTGGCTTGAAAGCCCATATTCCAGTTGCTGGACTATTACACCAGCCCAAATTGAATATATGAAAAGCCGTATTCCCGGTGCCCAGGTACAGCATGCCCGCTCCTCCGAGGAATTTGTAGAGCTTTTACCGCAGGCCGAAACCGCAGTCAGCTGGTTTTTTGAGCAGGAGTGGTTCGATCGTGCTCCGCTGCTGCGCTACATGGTCACGCCGGCCGCCGGCTTAGATTACTTTTCGGTTGAGCTGCCGCCGCAGGTGCAGCTGAAAAACTCCCGCTTTCAGGGAAGGATTATCAGTGAATCGGTAATGGGAATGCTGCTTTCCCAGAGCAGGCGTGTCGCTGAAAGTGCTGAGCGAATGCGTCGCGAAGAGTGGCCGCGAGTAGAAATTACCAACCGTATGCGGCGGCTGAGCGGCTCGCATGTGGTCATTCTTGGTTTCGGCAATATCGGATCCTGGATTGCCCGCCGGGCAAAGCTGTTTGGATGCAAGGTTACCGGTATTAAACGGAACATTGATGCGCCTACTCCCGATTTTTTGACCCACGAAGACCGGATAGAGCCAGTTACCCGATTAAAGAGCATCCTGTCCACCGCCGACCACCTGGTGCTGGCCTTGCCCCGCAGCCCCCAGACCCACCACATCATCGGCCGCCGCGAACTGGAGGAGCTTCCGAACCGGGCGGCACTGTATAATGTCGGAAGGGGCAATGCGGTTGACGAGGCAGCCCTGGCCGCTGCACTGGGGTCGGGCCGGATTGATGCGGCTTATCTGGATGTATTTGAAAAGGAGCCCCTCCCCCAAAGCTCGCCCCTGCGCCGGCTTTCCAATTGCTACCTAATGCCCCACTCCAGCGCCGCTGCACCGGACTACTTGGACCTGTTTATTGACGAGTTTTCGGCCCGCTACCGGCGTTGGCACAAGCATCCATAAAATATAAATTTTTATGAGGATAACTGAGTAAGCTGGGTATTTGAGCGGGTAAGTTTGTGCGCCAGAAGCTTAGACAGAAATATGCCGTAATGGGGATAATTTTTCATTGCCTGCACAAAGGACTTGCGGGAGACCCGCACCAGCTTGCCGTTTTTGTCGGCAGTGACGGTGGCGCTGCGACGGTTGTTCAGCAGAAAGGACATTTCACCCATAAATACATCCGCCGGAGAAAGCTCGCCAACTACTTTACCGCTGTGGGTAACGGTAAAATGACCGCTGGAGATGTAGTAGAGAAAATCACCCTTCTCACCCTCTCGAAACACTACATCCCCCGACTTGGTAAACAGGACCTCCTCATCGGCAAAGCCTTCGGGAGTACCACGCTCGGAATATTCGGGATGCTGGAATATAAGCTGAACCTCGTTGCCGGTTTCATTATAATGAATCTCCGCTCCGGAGTACTCGGCCATTTTTATTCCCCGCCCGTGGGGACGCAACTGATCCTGTTGTTCGATCTGCCCGCGCACCTTCTCTACATTAAAGCCCTTGCCCTGGTCGCGGATAATAAAGGCAGAGGAGTCACGGCGACTCTCCCACTCAAAATGCACGCGCTTGGCGGCAACCTCGGGATTAGAACAACGCTCGAGAATAATATCCACCACGCTTTTGCCCTTTGAAAGCTCGGCATTTTTCTCTTCGTAGGTAATCCCGCAGTTTCCATGCTCAATTGCATTGATCATCAGTTCGGCCAGAGCCATTTGCAGATCGAACTTATTTTCTGAGGCCAGATAGCCCTGCTGCATGAGACTGGTTACCGCAATACCGGCATAGATGGGAACGGCCAAAGGGTCATTGTCAATTTCAAAAGAACCGGAGGAGTGGCTTGAGAGGTGCGTGGCCAGTTCACGCTGGAAAATAAGCTGTCGGTTTTCCAGGATGATCGAGACCGATTTTGACAAGTGACTCACAATCCTTGATTTGTCCAGCATCACCAACAAATTAAGTTCGCCGAACTCGGTTATGATGGAGCGTTCATCCTGAGTTTGACTGTCATACACTCCGATCATGCCGAAACTGTGGAGCCAGGCATCTTTCTGCACAGCCTCTACAATCTCGCGGTAATTGATCAGCGGGTCATTGCAGTTAATGAGCACTACTTCAGGAAGTTCAAAATTGAGCGACTCCAGGGCCCGCTCCTGATTGGCTACCATCTTTACCGAATAACCGCTGGGTTTCCGCTGCTCAAAGGCGGTTTTAACCCTCTGGCGTACACTTTTTTCAGAGTTTATTAATAAAACTAGTCCCATAGCTATCCCTTGTACTTTCTAAGTATATAAGTATCTTAACTGATTAGTGCTAGGCGTAGCGAGCTATTTCTGCGCTCTCGGCTGCAATAAAATAGCCGGTTCGGAGGCAGGTCTCAAACAGGCTTGTGCTCATCTGGTGGGTAGTTTCCTTAAAACCCCAGCGCTTCTCCTGCTTCATCAGTAAAGTATAACCGCTGCTGCTTTTTTCCAGTACCTCGACGTACGTCCTATGCTCACCATCACCTTTTACTAAGTAGTGTTTCATGAAATTACCTCGCTTTCAGTATGACCTGTAGTTATTTTCGGCGTATAAGCAAATTATTTGAGGTAATTCCGGTGATAATACAGCTACACTTTTAGTTAGTGCGGGTTTTTAGTCCAGCACCAGAAATTTGTCTTCTATGTGTTCGAGCATCCAGCGCGCTTTCTCCTGGAGAATGGTGTTTTCAAGGCGCATTTCTGGATACTTATCAACTTCGATCGAAAGCGCTTTCTTCAGCAGCCGGCGATACTCTTGAGCATCCTGATTTTTCACCGCTATACTTCCGGCCAGGGCGACATAAGGACCGACCGCATGGCCCTCGGAGAGTTCAACCGCTTGGTTAAAATGAAAACGCGCCTTCCGTTCAAGAGAAGCGGCAGCGGAGTTATTGTCAGCAGGGTCGAAACTGTGGTTGGAATAGAACCTGTCTAAACTGGCTTGTGCATATGTGCCGACTTCGGAAGTTCCAAACAGCATCTGTACATCCGGAATCCCGCCGTATATCTCCAGCATTAGTGAATGGAGGGCCCCCTGCTTGTACTGCGGATCAATTTCCAGGGCACAGGCTGCCAGCGCGACCGGCCGGGGCAGTTCCATCAGCAGCCCCATATCGAATCCGGCCGCCGAAACAGCCCCCATCCAGCCGGCCGCCGCCCAATAGAGCCCGCGCAGGTCTCCTGCCTCCATTTGCTTTAAGTAAGAAGAACCCTCGCCGCTTTTCAGGGCAGCACGAAAGCCCGGATACTCAACTTCAAGCGAGCGCAGGGCGTAATCCCGGCCCCGCAGATACATATTGCGGGCCCTATGGAGCATCTCCTTTTGGCGGTCGAGCTGCCGGTACTCGAGCATGCCGGCGGGGGTGTGGATAAAGGCATTTGCATACGAGATAAAGCCTTCTGCGGTTGCCTCCAGCAAATCCCGGTTCTCAGGATTGCTCTGCAGCAGGCTTTCATACATTTTCAGCGCAAAGGGCAGGGCATCTTTCACCAGCTCCGGGTCGCCGTCGCTGCTGAACACCGAGCTTCCCTGGGGCGATGCAACCGCATCGGCCACCATCGACGTAGCCATTTTGTTGATGGAACAGGAGGAGAGAACAGCTAAACTTAGCAAAACAAGAGTAAGAGTACTTTGTACTGACTTCATGCCTGTGTTCCCATCCAACAGAGCCTACAATTTGAAGGTCATACCGACCCCAACAAAAGAGCCCTGTACATCCGCCGGGTTTGTTAAGGTTTTGGGGCCGCTCGTGGTGCTGTATTCGATGTCGGGAAACAAGCCGATATACGCGCTGTACCCGGCGTTCAGGTTCAGCATCATATCCCGGTTAAACAGGTACTTTACACTCAGTTTTGCAGTGCCTCCGAAACTGGCAAGAAATTCAAAACTCTCTCTGAACTCTTCATCACCCAGAATCGGAACCATCGTTCCAACTCCAACCGCAGCCGAAGGGGCAATACTCAGCCGTCCGAGCCGGAGGTTATACTCCATTCCCACATACGAGATTACCGGAAACCATATAAATAGATTATCTCCGAGGGGTACTTCCACCCCTGCTATAGGCCGCCAGTCATAGTAGCCCCTGGTAGCTGTGGCTTCTAGTCCAATCACAAACCTATTTTCTATACCATCCGGAGCGTTGTCCTGAAGAACGTGAGCATACACCTCGGCGTTCACTCCGAGTCGGGGAATTTCCTGCATCTGGTCGCCGATACCCGGTTTTTTACTACTGTAAATTTTAGTTGCAGTAGAGATCTGCTCGTCCACATCCTTTATTACAAACAACCCTGACTCTTCCGTACGAGTAAAGCCGGAGGAGAGTATCCGGGATTCAGTGAGGGCGTATTCATCACCTACCCGCACACCCATATTACGGCCAAACTCAATAATTATTTCTCTGCCCTCAATGTCCACAATTCCGGTTTTCAGCTGAAACTCGGGTATGCTGCGCAGTTCATACTGAAGCTGTATTGGAATCATATCTACGGCACTTTTTACAGCCTGCCGGGAATTATCACCGCTTGCGCTGGTGTCTATCTGGAAGCTGGCAAAGGCCTCGGCGGTGTCCACTTTAATAAAGGTAAAGGAGGTCTGCAGTTCCGCCTCATAGTCATTCCCTTCTTGATACACGTTGTAATAGGAGATAACCGGTACCACCACGATAAAAGACCCTACCAACTTATTGAAGTCGGCCTCGGTAAAGGTCTCCTCTCCCAGACGGACTGCCTCCGGTATTTCAACATTCTCCTGCTTGAGCTCTTTGATTTTATTTATAAACTCATCAATCTCATTTGATTCTAACCTATAATTCATACCAAGCACGTTAAACCGGCCTAAATCTATAAATACGTTCTGGATTGACTGATCGACCAGACCTAGGGCACCACTTGGAATTGAATAGTCTGAATAGCTGAGATTAAAAACTGCAATATCTTTTTTCTCCGATACTTCCTGAGCTCCCGCCGGCATCACTCCCAACAGTCCAATTAACAGAACTACCGCCCACCATGTTCTCCACCGCATACCTGTTCCTCCTTAGGTTGAATACAGATAGAAGCATACTATCAAGCCAGTCAAATTTCAATGTTCTTATTAATTTTCCGGTTTTATCACGTCTGCACCCTTTCTATTCGAGCCCGGGCAAAGTCTCCCAGCGTCCTTCCCGCCAGCTTCGCATTCCAAGCTCCGCCAGCTGAACTCCCTTCGCCCCCTCCAGCAGGCTCCATCGGAAGGGTTCATCTTCGGCCACATGGCGCAGAAACAGCTCCCATTGGGCCTTAAAGGCATTTCCCGCAGGATCGCGGGTAGGCATTGCGGTCCAGCCGGCGTAATAGTCGATGGGGCTCTCAATATCCGGGTTCCACACCGGCTTTGGTGTGGCAGAGTCATGCTGCACATAGCAGTCGCGCAGACCTGCGACTGCACTGCCCTCGGTTCCATCTACCTGCAGGGTCAAAAGGTCATCCCGGCGGACCCTCACCGCCCAAGAGCTGTTGAACTGGCAGACTATTCCGTTTTTCAACTGGAAAATCGCGTAGGCCGAGTCGTCGGCTGTGCATGCATATTCCTGCCCCTGCTCATCTATCCGGCTGGGTACATGGGTGGCTCCTAAACTGGTCAGCGATTCAATCTCACCAAACAGATTATCGATGACATAACGCCAGTGGCAAAACATATCTATCATAATTCCGCCGCCCTCTTCTCTGCGGTAGTTCCAGGAAGGCCGCTGGGTTGGCTGATGATAGCCGTCAAACACCCAGTATCCAAACTCGCCCCGCACCGATAATATGCGCCCGAAAAATCCGCTTTTAATCAGATAATCCAGCTTAAGCAATCCCGGCAGCCACAGTTTATCTTGCACTACCCCGTGCTTCACCCCCGCCGCCTCTGCGGCGGTATACAATTCCAGAGCCTCCGCGGCAGTGGTTCCGGTAGGTTTTTCGCAATAGATATGTTTGCCCGCCTCAATAGCCCGGTGGACCCCCTCAGCCCGCATAGTGGTAAGCTGGCTGTCAAAGTAAATTTGATTTGATTTTTCCGACAGAGCTGTATCGAGATCGGTTGTATAATGCTCAAGATGGTAGGCAGAAGAGAGGCGCCGGAGTTTGTTTTCGTTCCGCCCTACCAGAATCGGTACCGGATACAACTGATTTCCATTTTTCATCGGCAGCCCGCCCTGCTCCCTGATTGACAGAATTGAACGGACGAGGTGCTGATTAGTTCCCATCCGGCCGGTTACGCCGTTCATAATTATACCTATTTTTTCCACAGCCACTTGCTGTACCTCCTGATATGTACCTTATGTGTGTGTTTTATATGCCTCTAAAATCATATCGAGAAAACGGTTTTGATCCATAGTCCAATAGTAGGTTGAAAAAATTTCTACCTCAATAAAACCGTTGAACCCTGCCTGTTCAACCCAGGCGCGTATCTTGCTCACCGGTATACACCCCTCTCCCATCAAACCCCGGTCGTGCAGCAGATCACGGGTAGGCGAGCGCCAGTCGCATACATGGAAGGCAAAAATACGCCCCCCTTCCCCGGAGCGGGCAATTTCCCTCTGCAGCTCCGGGTCCCACCATAGGTGGTACACATCCACCGCCACACCTACATTTGCAGAACCTATGCGTTCACACATATCATTGGCCTGTTTTAGGGTGTTTACAGCCGAGCGGGTATCCGCATACATCGGATGCAGGGGTTCAATAGAGAGCTTCACCCCCGCCGTTTCGGCGGCCTCATTCATCTTTACGATCCCCTCTTCAATCTGCGTGCGGGAATCCTCCAGAGGCTGCCGCGGATCGGCCCCCGGGACCAGCACAATCGATGGGGCCCCCAGCTCGGCCGCCTCTTCGACCGCCCGCAAATTGTCCTCCAGGGCTGCGGCTCTTTGTGTTTTTTCGGCTGACGCAAAGAAACCTCCCCGGCACAGAGAGACTACCTGCAGTCCGGCCTCTTTAATCTGCCGTCCCACCACAGAAATCGAGCGCCCCTCCAAAGCATCCCTCCAGACGGTAATGCCGTGTACACCTGCTTTAGCGTACTGCTCTATAGCTATCTCTATACTCCACGGTTTGGTGGTGATGCTGTGCACACATAAGCGGCTGGTATCATTCAGCGGGGTTGTTTGCACACTCATACACTTTTCCTCTTCTGCTTTAGAGCGGCTTCTTGCAGCGGTTTTACATCGACAGACTGAAAACTTAAGTAAGGTCCATCCTCCGCCAGCCGCTGCAGATACACCGCCAACTCCATGAGATGGTAATCGCCCCACATGCAGGACTCGCCGTTTGGTATATGCTGGCCCGTCTGCACATGATCCCAGCCATTCGGCCGGTGGTAAATTGAGTGCAGCAGGAGCCCCTGATGGTCCCCGTCACTTGAAAGATAGGGTTCCTTGCACAAGGCGGCGGCTACGGTAAGTCCGGACTGAAAATAGCGGGAACCTGCTTCCTGGTCGGAATTCTTGTTTTGCTGCATGTAACGACCCAGCCGCAGCAGCCCCTGGGCAGCAATTGCCGCCGCAGAGCTGTCCACCGGCTCCCACTGGTTATACGGGTCGGCCGGCCGGTTTTGGTAGTCCCCCAACTTGTGGAGGTTGGGAGCTCCCGTGTCCCAGTAAGGAATTCCATCGCTCGGCATCTGGTCTATGTAAAAATCCGCTGTAGCCCTGGCAACTTCCATAAAACGGTCGAGCACGAATTGTTTGTCGGGGAAGTAGGAAAGCTCCAGAGCACTGAAATCCTGTTCCGGCAGGGTAGATAAAAACTCCAGCTCTTCGGTAAAACCGCAGAGGATCCATGCATGCCCGCGGGTCCAGGTACTAAAGGGCGAGTATCCCTGTTGACTGCTGGGGCAGCGAAAAGCCCCGTTGGTGGTGTTAAAAATCGCCTCATGGGCCGTACGGCCCCGGATATCGTAACTGTCTCGCCCGCCATTACCAAAGTACACATTAAAGCGGGCACTCGTTTCGGCATGCTGCAGCAGCCGGCGGAGCAGCGAAATTTTCTGGTCCCCCTCACCCATAAGCACATGTCCCAACCGGTGGGCCAAAGCCAGAATTCGCATACTGCGGATCGTGTCGACAAACAGCGAATGAGGGCCGTTAAAGGTATACACATAGCCCAAATCATCCGGCAGCGCTGTCCAGCGGGCAGCCTGAACCGCCCCCGAAACCTTCAGTGCCAAGCGATAAAACTCAGCCTCCCATTCATTATGGCTAATCCGCCCCTCGCCCATGAGCCGCAGGAGGTTACCGTAGGTACTGATATTGTTAAACCCATGGTCGTGCACCCCGGTATGGCTCACATGGGAGGCCATCAGCTCTACCGTTCTACGACGGCCAACTTCCAAAAAAAAGCTGTCCCCGGTTCCGTCGAACTGCAGAATCGGCATGCCGAACTGAAAGCCCTGGGTCCATTCGGTCCAACCCCGGGTAGTATACTTTCCTTTTACCGTATACACCGGAGTGCCTTGGCTGCGATCCCAGTGGGAATCCAAGTTGCGAATTTTCTGTCCAGCGGAGGTGAATACCCGCTGGATATCGGGCATTAATGTTCTAGGTGTAAGACTTCCATCAATCTTTATCATATACTCACAGCTCCTTAATATGAAATCCGCCGTCGACATGAATCACCGAGCCCGTAGAAAAGGCCATATCCCCCTCGATAAGCGAACGTACCGCTTTACCTAGATCTTCCGGATAGCCCCAGCGGCGCTGCGGAACCATTCCATCCGCAATGAGGGGGTCGTACTTCTGCTTTACCCCTTCGGTCATGTCGGTTGCGATAATTCCCGGCCGGACTTCATACACCTGCACGTTCTCGCCGGCCAGCCGCTGTGCCCACAGCTGAGCTCCCATGGCAGCTCCGGCTTTGGATACACAATATTCCCCTCGGTTCAGCGAAACCGTATCGGCGGATATGGAAGTGACAAACACCACCTTAAATCCACCGGAAAGCAGGGCCTTCGGTTTTGCCTGCAGCCAGTAGCGCACAACCTTCTGGGTAAGGAAGTAGGGCCCCTGCAGGTTAATCCGCAACAGCCGCTCAAAGGACTCCTCGGTTGCATCCACGATATCATTTCGCTCCAGGGGCGCGACTCCGGCATTATTTACCAAACCGTCAATCCGCCCGAACAGGGACAGTGCATGCTCCACCAGAGAGTTGCGACTCTCAGTATCTCCCACATCCCCCTGCAGGGCAAAAAAAAGCTGTCCCTGATGGGGGGCGTAACTTTTGCACTCTTCTACCGCCGCTTCAGCTGCATCGGCGTTGCTTCGGTAGTTTACCCCTACCGAGCAGCCAGCTGCAGCTAATTGCAAGGCTATGCCGCGGCCGATGCCGCGGCCGGCGCCAGTGACAAGTACTACCGGAGTGGCTGTGTTCATACCCGGGTCACCTCCACCTCGGCTCCCTTACGCTCGGCGGATAAATACCCTGCATACACCACAGCAATGGTATCGCCGGCCAGCATACTGTCGGCCTCCACCGGCTGCCCTTCGGCGGCTGCCCTGTAGAAGGCCTCCATTTCATGCTGATACCCGGTAAACCAGTCCTCGTCCGGTGAAGTAAAAGCCCAGCCCTGTTTAGTACCGGTTTTCTCAACCACATAAATGTCGTTAAAGTACTCCTCCCGGGGATTGTAGGTTTGGAAGGCGGTGTTGGGGTTAATATTGCAGATACCCCGGTGGTTGTTAGCCGACACCTCAATCCAGTTGTGTACTCCTCCTAAGACCAGTTCAGAGGCAAAAATATCGGCAAAGGTTCCATCCTCAAAGACCACATGAATAGCCGCAAAATCCTCAATGTCGGTGTAAGTGGTTCGCTGATGTCCCTTGTCGATAAAGTTTTCAGAACGGGTGATTGCATGGGTGCGGGCGCTGACCGACTGCGGTCGGATAGGTCCTCCCCCGCGCATCCGCCCTTCGACCTTTTTCAAATACAGAGCGGCTGTGAGGGGATGTACCCCCTTGCCGATCATAGATCCACCCCCCGAATGCGACCAGATTCCGTAGTACTGCGAGTGGGAGCCCGAGTGTGACTCTTCGCCATGCATCCAGAGAATTTGAGCTCCGGTCTTCTCGATTATCTCCCGCTCCTTCTGTACCGCCGGGGCGTAGACCCAGTTTTCTGCATAAAATATTTGCCCCTTACTGCGTTGTTCCGCCGCCAGCAGGCGCCTCACACTGCCCAGGGCCTCCTCTAAGCCTTGCTCCCGCGGGAAGGTGTCTCCGCTGAAACCGGCTTCACCTCTTGCTTCGTCCACGGACTCTTCCGCGGCCTTGCCCTTGGCGGGCCCGAAATAGCCGGTAAATGGTTTTTCAATTATCACAGTTTTATCGGCTTCCAAGGCCTGTACCGCCACCGGTTCATGGGCCGCCGGGGGTACGCAAATATGAACCACATCGGATGTATCAATTAATGCCTCGAGAGTATCGGCTACCTCTATATCATTCTTTTTACCGAAGGCTTCTCGGTGCTCACGACGGGGCGAATACACTCCAGTTATCTCAACCTCAACTCCGTACACTCGGCGCAGGGCTTCTACATGAAAGGATGCGGAAAAACCCGAGCCGACAATACCTGTTCTCAATTTCTGTTTCTTCAATTTTTCCTCCTTCAGGGGCTTTCGACATAATAATAATCAACCAGACCGCTTGAAAGCTCCGAACATTGCTTCCTTTGCCCGCTGCATCATCCTTCTGAACAAGGGAATCTTGCTTACCAGGGTAAACACCGTCAGCAGCACAATAATCAAACTAATTGGCCGGGTAACCAGGGGCGTCAGGTCTCCATCGGTTATTACTAAGGCCCGTCGCAGGTTTTTATCCAGGATGTCCCCCAGAATAATGCCCAGCACCAAAGGGGCCACTGGGTAATCCATCTCTTTCATTATAAAACCGATCAGCCCGAATACCACCATCACCCCGATCTCAAAAATCCGCGAGTGAATGGCAAAAGCTCCGACCACGCACAACACAAAGACTATCGGCATGAGTTTTTCCCGGGGAACCTGCAGCACCTTCACCAGTCCCTTGACCATCGACATACCCAGCACATACATCCCGATGGTGGCCATAAACACCATTGCCACCGTTTGATACACAAACTCCGGTGACTCCATCATTATTAGAGGACCCGGCCGCACGTTATGAATAAACATGGCCGCCAGCAAAACCGCCGCCGGGGCCGAGCCGGGAATGGCGAGGGCGAGTACCGGAATAATAGTACCTCCGACGGCCGCATTATTTGCGGTTTCCGCCGAAATGAGTCCTTCATAACTGCCCTTTCCGTACTTCTCCGGCTCTTTACTCGAATTCTTTGCAAAGTCGTAGGAGACCCAGGAAGCTATATCCTCTCCAACCCCGGGAATCGCCCCCACAAAAGTGCCGATCACCCCCGAGCGAATAATAGTTTTCCAGTGTTTGATTACATCCCGGGGCTTGGGAAACACACGGTTTATCTCCGTCTCAATTACCTCCAGCTTCTGGTTCTTCATTACTGAGATAATTTCGGAAAAACCGAACACCCCTACCATGGCCGGAATCAGATCGATCCCGCCGGAGAGTTGGACACTGTTAAATGAAAAGCGCACATAAGCATGAATTCCTTCCATCCCTATCATAGCCACAAACAGGCCTAGAAAGCCGGATATCCAGCCCTTAAGGGGGTCTTTGGGGGCGGTCAGATTTCCGCTAATTACCACACCAAAAATAGCCAGAGCAAAGAACTCAAAGGACTGAAAGTTCAAGGCCAAATTACCGATAAGCGGGGTAAAAATAGCCAAAAACAGAAGTCCGATAATCGAACCAAAAAAGGAACCGGTTGTGCCTATACCGATTGCGCTACCCGCAAAGCCGCTGCGGGCAAGGGGGTGTCCGTCCATGGCGGTGGCCGCATTCGCCGGAGTCCCGGGAATGTTAAGCAGGATCGCACTGCGACTGCCGCCGTAAATAGCCCCCACATACATACAAATTAGAATCAGTACCGCCTGACTGGCGGGCATCTTGAAAGTGAGGGTAGTCATCAGAGCTATTCCCATGGTGGCGGTTAAGCCTGGAAGCATTCCGACAAGTATCCCCAGCTGAGTAGCCCACAATACATGAAAAATGGACCAGAAATTCATGTACTCCGTTAGTCCGTCAAAGAACATTACAAGTCCATGCATACTACAACAGCCTCCTTTAAGGCAAACTCACCAAAAACAGATAGCGAAATATCGCAGTTACTATAGCTGAAACTAAAAGAGCCATAACCGCAGCAACCATGAGTTTTTTCTTCTTTCTTTTCGGCGGATCATTTTTCTGATATTCAAAAATTCCAATAAAAGCAAAGACAAACAGAAAGGTGGATAGCAGATATGGCAAACGGCCGATCATTCCCCAGGCGTACACCAGGGTAAGTGCAATAGTACCGATGGCCCGCAGGATCGAATCCTTTATAAAAAAGGCGCGGGTTTTCTCACCATTGATCTCTAATATGTATCCCCTCTGGCGAATTGATCGCACCAACATAATCAGGGCAAATATCCCAATTACCACCCCTAAAAAGCCGGGTACAATCCCCGGTACCGACAAAGGGTTCACCTCCCGGTTTTCCAGGCGCGGCATATTAATCGACATAACCACCACAGACACCGCAAATACCAATAATACTATTGAACTGATAAAATCTGCTTTCGGCATATCTTTTTCATTCATATTCCTACTCCTCACGCAAGCTGCATATACCGTATAGGGAAACTGCAGCGGCAGTTTATGGGCCTGCCGCTGCATCAGCTGCAAAAGCTAAGTTTACGGTTTAGGTATACCGAGTTCTTTTGGGCTCATAACTGTGTCACCGGACTCGTGCTTCAGCCACGCGTCGATTTGTACCATCGGGAATGATTTTTCCACTGCCGTCTCGCCGTAGGCAGGGTCAAACACAACCGCATTGTTTGCGGCCCAATCGCGCAGTTTATCGGATTCCATCACAACCTCTTCCCAGATAGTATCAAGGGTGTTAGTTACTTTGGCGGGTACACCCTTCGGTACAAAGATGCCGAAATAGATCGGTGCAGTCTTGAAGTCGGGAATCCACTCTTTAATGGACGGAACAGTTTTGTCATATCCGGCGATATCCAGGGGCGCATCGGCCAGTACTGCCAAGGGGCGCAGTTTACCGGCTTTGATCATGTCCACCTGTTCAACCGACAGCTGCGGCACAACATCAGTCTCGCCACCGACTGTGGCTACCACCGCCGGGTTACCGCCATCGTAAGTTACATGGCTGTAGTTGATTCCGGTATAGCTTTTAATCATCTCTATGGCTGTATGCCCTGCACTATTTACACCTGCAGTTGCAACCTTGATTCTCTCGTCGCTGTTCTTAAATGCATCTAAGAGCTCACCAAAATCCTCATACGGAGTATCGGGATGTACCGACACCACCGCCGGCATAGCAACATTCAGGTAGAGATGCCAATCATCTAAAGTGGTATCCAAAAGACCCTGAAGTTTATACACTCCCAAATCCTTCACCGCACCGGCCGTCCAGGTATATCCGTCCCGAGGTGCATCGAGAGCACCCTTGGTTCCGACGGAACCGGAAGCACCGGCCTGGTTTACTACTACAATCTCTACTCCAAGTTCATCTGCTACGATATCCGCAGTCACACGGGCTGAGCGGTCGGTGGAACCACCGGCTCCCCACGGAACGATGAGATTGATCGGTTTGGTAGGCTGCCATTCATAGCCGCCATCCTCCGCCTCTTGCTGTCCACCAGCATACAGAAATCCTGCCGCTACCAGCAGCAGAACCATTACAGTAAGCAGTCTCTTCATATGCTTACCCTCCTTTTATAGAATTATATTTCAAGAGAGCGAGGCATACCCCGCCTCTCTCAATAGCTCTTTTGTCCGCAGCCCATACTTATAAAAAGTATTCCAGCGATACTCAGCATCAGCTGTTACCGAGGGGTCATGAAACACTACCGCCACATGGGGCTCGATAGAAACGCCGCCGCTGTAACCGTCCTTACGCAGTTCCGCAAGCAACTGCGGCACCTGCCCCTCACCTTCACCGGGAAATGAATACTGCACCTTTTCACTGAGAATCCGGCCATCCTTTATATGCACGTACCGGACCGCATCCTTCACCTGCCGGTAAAACTCGAGGCTATCCTGGTAGGCGTAGGGCGGCTCTCCACGATGATCATAGGTAGCAAAGGGGTTTCCCGTATCAAACACCAGTTGGAATGCCGGAGAATCGATCTGCTCAAGCAGGTAAAGGCTGTGCTCCGGACTCTGTCCGCCCCAGGTCTCACAGTTCTCATGCACACAGGTTACCCCGCCGTCCTCGGCCCGTCGCACTATCTCTTTGAGCCGCCGCACTATCTCCCGTTCTATATCCGTATCATACCCAACCGGTCCCTTAGGAGCCCGGTAGCTCATGATACGGATCATCTCTACACCCATCCGCTGCATTCGCGGTATCGCCCGTTCTATCTCCTCAATATCCCACTCCAGGGGATCATTGATTCTGCGACCCCAATTTGCGATTTCACTGCCGAAACTCACCGCCTGAATACCGGCGGAAGATAATTTTTCATATACATCCTCAAAACCGTGTTCTGGGAGCTTGGTTATATTCACCCCGTCAATCGCCCTCAAATCAATTTTGCTCCAGCCTAGACTGCGACACATCTCTATCTGTCCTTCGATTGATGGGGAAGCTTCATCAGTGAAACCGGTAATAAACATCTCCTCTCTCTCCTCAACCATAAATAGAATGGGCATCATTGGCGTACGCCGGTTCGGGCAGAACACGGTCGATCTCTTCGATCCGATACCCAAAACCGTGCCCATTGAAACTCTCAGTCGACACCATTCCGTTTCTCCGTCGGTAAACCCCGGGGTGCACCACCGCCTCTGCGGCGGAAGCCTCCGGATAGAACTGGGAAGCATTCGCTTCAAACCCCATCAGGGTCGGCACAAAAGCCGCAAAAGAGGTATGGGATAAGGCCGCCAGCATCGGGTTTGTCAGATCCTGCACCATCAAAGGCATCCCGTAACTCTGTGCAAGACTGGCCATTAAAATGGAGGCGGTGTAGGTTTTGCAGGTTTTCAGGGCAACCCCGCTCCAGCCCAATCGGCGGGCCGGCATCAATACCGTCCAATGGTCCGCCCCCTCATCCAACAGCAAAGGCTTTATCGCCGAAAGGGCGTGTACATCCATGCTCAGCACTTCAATTTCCGCCGGGAAGGGCTGCTCGACAAACAGCAGCATTCCGAATATACGTGGATATTCGCGCATAAGTTTTGTAAGCAGCGCAACCACATACTTTGGATCATTGACCGTGCAGTTGAAATCTACCGAAAGCCACGCAACCCTATGTTGCAGGGCGATTTTTCCTACCTGTATCAACCGCTGCATATCCCACTCATAATCCTGCCCCAGCAGCTTCACCTTTACACAGGTAATTCCATCCCGCTGAATCCACTCCTGCAGCAACAGGGGATAGCCATCATCGCGTGCATTTTCCGGTATCTCTTCGGGAAATAGAAAGTCTTCTCCTCCCACCAAATGCCATACAGGCAACCGATCCAACGGCCTGGAGCGCAGGAATTCAGAAGGATACAAATCTCTAAACCGATGGGGCGATTCGGTTTGTCCTTCCAGATAATAAGACAAATCATGGCTTAGTGATTCACTACCATAAATTCCATGAACCGGGCGCTCATTTACCTTTCCGTATGCATCGTGCAGGGCAATATCAAATGCCGAATAGGCGGCTAAGGCCGCACTCCAAGGAAAAGGCCTATCTAACGTGCTTTGGGCAGCTATATCCTTCGTCAGTCCCGGTAGGAAATCCTTAATTATCTGAAAACCAATATCCAGAGCATGACCTTCTAAGTTGGAGCTCAACAGATAATCGGCACATGCGGCCACCGCCTGTTTCATATATGAAAGACGCTCCTGAATGGAACAGCAGGAGGGCCACAGCCACTGCATATTCAGAGGCACCTCCCCCCAACCGGTCTCAAACCGTCCCCGGCCATTCTCTACCACCGCTTTTACCCGGAGGCACTCGATACCGGACATAGATTCAAATCCGAAACGGAGCGGAACACGCGCCTTCACGGGTAAATAATAAAGGGAGAGGGAGACTACTTTGATATCCGCTAAACTCATATTCCGTACCTTATATATCAGATTCTAACCCCCACATTAGGACTTTGTCAAAGTATTTAATTAAGTTTTTATTAAATTCCTCATATTCATCGCTAATACGTGTATTTATAGGTCACACACAGGTCTATACGCGTACTTTTATAATTTTATTGACAAAGATTTTTCTCAGTGGTATCGTAAAATATATTTTTAAAATTGCTTTGTGTAAGGTGTACGAATTGCATAAGTCGGCGGGCCAACCAAAACTGCTAAAGGAAATCAATAACAATCATGTACTCAATCTTTTGGTGCAGAATCGGCAGATCTCACGGGCACAGCTTGCAAAACTCACCGGCCTCAGTCGAGCAACAATTTCCATGTTAGTGGACGAGCTTATCGAAATAGGTCTTGTTACCGAAGCCGGGCAGGGCAATTCCAGTGGAGGGCGGCCACCGATCATTCTGCAGTTCAATCCCAACACAGCATATGCCCTGGGCGCCCACATGCAGGATAATGAGTGGACAGTAGTTGCCACCAATCTGGACGGGACAATTATCCATTCACTGCGCGCACCTATTCCCCAAAGCAGCCCGGAGCAGGCAGTCAACACCCTGTCCACCCTGGTAGAGCAGATTATCTCGCAAACCGCCGGCGCCCCCATTCTGCCGGCTATCGGAATAGGCAGTCCAGGTTTGGTTGACATCTCGAGCGGTACTATCCAAAGCGCTGTTGATATCGGCTGGTTCCAAGTACCTCTGGGGAAGCTCATTCAAGAAAAGCTGGGATTACCCGCCTATGTGGTAAACCGCAGTAAAGGCGGTGCCCTGGCTGAAATGTGGAGCGGCGGCGTCAACCGCAGTCAGGACCTTATCTATATTTCCATCGGTACCGGGGTTGCCGCGGGAATTCTCCACCAGGGGCAGCTGTACCACGGCGCAAACTCCAGTGCGGGAGAGCTGGGCCACGTGACTATAACCCCTGATGGACCGGCTTGTCCCTGCGGAAATCGCGGCTGCCTGCAGCAGCTTATATCCGAACATGCCCTGGCTGCACGGGCCAGGGAAAAACTAAAATCAGGTATGCCGAGCAGTCTATATGCGCTTGCCGGTCACCACCCCGAACGACTCAGCGCCTACGATGTGATTCACGCCGCCGAAGAGGGTGATTCCCTTGCCTGCGAGGTAATCGATACTGCTGCCGAACATCTGGCTATTGCAGTTGGAAACTTGATTAACCTCTTTAACCCGGAAAAGATTGTCATTGGTGGACC
>JAIPFV010000064.1 GCA_021736475.1 Spirochaetia bacterium | reverse complement strand
GTCAGACCGCTGCCGATCCGCACCTCACTATTATTGAATCGGTTAAGAACATAATGGGCTCCACCCAGGCCTACGATGATATTACCCTTCTCTCCTTTCATGCCGGTAAGACCACCGGCACGCAGCCCTAAAAAGCTATTCAATAACTTCAGAAACTGAATCGATAAAACTGAAGTAGCTGGAAAAGCCGAGCAGAGAAAAAAGATTCTTTATTTTTTCCGGTAGCGCACACAGGTATAACCGAATATCCTGCCGGTTACATTGCATGAGTATGTTTACAAAAACGCCTATTCCCGTGGAGGAGACGTAGTTGAGTTTACTGCACTCTAAAATGAGAACCGGCGGAATAAACTGGCGGCTAAAATAGCTAGTAATTCGTTTTTCAAAGGGGAGGCCGGATTCATTGTCTAATTCACCGTACAAATGAAAACAGAGGAATCTCTGGCTTGCTTCACAGTACTCGGCTCTAATACTGATCCTATGGTCCTGAGCATTAAATGCTTCAATTTCTTTCAAGAGTGCTTCCATACTTACCTCGTTATTATCGCTACTCGGCTGTCTCTGTTCAGAGGGAATAGTCTGTCCGAGGAGACATTCTGCAGCCTTTTGTGCAGGGCCCCACTTATTTTCGTATCGGCCGCCAGATACAGAACCCCGTTATCAAGGTAGAGATCCTCCGCCAGGACCATCCCCGCCTCTAACTCAGCAATTTTTACCCGCTGAGTAGAAACCTCTCCTTCGCCCTTAGAGATTTGATACAGAGTATCGGCTATATCAGGGTCGTAGAGGCTGTGCTTGTGCTGAGTAATAAAGGCGGCCGCTTCTTCTGCAGAAACACCACGGCGTTCCCGGATGTCCTCATAATCGTACACTACTCGAAACAGCCGAGCAGCCAAAGGTATATCCGCCCCGGATAGGCCCCCAGGACCGCCACTACCGTCAAAATTTTCGCTGCTATAACGGATAGCCTCTTCCAGTTCGGAATACTGCAGCACTGCAGCAATAAGTTGCGCGCTTTTCTCGAGGAGTTCTTCTCGATCGGGCTGAACCGAGTTCTTGGAATTTTTCGTCAAGGTACCAATTTTATAGAAGTAGGCTGCTAATACGGCAGGCTTTATTACTTCAACAGAAAAATCCAGAGTGTTACCCAGTTCTTCTATTTTGCTGCTCATCTGTCGGGACCGGTTCGACCGTCGACTCTCTTTATCTATTAAAGCCCGCAGGCTGTCGAGAAAGCGGGCAGTTGCCCAAAGCTGACTATGGGCAGTATCGCGCTGCTTCTTTATAACTGCTAAAGCCTGTTCAAGTTGGGTGGTTCGCTGGGCTACTTTTTCTTCCAGACTTTTATTCATTTCCTCCAACCGGCGGGCATATTCACTCCGCTGCTGCTCTGTCTCGGCAAGTTTCAACGCATTTTTTACCGTTACCATTAGCTCATTGTCATCCCAGGGTTTAAAGAGGTAGCGATACACTTCTCCTTTGTTAACGGCGGTTTTCATGGCTTCGGTGTCTGCATAGCCGGTAAGTATAATCCGGATAATGGAAGGGTAGTTCTTTTTCACATATTGGACAAACTTATGGCCTTCTATCTGGGGCATACGCTCGTCGGAGATAAGCAGATCGACCGGCGCCTGCTTCAGCAGCTTCGCTGCACTTCGGGCATCTTCAGCGGTGAGCACAGTAATGTCTTTATTCTGCCTAAAGAGACGCTGAAGCGATTTGAGCACGTTCGCATCATCATCAACCAGCAGTAGTGTATGTTTCCCCTCATCCATCTTTCGTCTCTCCCTTTTCAGTTTTGATTGGTAGACAAAATGTAAACGTGCTTCCCCGTCCTTTTTCAGAAGAAACTTCAAGGTTTCCGCTATGCCTGTTTACAATGATATCGTATGAAATACTTAAACCCAAACCGGTACCCTTACCAATTTTTTTAGTAGTGAAAAAGGGGTCAAATATTTTACTTTTTATCTCCTCCGGTATTCCCGGACCGTTATCGCTCACCGAGCAATATACATTCGCCTCATCCGTCCAGGTCGCAATTCTGATCTTTCCCTGTTTTGGCCCTGCTTCTTCAATAGCATTGGCTGCATTTACGATCAGATTGAGAATCACCTGATTAATTTCATTTGCATTGCAGGCAACCGGCGGAAGTTTGCTTAACTTTTTTTCGACTTCCGCCACATATTTATACTCGTTACGACCTATCACCAGACTGCTTTCGATACCCGCATTCAGATTGTAGCTTTCCACAACCTCCTCTGTTCCGGCTCTGGAGAAACTTTTGAGGTTGCGAACAATCGACATAATCCTTTGAATACCTTCTTCAGTTTCTGTGAATACCGCATCGACATCCTCCATAATATAATCAAGATCCTCCTGCTCATACAGGGTCTGCAGCTCCTGAACTTTTTGCGGGTCGACCTGTTCAGCGTTTTTATAAATGGAAATAAACTTTTTAATTGATTCAAGATAACGTTTTAATGATGAGTAATTACTTTTTACAAACCCCAGGGGATTGTTTATTTCATGCGCAATACCTGCAGAAAGCTGACCAATAGATGCCATCTTTTCTTTCTGAACTAATTTATCGCGTGCCTCACGCAGTTGTTTATTAGCTTCACTTAGCTCTAGGTTCTGCTTAAGTCTGGTCTGCTCCTGTTCAATCCGGCTGGTGATGTCATGGATAATTCCCTGATACACATAGCCATTCTTTTGCAGATTCATTACCCTATGGGCATTCTCAAGGCAAAATACTTTTTCCCCCGTTCTGCTTTGCAGGATAATCTCCAGATTTTTGACATACCCCTTTTTATCCATTTCGCGCCTCAGTTTATTACGGGCCTCTGCATCGTAGTAGTAGTTTTGGGCATAGGTGCCGATTATCTCTTGCGGCGAATCGTACCCCAGCAGCTGGGCTCCTGCCTGGTTGATGTCCACCACTTTTCCCTCCGCGGTATTCAGGAAAATCATATCGGGGGAGAGGGTAAAAAGGGAGCGGTATTTTGCTTCCGACTTTTTTAGTTTCTTTATATATTCGCCTAGCTTCTTTTTTTGCAGCTTATTCTCAAACCATGAGTATTGAATGGGAGAGATATAATGCAGGATCCTCTCCATAATATGGATATCCTGTTGGGTGAACGCCCGCCGTCCGGATTGTATCTGTATAAACCCCAGAAAGGTTCCCTGAAAAAAGAGAGGTGCATTGAGGTAACTGGAGGGGGAATACTCCTTCTCCTCGAGCTCGGTTGCAGGGCTGTCTTTTACTTCAATTACATCAGTTTGGGCAAGGTGTCCCCAGAGGCTCTTCCACTGACGCTCCTGAAACCACATTACATCGTTGCTCTGCGTGGCTCCGGTTTCTTGGGTAGTAGTATGGCACACCATCTGTTGTTTTTCTTCGATATAGCCAAATAATCCAAAGTCCCCCTGCAGCTCTTCAAGCAACAGCCCGAGTAGCCGTGGATAGACCTCGTTCTCATCATACTTAAAATAGGCATTTGATATGCCCTGCAGGAGTTGAATTTCTCTGTTGACTTCAGTTTCCATATTGCATTTTGATCGTCTTAGGCCAGGTGAGAGCGGCACCCATAAATAGTTTATTAAGAAGAATGCAGATTTGCCGGGTACAGCTGCATTAGGATAGAGAAGATTAGGAACTAGGAGGAAATCCCGCTGTTTATCTCCTCCACTTCTTCCTCTTCCACCAGTTTTTCCACATCCAGCAGAATGGTTACATCCTCACCCACTTTTCCAAGCCCTGCAACGTATTTCTTCTGTTCCTCCTTCCCGTGGAATTTCGGAGCGGGGTCTACATCTTTGTCCGGGATACCCTGGACCTCGGTGGCAGTATCAATTATAAAACCAATCGAATTGTTTCTTATCTGCACAACCGTAATTACCGTCCGATCATCATAGTCCCGCGGCTCCATTTTGAACCTCATGCGCAGATCGATAACCGGAATCACTTGCCCTCTCAGGTTAATAACACCTCGCACATATTCCGGCATATCCGGCACTTCGGTAATTTTCTGCAGTTCAATAATATCGGTCACATGAGCAATATCTATTCCAAACACCTCGTTTCCCAGCTTACACATAAGAAATTTATTTTCTTGAACTTCATCCTCATCCTCTTCCTGGAGCAGCTCATCTTCATACTCATCATTTTTACCCATAATAGTCTCCTCACCTCATAGCAATTGCTTAGAAACGGTCAAAATCATCATCTTCCTGATTTATCTGCTCTTCCGGCTTTACCGGTTTAATCCCGGTTTCAGTACTGGCTTGGCTTGAACCTGTAGAACCGGTGTTCAGGTTCCGTAAATGACTTCCCTGACTTATCTGTCTTACCATACCGGCATATCTTTCGTCCAGCTTAAACTGGGCCACCATACTGCGCAGCTGCTGGGCTTGCCCGGCCAGTTCTTCGGAGGCTGAAGCGCTCTCTTCAGAGCTGGCGGTACTTGCCTGGGTAGCCTCATCAATTTGGTCAAGCCCTTCGGTGATTTGGGAAATCGCCTGGGCTTGTTCGCGGCTTGACTGGGCAATCTCTTCCAAAAACTCAGCTACCTTTCCGGAGCCCTCTACGATGGACTCTAGTTGGCTTGCAGTCTGATCCGCCGCTTCGGTGCCTTGCTTGATGTTAGTAACCGTCTCTTCCACCATCTGGGTGGTCTCTTTTACCGAATCCGCACTCTTGACCGCTAAGTTCCGCACCTCGTCGGCCACTACAGCAAAGCCTTTTCCATATTTACCAGCCCGTGCAGCTTCGACATTGGCGTTCAGGGCCAGCAAGTTGATCTGGAAGGCTATATCATCTATGACCTTTACTACCTTGTTAATTTGATCGGAAGAAGCATTGATTCGTTCCATAATTCCCGTCATCTGCAGCATCTGCTGATTTCCCCTATCCGCATCAGAGGTTGCCTGCTTGGCGAGGGAAAGTGCTTCTGTGGCGTTCTCTGCATTCTGCTTCGATTGGCTGTTGATTTCATTGGTCGAACTGGTGATCTCTTCCAGGCTGCTGGCCTGCTCTGTGGCCCCCTGGCTCAGGTTCTGACTGGCCTGGGAAACCTGATCGGCCCCGCTGTTCACTTGTTCAACCGAATTGTTCACCTGGCTCAGGAGTTCGTTTAAGGCTGCGACCATCTCCTTAAAGGCTTTTCCCAGGGTGTCCTTTTCAGAGGAGACCGAAGCTTCTACCTGCAGGTTTTTATTGGCAATTTCCTGGGCAATCTGAGCTTTTTCCGTCTGATAATCAATGACCGCAGAGAATGAACCTCCGATAACCCCTAACTCATCCTTGCGCTGTTTAATTTTATCAAAATCCACTGCGTGTACATCCGACAGGGCGATATCTCCTACCGCTAAATTTTTGGCCCCCGATACAAGCAGCAGAATTGGTTTTGACAGGGTACGGGAGAACAGTACCGCAGCGGCTATGGCGATGGAAATCATCACCAGGGCGGTGATTAATATAAAAGTGGCTAAGATATTAATAGGTGCTCTGACCTCCGCCTCGTCGATTTCCGACATCAATGCCCAGGAGGTATCGTACACCTGTACCGGTCCAAAGGCTGAGAGTACCGGATTACCGTTATAATCGATAATAATACGGGCAGCGGTCTCTCCGGAGAGTGCCGAGGTTGCAGCCTCGGTTTCTACCCGACCGGTCTGAGGGCGGGCAAAGGAGGCTTGCACACTGTGGTTCTCAGGATCTAAGAAAGAATCGCTGCGCATCAGTTTTTCCGGGCCAACCAGATAACTCTCGCCGGTTTCCCCCATACCGGTGCGCTCCTGCATGATGTCGTTAATTTGAGCAAGGGGCAGCTGCAAGGCAACTACTGAAATTATTTTTCCGTTTTCCTCTATTGGTGCAACAATAAAGGCAGCCGGTGCCCCGCCGCTGGGTGCATAGGGCTTAAAATCGGCGAAGGCAAACTTTTTGGTATTGAGTGCCTGCGTAACGGCGGTGCTTAAATTTGAATCCGAATATTTTCCGCTGAGAATATTGGTATTGTAGTCGGATTCCTGTTCGGCGGTGTAATATATCTGCCCATCGGGATGAACCAGGAACAGATCGTAATAGCCGTATTGTTGTATATAATACTGAAAATAATCTAGGTTGCTGCCGGAGAGTTGGGGAGCCAGAACCTCTTTCAAGGCTACCGTAGAGATCATACCCCACTCGATACCGCTTATTTCTACCGGAGAGTAGACCTCAAGTTCAATTGCTCCCGTGCTTCCTTCCTTTACCCGGTGTCCGGTGTGCCCGTCTAATGCCATTTGCACTCCAGTGCCGCCCCTCTCTTGGCCGATGCGCCCGTCTTTTACAACCCGGTCGCTCTGATACACAGTGCGTCCATTGGTCCTGCCAACCAGATAACTCTCGCCTGTCCGACCAAGGTGTTCACGCTGCTGCACTATTCGATTCACCCGCTCATATGGAAACTGAGAGCGGCCGGATTCCGCTTTGGCAAGTTCCAGGGTTTCCCGGGGAAGAGTTTGCAGGTAGGCCTCTAGGTCATTTACCTTGGCCCGGTGGGAGGTCTCTACCAGCTCGATACTATCGTTATATATTTTTTGGGTAGTCTCCCGCAGCACTGCCAGGTCTCCGGCACGCTCTTCAAAATAACTCTCAATTTGCCCGGCTTTTATCTCCCTAATTGCGCGGAGCTGGTTGAATTGCAGGTCCATCATAGAAGCGGTTGACTGTTGTACCGAAATGAGAGTTACCACTCCAATAGCTAAAGCTACAACAACTACAAACATTAGGGTAATTTTTCCGCCGATGCTCTTAAAAAAAGATATTTTGTCCTCTTTCATTCCCAGTACTCCTTATCACGCCCTTTTCATTGCCTTTTCATTCCCTTGCCCACTATACCTGAGTAAATAATTCAAGCAAGGTGTTACACCTAGTATAGGGAACCACAAGAGAAAATGCACCTTTTTACTAAAATTTATTTGAGTTTTATAAAGATTCCTGGGAGGCGGTCTACATACGGCGCCCGTCCGCCGGACTCTGAAGGCAAAAAAATAGTCTTCATAATGTCCAATAAATTAAATTAGGCTTGACTAATTTTATTGGATGTTCTAACTTTTAGGAAACATTGAAGCTATTAAGGAGATAGATATGCGAATTTTTTTACGGTTATTTATGACTATTTTAATCACTTTTACTCTAAGTGTTACTCTCTGGGCGGGAGGACAGTCCGAAGCCGGCAGTGACAACGGTTCCGGCAATGCCGGTGAGGTGAACGTTTATTCACACCGTCATTACGAGATAGACAAGCAGCTGTTTACCGAATTTACTGAAAAAACAGGTATAAAGGTAAATGTAGTCAATGCCGATTCCGACGAGCTTATTCAACGCCTCAAGACTGAAGGAGAATTGTCGCCGGCGGACCTGCTAATCACTGCCGATGTAGCCCGCTTGGTGCGTGCCCAGAAGGATGGACTGCTGCAAGCGGTTGACAACCAGACTCTCAAGGAGCGCATTCCCGCCTACCTGCGCTCTCCGAATGACTATTGGTTTGGGATGACAAAGCGCGCCAGGGTAATTGTGTATCACACAGAACGGGTAGATACTGAGGAACTCAGCACTTATGAAGAGCTTACTTCAGAAAAATGGAGAAACAGAATAGCTATACGCAGTTCTTCCAACATCTACAACCAGTCGCTTTTGGCATCGCTAATTGCAAACCTGGGTGCCGACCAGGCGGAAGAGTGGGCAAAAGGAATCGTGCAGAATATGGCCCGCAGCCCTCAGGGCAACGACCGTGACCAAATGAAGGCGGTTGCCGCTGGACAGGCTGATATCGCGGTGGTAAACACCTACTATGTCGGGCGAATGTTTAATTCCGATGACCCCGATGAGGTAGAGGTAGCACAACAGATGGGAGTATTTTTTCCAAACCAGGAAGGCCGCGGGAGCCACATAAACATCAGCGGAGGCGGAGTTACCGCACATGCCCCCCACAAGGCAAATGCCGAGAAGCTTCTGGAGTTTCTTACCTCCGACACATCCCAGCGCCTGTTTGCACAAGCTAACTATGAGTACCCGGTTGTGCCGGGAGTTTCGGAGGCGGAGATTGTGAAGAGCTGGGGCGAGTTCAAAGAAGACCGCCTGAACCTTTCAGAACTTGGAAAGCTCAACAGCCAAGCGGTTCGAATTTTTGACCGTGCCGGCTGGAAATAGGAACAGGACAGTATAATGTCTAATCGCAGGGGTTGGCTTATCGTTTTGATAGTGCTGACCCTGCTGTTTGTACTACCCTTTGCTGCTCTGCTTAGCGGTGTTTTTTCGTCCAGCGACACCTGGGGGCATTTAAGCAGTACGGTACTGCCCCGCTACATCGGTAGTTCGTTGTTTCTGCTGCTGTTTTCCCTGTTCGGAGTATATAGCCTTGGAACTGTGACCGCCTGGATCATGACCCGCTACAGCTTTCCTTTGAAACCGGTATTAGAGGTAGCTCTTATCTTCCCCCATGCGGTCCCAATCTATATCTCGGCCTTTGCCTACCGCGGACTGTTTAATTACGGAGGCTTATTTCACCCCATTATGCCGGACTTTTCCGGCCCCTGGGCAGCGGTATTTCTTTTCATTTTCGGTTTGTATACCTATGTGTACCTGGCTGCCCGGGCAATGCTGGCTACCTTTGGGGGACAGTTTATTGATACTGCGCTCATGCTGGGAAAGTCGGAGGGGGCTCTATTCCGCAGAGTAGCCCTGCCTTTGATGCGACCGGCCGCTGTAGGTGGAGCTGTTTTGGCAGGTGTGGAGGTACTAAATGAATATGGCGCCCTCAAGTACCTGGGGGTTGAAAGCTTTACCACCGGCATCTTTCGTGCCTGGTTCTCGTTAGGAGACATTACCGCTGCTATTCGACTTTCACTGCTCCTGCTGCTGACGGTCGGAATACTCCTTGCAGCGGAAAAGCTGCAACGGGGGAAGGCCGGCTTTACCTCATCCGGTCGGAACCCATCCCCGGTGATTCCCCTTAAAATACGGGGTATAAAGGGAACCCTGCTTACCGCAGTACTGCTGTTTCCGGTTACTTTCGGCTTTTTTATTCCCCTTTTACAGCTGCTGTTCTGGTCGATAGATGCCTCCCTTCTGCAGCAGTGGGGAAAATTAGCTGTAATTACCACCGATACGCTGGTGCTCACCCTATCCGCCTCGGTTGCCGCGGTGAGCATTGCCCTGCTGCTGGGCTTCATTCCCCTACTGTTTAATGGTGGTATTTCCGGTTCACTCGCCTCCCTGCCAAGCCTGGGATATGCTGTTCCCGGGGCTGTAATAGCGATGGGAGTAATGCGGCTCTCGATCTCCGCCGATTTTACCATCAATCGACTGTTTAACCCGCTTATTAGCCCCCTCCGTGGTGAACCACTGGGACTTATCTTCTCCGGAAGCCTGATAGTACTCGCCGGTGCGTATCTTATCCGCTTTATCGCCGTAAGCTATAAACCGATTGCCTCCGCATATACCTCAATCGGCGGTGTATATGTCGACTCGGCCGCAACCATGGGACGCGGACCGATTGCTAGTTTCTTTAAAATATACTTACCACTTATGAAACGGGCGAGTCTATTTGCGGGAATCCTCTTTTTTTTGGATGCCATAAAGGAGCTGCCCCTCACCATGATTCTGAGACCTTTCAATTACGACACTCTGGCCACAGTGACTTATGAACTCGCCTCCGACGAGCGGCTCAAGGAAGCTGCCCCGTTTGGTCTGATTCTTGTAGCTCTTGGAGTGGGAGTCACCATCATTACAATGATGCTTTCAAAGGGAAATCGAAAAGTAACCCAGGGAGAGAAAAAAGCATGAAACCCAAAGAAATTTTAAGAACACGGGGTCTGCACAAACATTTTGCAGGTCGCGAACAACCGGCAGTCGAAAATCTTGACCTACAACTTACTTCAGGAGAGATTTATGCACTTGTCGGCGAGAGTGGCTGCGGCAAAACCACCGCACTTAGAATGATTGCCGGCCTCTTAACTCCGGATAAGGGAAACATCCGCATCCGAGACCGCGAGGTATACAGCGCAAGCTCCATGGTACCCTGTGAACAGCGGAAGGTAGGAATGGTGTTTCAAAATGCAGCCCTATTTCCCCATCTGAGCTTGGAAAAAAATGTAATGTTTGGTCTGAAAGGACCCGCTCGTGCTCAACGCGCAAGGGCCCGACTCTTTCTTGAGCAGGTCGGTTTAGCCGAGCTCAGAAAAGCGTACCCCCACGAGCTCTCCGGAGGGCAGCAGCAGCGGGTAGCATTGGCTAGAGCATTGGCACTCGAGCCGGACCTCATTTTGCTGGACGAACCCTTTAGTAATTTGGATATACGAATAAAAACGAAGGTAATCGAGCAGGTACGAACTATCCTCACCCAAGTTGATACGACTGCCTTACTGGTAACCCATGACATAAATGAGGCCTACCACCTGGCCGACAGGATAGGTGTGATGCGCGCCGGTAGTTTGATACAGCAGGGAGACCCCGCCGAACTCTACCACTCTCCAGCCGACAGTTATGTTGCCGATTTTCTCGGAACTGCCAATGAGTTTGAGTTAGAGAAACTTCAGGCTATCTTTTCCCCTTTACCTGCACATCCGTATGGAGCAGTAGATACTACGGGGTCCGCAGCGCAGGTGATTCTACGGCCGGAGGATATTGAAATAGTTCCTCTCTCCCAAGCTAAGCCCACCTCGGAAAAGTCAGCTGAAGGAAAAATCGAAGGGGTGACCTTTCTCGGAAGCCGACGCGAGTACTTGGTAAAGGCGGGCTCTGTGAAAATGCGGGTCAGTACACCCTCACACTACGAAATTCCAAACGGCAGCTGGGTCCAGCTTACACTCAAACCGGAGGTACACCAGCATTTATTGCGACGAGTAATATAGCTCAAAGTAAACCCTGAAGTAAATTCTGAAGCACTTTGAAATTTAAGAATCCCCGTGGTATGATACTGACTGTATCAGGGACAACAGTATAACAAGAGGATTCTAACGAATGGATAACGTGACACTTCACTCAGGTAAAGAAGCAGGAAAAGAGTTTATTCCGAGGGAGTTTATTCCCCAGGGAAAGGACGAATTTTATCTGCGAGTAATTCAAAATACACATAGCCCGGAAAAATGGCGCCGGCTTACAACCGGAGAAATCGAAATACTTATCCACAATGGAAATAATGCCGAGAGCTGGGAACGTATACTTGTCTCCGACGAATTTGACCCACAAAGGATTCACAACAACAACTTTCGCGGGCTGGTGAGGATAGGCCGTCTGCGGGATGTAATTTTAGAACACCACGATCTGCAGCTGCCCAGCGGTATCCGTAACAGCTTCATCTGGGACTGTGACATTGGTGATGACGCTGTGATTCACAACGTTCATTACCTGGCCCATTACATCATTGGCAACCGCTGCATATTGGCCAATATCGATGAAATGCATACCACGAACTATGCAAAATTCGGCAACGGAATCCTCAAGGACGGAGAGCCGGAAGAGTCTCGGGTATGGCTGGACATAATGAACGAAACCGGAAGCCGCCAAGTGCTTCCCTTCGACGGAATGATTCCCGCCGATGCGTATATGTGGGCAAAGTACCGGGATGATACAGCCCTGCAGGCGAAGCTCAAAGAGCTTACCCAGTGCCGCTTCGATTCACAGCGCGGCTATTACGGAACCGTCGGACAGCAGTCGGTGATTAAGACATCACGGATACTTAAGGATGTGAAGGTCGGTGAACACTGTTATATAAAGGGTGTAAACAAGCTGAAAAACCTGACCATTAACTCCTCCGAAAGTGAACCGAGCCAAATCGGCGAGGGTGTGGAACTGGTAAACGGAATCATCGGCTACGGATGTCACATCTTCTACGGCTGCAAGGCCGTCCGCTTTATCCTGGGGGATAACTCCAATCTGAAATACGGAGCCCGGCTCATTAATTCATTTTTAGGGGACAACTCTACTATCTCCTGTTGTGAGGTGCTGAATAATCTCATTTTCCCGGCCCATGAGCAGCATCATAACAATTCCTTCTTGATTGCCTCGGTGGTAATGGGACAGAGTAACATTGCCGCTGGTGCTACCATCGGATCAAACCATAACAGCAGGGCGAACGACAACGAGATCCAGGCGGGGCGCGGTTTTTGGCCCGGCTTATGTACCAGCTTAAAACACTCCAGCCGGTTTGCCTCCTTTATGCTTTTAGCCAAGGGTCAGTACCCGGCGGAACTTAATATTCCCCTTCCCTTTACATTACTGAACAACAATACCACCGAAGGCCGCCTGGAGGTGCTGCCTGCCTACTGGTGGCGCCACAATATGTACGCCCTGGCCCGAAACGCCTGGAAGTTTCATAAACGGGACAAACGGTCCCGCAAGTTACAGAATATTGAGTTCGATGCCTTTGCCCCCGATTCTGTAGAAGAAATTATTGAAGCCCGGCAACTGCTGCTGCAGAGGATCGGAGCCGCAGCTTTGGAGGCCGAAGGGAAACCTACCGAAGAAATACCAGCCGAAGAAAAACCAGCCGAAGAAACTGCCCGCACCAGCAAAAGCGAATTAGCGCAGCGAGGCAAAGTTGTCGTGTCCGCCAACTCCACCACCCCGGCGGATTTCAAGATATTCGGCCTGAGTATGGAAAAGTCTCGGCGGCCGGTGGTAATTCTTAAAAGCGTGGAAGCCTACCACGCCTACGGAGAGATGCTGCTATACTATGCAGTTAAGAACCTAATCAAGTATCTGCAGGCTCATCCTGAACAGAACTTCGACAGCATGAAGGAGGCTTTATCCGGTAACCGTCAAACCGAATGGGTTAATATCGGCGGACAGTTAATGCGAAGCCAAGACTTCGATCACTTGAGAGCTAAAATCGGCTCGGGAGAGTTGAAAAGTTGGGATGAGATCCATGAACAGTATGACCGCTTGTGGGAGGCATACCCTCAGGAGAAGCAGCGCCACGCCTTGGCAGTGCTGCGGTATATGTACGATGACCGCGAGCTTAGCCCTGCCGACTGGAAGGATGCACTGGAAAAATGTAAAACTATCCAAGAATATGTACGGGATCAGGTGTACAGCTCGCGAAACAAGGACTTCGAGAACCCCTTTCGCCAAGCAACTTACCGCAGTTTGGAGGAAATGACGGCCACCATCGGTACCATCGAAGATAATAGTTTCATTCAGCAGGTACGGGATGAGACCAATGAGCTTAACCAAGTTATAACACAATTACTAAAACTTTAAACCTCACAGGAGAGACAAATGAATTTAACCGAGAAGCGTTATGCCCAGTATGCCCTGGTAAAAGAGATGCTGGAAACACCCGAAGTAGTGAAAAATTTCGACCTTTCAAGAACAGCTCCGGTAGCAGCTAAAATTAAGGCTGCCGGATCGCTGCTGTTCACCGGAGAAGGCTCCAGCCGTATTTTCCCGGCTAAGAACAGTATCCGCCGCGCCCTCACCGATGGAATGGACATTACCGTACACACTGAGGGGTCCCGCCAGGCAGCCATGTACGACCTCTCCCGCACAGCGGTATTCTGCGCCTCCAACTCCGGCCGCACCAAAGAGGTAGTGCTGCTGGCGAAACAGTTGAAGGAGCAAGGCCATACGCAGGTATACGCCCTCACAGCCAACACAGATACCCCGCTTGAGCAGGTCTGTGATGATACTCTGGTGTTGAAATGCGGATGGGAAAATGCAGTTGCCGCAACAAAGAGTGTAGTAGAACAGGCGCTCTGCTATGAAACTATTCTGCATCACATCAACAACTCGATCAATCAGCTTAATCTGCATATGCTGGCGGAGAATCTGGAGACCGCTCTGACCTCAGAAATCGACCCGTCGATTATAAAAAAAGCAGTTCAGGCTCCGACCATCTATTTTGCCGGGCTAAACGATGGGGCGGCTGAAGAACTCACCCTGAAAACAAATGAAATTACCCGAAAAAAATCAGACTTCCTGGAAGGCACCTATGCGGTGCATGGAATTGAAGAGGTCATGAGCCCCGAGGATATTGTCTTTGTGATAGATCCGCTTGAGGATGAGATTGCCAAATTTCAAGAGGTCCTTGAGCAGGGGGTTGGTCTTACGGTGGTAGCTATCGCCGACCGGGATACTCCCTTTCCGACTATTAAAGTTCCTTCAACCGGAGCCATGAGTCCGTATGTGTATCTGTGCGCCGGCTGGAACCTGCTGGTGGAAATCGGTCTGGCAGCGGGCATTGACCTGGACAAGCCCGAGCGGGCCCGCAAGGTCGGTAACGAAGTTACCCCGGACAACTGATACCAACGCTGATATTATTGACAGTTCGCAGACTTATCAGGTACCGTTCCTCATGCTTAAAGCCGCGCTTTTTTTGGACAGGGACGGTACGCTGATTGAAGATGTCGGCTACCTTTCAGACATAGAAGACATACATTACATTCCTGGTATTTTCGATATATTAAGACAGCTACAGAAAAGCTACACCTTGTTTGTAGTGAGCAACCAGGTCGGAATTGCCAGAGGATTTCTTAGCCATATCCAGGTTGATGAAGTAAATCGTCATATCGATTCGGTTTTTCACCAGCAGGGCATACACATACAGCAGTGGTTTGTCTGCCCCCACGACCGGGAGGCGGAGTGCAGCTGTATGAAGCCCGCACCGGGTTTTCTGCTGCGGGCGGCGGATGAACATAAGCTTGATCTTAGCCGCTCCTTTGTAATTGGCGACCATCCCCATGATCCCGCTACAGCCGAAGCGACAGGGGCATTCGGGCTGTATGTGCTTTCCGGACATGGAATGAAGCATCTGGAAGAGCTTCCCCAGGAGCAGTTGGTATTTCACGACCTGCCCGCCGCGGGAGAGTGGATACTGGAGCACCCGAATCCGAAAACCGACCTCGAAACGGAAGTTTCCCGTGGGGCGGCTGCCCTTCAAGCGGGCCGGTTGACGGTGTTTCCCACTGAGACAGTTTATGGACTCGGTGCAAATGCCTTGAACCCCGATGCAGTTGCCATGATTTTCGAAGCTAAACAACGCCCCCTCCACGACCCCTTAATTGTGCATGTAGCCTCCATTCAACAAGTCACCACTTTAGTGGAACATATTCCGCAAAAGGCTGTACACTTAATGGAGACATTCTGGCCGGGACCGCTCACTCTCGTTCTCCCCAAAAGCAGCCGAGTGCCGGACATTATAACCGGCGGAAATCAAACCGTAGCCATACGTATGCCGGCTAATCCTCTGGCTTTACAACTAATTAGTACAGCAGGAGTGCCGGTGGCGGCCCCCAGTGCAAACTTGTTCGGGCGCACCAGTCCTACTACCGCCCAGCATGTAAAAAATCAGTTGTCAGGCAGTTATGCCGCCTTGATCGATGGGGGAACTTGCCGGGTTGGGGTTGAGTCTACAGTACTCTCGCTGACCGGAGAAACTCCTGTCATATTACGGGAGGGCGGACTGGCTCGGGAGGATATAGAAGAAGCTATCGGCACAGTTAAGAGCCGCGGAGAGGATGGAGAGGCAAAGTACGACGGGCCGGGTATGCTTCCCGACCACTATGCCCCCACCACTCCTTTACGACTGGTCAATGATATTGAGCAGTATATGAGCTCTCCAAGAGTAGGGAAGCTCTGCTTTCAAAGCCGCCCTAAAAAGGAGTGTTTTCCACAGGCTGCAGACAGAGACAAGACGACGCGAATACTCAGCCCCCGGGGAGATGTACGTGAGGCCGCAATTAATCTGTATCACCGGATGCAGGAGCTAGATGCCATGGGGCTTGACCTGATAGTTGCCGAGTTTGCCCCCGACCATGGACTGGGCCGGGCAGTCAACGACCGGCTTAAAAAGGCCTCGCAAAAAACCTAGCACCGGGCATAGCAGCGGCAACCGAAACAACGAAAATAGCCGGATACGGCTATTTTCTTAATAGCACTCTATTTTTCCGGTTTTATATCAAGAATCGGGGTGCCGTCCAACATATCAAGACCACTCACCCCTATCCGGTTTCCCCTCACTTCCGTCACTTTGAGCGTAGAGATACCAAGTTGATTTGGGCGGACCGGTGAGCGGGTGCTGAATACTCCGCGCAGAACTCCCCGACTGGGAGGTGTGACCCGCAGGTGTTCCCGGCTAAAGGGCGGGCTTTGGTGAAAGTAAAACACTACGATAATCGAGCTTCCTGTCTTAATGTCGCTAAGCCCCTCTTCGTACCGCTTATCAATCACTAATTCTCCCCTCACATCTGATATTGAGTAGAAACGCGGCACCGATCTTGCTTCGGTAGCCACATAGCCGATCGGATCTAATGTAATACTAGACATCTTGTACTTTCCTTCATCAGACAGCATATGGAAAATGCGTATGAGCCTCAAGAGAAATCTATTTTTTTAGCATAGATGCTTACAAATTGAGTTATTTAATATATATTTTAAGTATGCCGCTGATAGAAAGAAAAAGCGTAGAACGTCTCACCCCCACAGAAATACTCTACAGTAATGCCGGGAGTCTGCTCAAAGCCGGACAGCCGGTAACCGACAATGTGATCGGCGAACTTGCCAAGCGGCGGGTTACTTATGTTGAAACCTGCCGTCCCACCCAAGAGGAGGTCTCGGCAGCAGAGGGAGATCGAGAAGCGGCTATCGAGGAAATGGGAAGGCTCATCCTCAGTGAACAGGGTCAGCAATTTAACTCATTACGTGAACGACTGATAGAAAATTTAAAGTCTCTCTATTTGCCTTATAGTGAAGAGGACCGCAGTTTTCACAGTCGCGGTCGAAAAAAACAGATCAGTCGCGGCGATTTGCTTACCAACACCCTCAATCCCCTCGTCAGAGATGATGTTGCCGCCGGCAGCTCTGCGGTAGTAGATGCAAATGTACTGCGGTTCACCCGTGAGTTCATCAACACTTTTTACTCCTTGCTTGCCGATCGGGATGCTCTGACTCCGGAAACACGCAAAAAAAGAAAAGTAATCCACAGACTGCACTTGAGTAAGGTGCGGCTTCACAGCCATTACGATGGCGAGAGAATCAACTCCGTGGGAGATGCTTTAGCGGCTCAAGCTGCCGACTCTATGCTGATGTTTTTGCAGGCCATTGTGAATCTGAATAAAAAACGGATTTTAGCCGGCAAACCGCTCTCTGAGTCAAAATACCGTCCCGATCTTAAAAAGAGTAACGATGAGGTATACCGTTACGATGAGGATTTTATTAAGGAGGCGGCCCTGGGGGTAGCACTGATGAACCTGGGCCTGGCTCACAAGGACGTTCATCGACTTATCCCTACATCAACACTTAATCCGGATAATCGAAGTGATCAGCTGCGGATTCGTACCCTGCAGCGCAGCGTGTACGCGGGCCAACATTTATTGGATCGAGAGGATATATCCTCCCTTGCCCGGATGATGGTAAGCCTGCAGTTCGACTTTCCCGATGCAACCGGTTATCCCCCACCCTTTAAGAACCGTTTTCTTCACGATTTTGTGCGGCTCTTTCAGATAATTCGCACCTACGATGAAATGACTAATCCGGTATTAGGCCGTACAGCTTATAACCGGATGGATGTAATTCGTTATCTCCGTGAACAGAGCGGCGAATACGCACCATCTAAAACTCCTCCGGGGGAACATGCCAAATTCGATTCTCATTTAGTAGAGGAGTTTATTTCTATACTGGCACCGTATCGAAAGGGCGAGTTAGTATTCTTATACCCCGGCTCCAGGCGTAGTGAACATATTTATGTAGGAAAGGTCCACAGCTACCTAGATTCCCACTTACCGCTTATTTCAATTCTCAAGGATGAAAAAACCGGCCGCCGCTACCGAGACGGGCAACTGCTAATCTACATCCCTAAATCGATGCTGTTTGTAATGGAGAATGGCAAGGTGGTCAAACGCAACAACTTCGGATGGATAAAAGAGCTCCAAATATATGACAAACATCTAGATGCCGGCCATGTGAACGACTACGAGGACTTCATTTTCGGGCGGCAGCGATCTTTCGCGAAGCAGCTAAAAACCGCCCGAAGATAAAACCTACGGAGTTACTACTTAGCAGTTGTTACGGTTAGTTGCCGCGGGCTTCCGCCTGTTTGCTGCGCTTCTGCTCGAGCATATTGTTGAGCCACTTGTAAATTACCGGAAAAGCCTCCGACACATAGCCCCTTTTGGGGATCATAAAAAGGAAAGCCTGCTCCCGCTCCGGCACTACCGCAATGTGACGCAAGTACTTCGGCTCTTTCAGCTTCTGCTTGAGGTTTAATAGATCATTTTTAATTACCTCATCCGCATAGTAAAGCAAAAAATCATGTTCCCCCCAGCGAAGTTCTTCCTTCTGAAGCTGATCTTCATTAGTAATTTTAGGTCCTCGAAAACGGGAATACTTCTCTTCAATCAGATGGCCTTCGCTCACCAGGCCCATCGCCTTTTTCGAGAAGAACAACATCAGGAACAGGCGATCGAAACGAAAGGTCAGTAGGGAAAAGGGCAGATACAGCCACGACTGCCGCGGCAGCAAAGTAATGGTGGCATCTACACGGCGTATAAAACTATTTTTCTTCGGGATTAAATTGGCATGATATCCGGTTTCTCCCCCAATTTTGGTAAAGCTTTGATCCTTCGGTTTAAGGGTATCTACCAATGCATTGAAAGCCGAAAGAAAAATTCTTTTATTACCCCGATGCCCCCAGCTGTAACCCAAAGTGAGCAATATGGTAGCTGCAATAAAAAGATAGAAAATCGGCTGTTGTGTTATTTCTGCTTCGCCCATGCTAAGTGTTCTCCTGAAAAGATTGTATTAGGTTTTTATCCATTATGTAACAGGTAGGTTCCGGTTCTGCCATATTGGGCACCCGTTCGACAACTACATCGGGCCGGCCCTTCAATAATTCCTGCTCTACCTTTTGTGCTATATCGCTGTTCGGATCATCAAGTTTATTGTGGTAGACTGTATGCATTGGTAAATTAAGGTCTTTTACTCCGGTCATAAGCCGTTGGGACTCCCGCAACGAGAGATAGTCGGGATTAAACACCACACAGATGCTGTTTTTGTCACCCGCAAGCCAATTCTGCACATTCTGATACCGCTCCCGCATATCCAGCAGCTTCCGCATCACCGTGTCCTCCGACTCCTCGTAAGCCAGTTTGGTGCCCTTCTCGCTGTACTTTCCGCTGAGTTTGTGAATGGTGTAACGCTTTTCCAAGATTTGTTTGCGGAGCTTTACCAGACGGTCAATCCAGGCCACTGTTATTTTGGGTAAAGCCAGGATTCTAAGGGTAAGCCCGGTGGGCGGAGTATCTATCACAATGTAATCGTAGTTCTCCTGCTCTTCCCGAAAGAGTTTTTCCATGGCGGTAATAGCGGCGTACTCCTCTACCCCCGGTGAATATTTCAGTACATTAAAGTAGCTGTCCATATTAAAGGGCTGCATATAGCTGTACACCTCATTCAAGAGGGACATATTAGCCTCAATATATTCATTGGCAGATTGCTCTAGATCAGTCTCCTGTAAAAAAAGGTTTGTCTTCTTAAACCGTTTTTTACGGTGACTGAGTTTGGTATGGAAAATGTCGCCAAGATTGTGGGCCGGATCAAAGGAGACCGCTAAAACACGGTTCCCCGCTTCCATCAACTGCCAGGCAACTGCTGAGGCTAAAGTAGATTTGCCTACCCCGCCTTTCCCGCTGAAAAAGATCGTTTTCATGAGTAAAGCCTTTTGTTTTGCATAGAATCAATCAATGTCCAACAGACTTGCCATGTCGGCAAGCGAATCGAAGGAATTCTTCGCGCGTTCGTTTAAAACTTTGATTTCGTGCTCCAGATGAGGCAAGAGTTCCCCCGCCACAAACGATGGGGGCGACGGAATTCCGGTAAATG
>JAIPFV010000063.1 GCA_021736475.1 Spirochaetia bacterium | reverse complement strand
CGGCATCAGAAAAAGGCCGAAACCTGGCATGTGCGCTTTGCGCGCCTGTACGGAGACCTCAAGAACTGGTATGAGTATCAGCGGGCAAATAGAACCGAGGATACTCCGGGTCACGATCCGAAATTCCTTCGAATACATGAGATAATAGAGGCCGAGGATCCCTTGGCTGCTCTCATCGAAGCCCATCGTCCGGTTAACCCCGAAGACGAGAGCGAGCTAAACCCGGCGGATTGAGGCTCCTGAGGCGTATTGGATGATTTGGTCAGGGATGACCCAGCACAACCCGGGCTGTATCGACCGAAAAGCGGGCCGAAATGGCGAGAGTCTCCGGTCATCAGAATGTCGCAGCCTGCCTCAATTGCACGCGCGACCGTGCTCACAGCAGGCTCGTAACCTGTCTCGGGTTCGTAACTATACCCTTACTCCTTTCTTCGTGACGGTCTCCGTCATAGACGAGGATTTTCCTGGATGCGGGTTCGATCGAGTGGTGAAAATACTCGAGCCCTCTGAAAAATTCGCTACGAACCGTTCCCGCCGATTTGATCTCCAGTAAAAAAAGATCGCTTCCCGTCCGATATAAAAGGTCTACTTCGTGCCCCTTTGCATCGCGAAAAAACGAGAGGTTTTCTCTCAGTCCACGATTGTAGCGGAACTTGAGAATTTCGGTGATGATCATATTCTCGAACAGTGCACCACGCAGGGGGTGGGTTTCTATCTGTTTCGGCTCTTCGATACCCAGCAAATTGGCGGCGAGACCCGTATCGTAGAAATAGAGCTTGGGCGATTTTATGAGCCGCTTGTTGATATTCGCGAAATAGGGGGGAAGGCGGAATACGATAAAAAGAGCCTCCAGCAGAGATATCCATTCGGCGGCGGTTTTATGGCTTATGCCGGTATCCTCGGCAAGATGTGAAAAATTGAGTAGTTGCCCTGTGCGCCAGGCCAGAGCTGCAGAAATTTTCTGAAGAGCAGGAGGTCTTGTATGCGAGAAAGCTGACGAAGGTCTCGTTCGATATACGTTTCGATATAATCGGCCAGACCCGAGGCGGGGTTGATCCTCTGATCATAGAGCCGCGGATAGAATCCGCGGAACAGATATTCGTCTGTCGAATTTCCAAGGTCGGGATACGCATCGCCGATTTCTTCAACTGAGAAGGGCAGCAGCTTTATGATTGCCGTTCTCCCGGCCAAAGATTGAGTGACGGCCTCCATTACATTGAACTGTCTGCTGCCGGTCAGCACGAAAAGGCTGTTTCTCTTTTTCTCATCCACTTCAACTTGAATATATGAGGTCAACTCCGGTGCATTTTGGATTTCATCCAGAATGGCACCGTCCGGGATAGTTCCAAGAAACTTGACCGGGTCTTCTCGGGCGAACTGGCGAGTTTCCGGATGTTCGAGATTTTTATATGGAAGGTGAGGGAAAGAGTCTCGGGCAAGGGTTGTTTTCCCGCTTTGGCGTGGTCCGGTTATAGTTATTACCGGGTATTGGGAAAACATGTACTTCGCATGGTCTGCTATTTTCTCGGAACCATGTAAGAAGTATAATTGGTGCAAATTGGAGTAGTCAAGTTCAATTTGCACCAAAACTGATTGGTACTGCGCCTGTACACGCATACATTAGATACTTTATCTGAGAGAAAACGACTTAATCTTTAGTTCTGGAAGAGAAACCAGGGCCAGAACCCTCTCAACCGCTTCTTTGAGGCTTCTTTTGACCGATTCATCAAGGTCATTCAGCGTGGGTTCATCAAAGTACAGGAGTGCACGAAGGCATTCCGGCGGAGAAAATTTTTTGCCGAAGAGCAAAGAGGCTCCTGCCAAACCTTGCTCGAGAGAGATACCGTGTGAAATCAGAGCGGCGATGTCTACATAATATTTCTTTTCAATACGCTGCATCAAGACTTTTCTCTGAGCATCCGGCAGAATGGCAAAGTGGTGGGAGAAGCGATCTTTCATGAAAAGACCCTCTCCGGGGGAGGTGGCACAGGCTCATTTATGTCCACGAGATTGAGTACCCGGTGCCAGAAGGACCACGACCGTTTTGTAAACCAGCCGGCTTCTGCATTTTTGAGGACATCGGAGAGCAGTTCAGGGTCGAAGCTTTGGCGGATGCACTGATAATCTTCGAGACTGCCGATGTTCATGGCCGAGGCCAGCACCCGGTATGGCCGCCGTAGAGCCTCTTGAGGGCTTTCCCACCAGATATACTTTTTTGCGAAGTCGAGTAGGATATTTCGATGTGTCTCTACCAGTGTATTCTTATCCACACTCTCAGTATACCATTTTTTTACTTTTTGATGTACCATATGGTGAGATGAGCATCATCGTAAATGGGGTGGTATGACGACAAAAGCGGCAGCGCCGATAGTCCTGCCGTTATCAAGATATGCAATCAGTTCTTCTTCTGTTATTTTTATTCTGTTTTGCTGAGGAATTCCTTTATTGCCTTTATGATATTATCCGCCTTTTTATAATCAAGCTCCGCGGTTTCTCTGTTGATTGGAGAATACACATCATAGTCTCCACTCTGCCGGTCATCAAAGAGGGCTTGAATATCTTTTGAGAAAGTCGGTGGAAATGTGTTCGTCTTGATAAACTCACGATTAAAGGCACCGATGACCTGGCTGTGTGATGAGAAGGACAGACCTTTGTAGAGAAGGCATGCAGTGATCGCATGAAATACGGAATAGTATGATCTGGAGACGGAATCATCATACTGACCGGCATCAAGGTCAATACCGGCAGTCTTCAGTTTGCTCTCCGCTTTTTCGAGGATTATCCTGCACTCGTCCTTCATACAGCGATCCCTTCTTTCCGAACGTTTAGACCTAAAGGCATGGTAAGGCGTTTTTCCCACGCAGAATCCGAGAAAACAAGAGCGGATACCAGCACACCATAGGTATCCATCATTTCAACTTCCAGGTCTCGTATTTCTTCTTTCAGCTGGGAATCTTCAGAGTCAAGAATGATCAGAAAGTCATAATCGGAATGTTCAGAATGGTCTCCACGTGCCCTGGATCCAAAAAGCACTATTTCTCTTAGCTTCGCACCTGCCTTTTCTCTGACAGCTCGGCTGAAATCTCTGACGACACTGTCTGTTATCTGTTTTGCCATAGACCCATCCCCTGTGTATACATTATAGGTCGGAATCGATACCTTATACAACGGCTGAACTGAGATGTATCGTGGTACGGGAGCGAACTCTATAACACGATGTTTCAATGGAATCTTTGACGGGAATCTCAATAGGGCGATACACACTGTAAAAAAAAGCGAATAATGAGGTAAAATAGCGTAGGGAGAATATGCGTTTAAGCAAAGATCAGATCGATGCAATAAAAAAATCGGTACGCGCCCGTTTCGGTTCTTCGGCCAAGGTCTTTCTCTTTGGTTCGAGGCTCTATGATGCAAAGTCGGGGGGCGATATCGACCTGCTTATAGAACATGACGGGAGCCTGGAAGGCGGCAGCCTTATAAAAGCAAAACTTAAGACCATGACGGATATTCAGTTTGCCCTTGGGGACAGAAAAATCGATATAGTTACGGTTCGAAGAAGAACAGAAGGCTCGCAGAAAGCGGATGAAACAGAACAGAAAGCACCCCTGATTGTGCAAGAGGCTCGAAAGGAGGCTGTAGAGCTATGAACGATACCGCAACAGCGACAATTGAATCTGCAATCAAAGAGTGCGACAGCCATGTCGCGAAATGCAGACGGGCACGCGCATTGCTCGAGCAGGCGTTTCCTCTTTCCAGTGAACGATTCAAAAATCTGGAAGAAGACACAATCGAGCACATCGACCAGCTGGTGTATCGCTTTACAAAGATGCAGGACTCCATGGGTACCAGGCTATTGCCGTCGTTGTATTCGTATGTGGAGGCAGACGATTCACCAAAACCCTTTCTGACCATACTCATGCGGCTTGAACAGCTCGGTATTCTTACGAGTGCCGAGCAGTGGCAATTCTTTAGAAATCTCTGTAACAATCTTGCCCACGACTACCCGGAGAGTATCGAACAAACGGTGGATACTCTCAATGTGCTCAACGAGGAGTTCTCTATCTTTGAAAAGATGTACACAAAGGTCCGGGAGTATTGGATGTCCCTGAAATAACTCCACACCTGTTAAGTAGAACTTTCGACGTCGAAAGTTTTACTGCTTCTCTATATGATCTATTTGCACGGATGCTCCGTACCAGGATTTAAGGTGGCCCGAGAGGATACGCAGTGCCTGGGCGAGAGTCTGATCGCTGACCCCCGGGGGGCCATATACGAAGTAGGCCGCGTTGCGGGACTTGGGGCCGAGGAGGGTGCGCGTATCCTGGCCCTGGATTACACAGGTCAACAGACCTTCGGCATCTTTTAAGAGGGCGTCCCCCGGCGGAGCGGTGCGTTCTTCTCCGCTGAGCAGGGTGAGCCCTTCGTCTCCCACCGCCTTTTCCAGGCTCAGTTCAGGGACAATTTTATCCAGATCGTGGGCCGAGGCGAGGACTCCCGTTTCGAGCTCGGTGAGAAAATAGGCGGTTACCAGGGGGGTAATGAAGGGCAGGGGGCGGTTTTTGTGCACAAAGGACTCGAGCTGCAGGAAGAGGTGGTAGGTTTTTTTGAACTGCTTAAAGTAGCGCACGAAGGGCTGCAGCATATCGAGCTGCTTTAATTCCCCGCGGCCGAGCTTGCCGTATGCCTCTGTGAGCCTGCGGTGGAGGTTTTGAACCTCCCCTTCCACATCCTCCCGGCTAAGGTGAGGGGCGCTCGCCTTAAGCCGGCAGGTAATACCCTGTATTTTGAAGTCGGGATGCAGGTTACTCAACATACGGCAATTATAGCCTAGATCGGACAGATTAAAAAGACAGATCAATGGGCGGTTCAACGGGCGGAATCCATGTCCCAGCGAAATGTAAAGATTGATGCGAGGGTCGCAACGACGGCGATGAGCAGGAGCACCGTTACCTGGGGGCCGAAAAGGGTAAAGCTGTCCCCGTTGCTGATTCCATTGAGCAGAATAATGCCCTGGCGCAGGGGGAGAATACCGGCGGCAGTCTGCAGGGGCTGCGGAAACACATGGATGGGAATAGTAGTGCCCGAGAACAGCAGCATAGGAAAGTACAGGATGCTGCAGATGATGCCTGCCTGTTTAATATCTTTAGCGGTACTGGCAATGAGCAGTCCGATGGAGAATATTGAAACCAGCACCAGCAGATAGGCCGCGGCGATAGCTTCCGGAGAACCCTCCAAGCGGAGGCCGAAGAAGACAAAGGCAACTATAATTACCAGTGCCGCCGAAAGCAGGGCCATGAGTGTCTGAACTGCAAACTGCACGCCCAGCAAAAGTCCCGGGTGTACCGGTGTCACTTGCAGTCGTTTGAGAACCTTTTTATGGCGGTATTCGGCCAGTACCAGGGGCAGCCCCATCAGGCCGATGGCGCAGATGCCGATTGAAATGAATGCGCCGAAGGTCTGTTCGATCATGCTGCTCTGGCCGTCTGCAGATCCGGCGGGGCCGTAAATGAGTGCGATAACAACCAGGACCAGGACCGGCATAAGCAGGGAGAATAAGATCGCGTCGGGACTGCGCAGCGAAAGCTTTAATTCGGTGGTGAATAATATTCTGAATCTTTTCATGGGGAAACTCCTTCGATAATATTGATGTAGGCATCTTCCAGCCGATGCGACCCGCCGTGGCTCACGAGTTCGGGAATACTGCCTTCGGCGACAATGCTTCCGTTGTGCAGAATGAGTGCCCGGGAACAGAGCTCTTCGACCTCATCCATATAATGGGAGGTAAGAACTACCGTGCTGCCGGCTGACTGCAGCTGTTTGATGTACCTCCAGGTTTCCCGGCGGGCCAGGGGGTCGAGGCCGGTAGTAAGTTCGTCCAGGAATATAAGCCGGGGCTGATGAATGCATGCCAGGAGGATCGCCAGTTTCTGCCGCTCTCCGCCGGAGAGTGATTCAACCGGGGTCCGGATGCGCTTTTCCAAGTCGAACCGTTCGAGGGTGCCTCTCCACTGCGGAATCGGCTCGTAGAGGCAGGCGGTAGCTTTGCACAGCTCCCCCACCCGGATGCCGGTTTGCCAGGCGGAGTCCTGGAACTGAACTCCGACTTTCTGAAAAACCCGTCGCCGCTGAGCTACAGGATCCATGCCCAGCACACTCACCGTTCCCCCGCTGCGGCTGCGGCTGCCGAGGGTGCTTTCGAGGGTCGAGGTTTTTCCCGAGCCGTTGGGTCCGAGAATCCCGAGAATCTCACCCCTCTGAACGGTGAAGGATATTTCCTTTACAGCGGTAAAGGATCCGTAGCTTTTGCTCAGGTTCTGAACCTGTAGAACCTCTTCTAAATTTGTATCCATGCCTTCTCCTATGGTTTGCAATTTTTTCTTCTGCGTAAGTGCTGTATAAGAGTGTAGAGATTGCCCTTAGGGAAGAGTCAAGGAAGGTTATAAAAATATAGTGCATAAATTAAGTGTATAATTGGTTGGTCAGAATTTATATAATATTGGTTGTTGTAGGCCACACAATTTAGGAATACGGTAAGGCATGGACAATTGGTATGAAACTTACCGTATGTGCCGCATACGGCAGGCTGAGATTTACAGACAGGTAGCTGCATGCCGGAATTCAGGGCTCCTCCTGAGGCCGCAGGGGAAGAACTTTCGTGCAGCAGGATGTATTCGGTTTTACGGGAACCTTTTCACTCTGCTCAGAAGAGCGAAAGGCCGATGGGTGAAACGCTCAGAAAAGGAGAGAGGCTATGAGCATCTTACTACATATTGATTACGGATCAAAAACACCGGTTTTCAAGCAGATTACCCTTCGTGTGATAGAACTGATTAATTCAGAGGTTTTAACTCCCGGAGAAAAACTGCCCGCCTCACGAACTCTCGCAGATCAGTTAGGAGTAAATCGATCCACGGTATATAAGGCGTATCAGGAGTTGTGGGCACTGGGGTACATTGATAGTACACCCGGCTCATATTCCACCGTGCGTTCCCGGGCCAAGCTGGTATCTGATGGGGACAGGTCCGAGCCGTCGCTGATCGATTGGCATAGGCAGTGCCGGACGGCGCAGTCTGATATGGGAGATGTGTACCGGGAAGAGACCGAACTTACTGCAAAGCTTTACACAAGAGCACAAAAGTGCGGACATACCCCTGCTGTTATTGATTTTACTCCATTAGTTCCGGATAAAAGGTTTTTCCCGGTGGATGAGTACCGGAAGTGTGTGGGCGAGGTCTACACGCAGCGTGGACGAGAGCTGCTGGGGTATGGCGATCCTAAGGGGTATGAACCCCTCCGGGAGTATATTGCCGAACGACTCCAGCTTCATGGAGTGCATTCGAGCACAAGACAGATAATGATTACTTCCGGTGCCCAAAGTGCATTGAGTTTGATCTTTACCGCCTATACTTCCCCCGGTGAGAAAGTAGTGGTTGAATCTCCCACCTACTCCCGGGCCATCGGATTGGCAAAACTGCACGGAGTTGAGCTTTTGCCCATAGAAATGCATGACGAGGCGATGGATTTGGAACAACTCAAGCAGGTAGTGGCGGATGAGGCGCCTTCACTCATATACACTATCCCGAATTTTCACAACCCAACCGGAATCACAAGCTCTCAGCGCCACCGTGAAGCCTTACTGCGAATTGCCGAGGGTTACCAAGTACCGATTGTCGAGGACGGTTTTGAGGAGGAGATGAAGTATTTCGGCAAGGCGGTGTTGCCGATTAAATCTATGGACCGACGCGGAATAGTTTTGTATGTGGGTACTTTTTCTAAGGTGCTGTTCCCGGGAGTAAGAATAGGCTGGATTGCCGGTGATGAAACAGCCCTTGATCAGCTGACTGCACTGCAGAAGTTTTCTCAGCTTGCGGGTTCTTCAATTGACCAGGCAGCACTTAACTTGTACTGCCGCAGAGGCCATTATGAAAACCATATAAAAAGAATGCACCGGATCTACCGCACACGGATGCAAGTTGCCCTGCAAAGCTTAGATGAGTTTCTTACAGGCACCGCTGTCTGCTGGACCCGGCCAGCCGGCGGATATACTTTGTGGCTGCACATGAGCGGCGGGAGTTTTGAAGAGGAGGAAATTCTGCATAATATCGCGGCACAGGGTGTTCTGGTAAGCCCCGGACGTTTTCACTACAGCAACGGTTCTCAGGGAATCGCCTTCCGTATATCAATTGGTGCGGTTGAAGAAGAGCAGATTAAAGAAGGGATTCGAAGATTAGCGGGGGCGCTGCCCTCCGGGCCGGCTTAAGCCCGGCGAACTCAAGCGCCTCTTTTAACTACGGATAATTACGGATTCAATTCTCTCTACAGGAAGCCAGTCATCCATATTCCCATAGTCACTTTTGTCGATTGCAAATGGTTCAATTTCTTCTGTCGGATTTAGTTCAATTAACACGATATATCTTTTGCCGGCCCATTTTTTCATTTGAGCATCAGCTAATTGAAGCGTATTTTGATGATTTTTAACTAATGCGACGGATTCATCAGGAGACATTTTCTCTGAATTAAACACAGAGGCGACCACCGCTTTAGCCTTTACTAATCCTTTCCCGTCATTGTTGATAAAGTAGAGGGTGTCATCGGCATTCACTCTTCCGTAAGGCAATTTTCTTCCTGTTGCCCCGCGGATAATCATAGTCTTGCTTCCCTGCAGAAGCTTTTCCAGTTCCTTCGCTTTTGTATCGAGGTAGACCACATGATCCATTTAAAATTCTCCTTATCTTTAATGCACCTAGAAAAAACTCCTGTAATCTTTTTCTATGTATCGCCTCAGCCTATTAATAAACCGTGCTGCCGGAGCTCCATCAACCAGATCATGGTTGAAAGCGGCGGTTATATTTATCATCTCTCGAATTTGAACCTCATTATGCTTTACTACCGGTTTTTTCGCCACGCTTCCTATGGCAAGGGATACCGCCTTTGGCCCCCCGGTATAAGGGATGATATAGCCTGGAGTAGTGGAGAACATGCTTACCGAAGTGACAAAGATGGTGCCGGAGTGCTTTTTCACCGATTTGTGATTTTTTAATATGTGACGGAATAGGAACAGCACCATAAACTTCGGTAATAAGGTAATGAGTTTCTGACCGAACTTTGAGGCCATGTATGACTTCTCTTCACCGGTTGTTTTTTTGGCCCGGGCAATTACCTCATCCACTTGCTGCAGCGTTTTTCCGTTGATATCCCGGATGATACATTGTTTGTTGTAAATCTCGCCGTCATTTTGCACTTCAATTGGAATATCGATATCAACTTCCTGAAAGGTCGTTTTATGCTTTGTATTTATCATAGAATTGAACTCAGGGTATTCTTCCAGGCACTTTCCGATCGCCTTGAGCATAAAGGCGAATAGCGAGCCACCGGCTCCACTGCTTCTTTGTGCCCGCAGCTCTTTTCGTAAATCGGACACATCAAACTCAAGAAGGCCGTAAAATGTATGTCCGCCGTTCACCATTTCAAATCCGTACATCGAAAGTTTACGGAATACGGAAGTTTTCTCACGCTTAAGTGACATCTTTAATTGATTCCTCCAATCAATGAATCCTATATAAATGGCCTGTCCAACCTCTGTTCAAAGGCACCGTTTTGCTTTAATACCTTGTGCCAGCCGATATTGCTGAGTCCTACTATATCAACCACCTTCAGAAGCCTCAATTGAAAGGACGAGAGCTGATACGGTTTGGATAGCTTTTTTACAATCTCCTTATCAAAAGCCCGGGTTTTCTCGTAGGCTACACCTAATTCAGAGATCAGTTTTAGTACCTTCTTGAACATCTTCGGATACATGTAAATGCCGGCGGCCTCTCCCTTGGAAACGGTACCCAGATAGGTATAGTTGAGCTGCTCGGCCAACCGGCGGAAATAGGGTTCCACATACTTATGCTGGGCGGTTTCCATAAACCCGGCTTGAATGATAAAGCCAATGGTTTTTGGTCCCGAAGGCGTTGCCGGGGTCGGCGGGGCGGGTTCCAGCTTTTCGATGAACTTCATGACAAGTCCCGGCATCGCGTGAATATAAAGGGGCAGTATGATGATAATTGTATCAAAGCCGGCCGCGTAGCGGGCAAGTTCTTTTGAATCGTTTTCGGCGATGCGTTTTATTTCGCAGGGATTACGCATCTCTTTTACAAAGTGTTCCGCAAAAATCCGGGAATTACTCTGTTTTGGATTTCCCTTTGGAGAACCGTTAAGAATTATGGTATTCAACTGTTTCTTTCTCCTATGGGTTTCACGACAATGTTTTTGGAGTGAAACTGATAGAACACGCGCTGTATGTAATCTACAAAAATCTGACGGCCGTCGGGGGGGACAAAAGTGCCCTGATAGTAAAATTCGATATCGGGGTATCGACCGTACCGGGGTACGTGCATCGATTCACCGGTGGAATACTCGGTATACGGCAGATAAAGGGGAATCATTCTATCGAACAGGGTTTTTAGCTTGCCGCTGACAAAGCCTTTGGTAACTTGTGAAACAATGATCGCCCTGTCGGCTGTTACGTAATGATGATAAAACTCATCTAAATCTTTGAAGGCGCATCTGCCGGGTGTTTTCCACCAGCAGGACCAGCATCCAATACAATCCTGTACTTCAGCTTTGGCTAAGTCGAGGGTATAGTCGGCTGAGGCGGGGATATTTTCACCCTCTGTTATTATGACAGTTTTCATTTCAGCTCATGCTCCTTCAAACTGATTCTAACATATAGATAGGTTGAAGAGCAGCAAAATGTATGTATTCTTCTTAATCGAAGGAGCAGTTCCTATCCCCAGATTACGTGCCAGATAATATCGGCCCAAAAATGAACTCCGACGGAAGCTAAGAAGCCATATTTCCGGAAAGAATATGCCGCCAAAAGAGTTTTACTTTTCTTTAATTCTCAACTGAAGCAGAATTTACTTTAAACATCTATCATGCTTATTACTATTCCAAGAGCGCTGCGGGATGAGGATATCTTTACAGAATAATCCGACCTGTCCAGAGTAGGTGCAGAAATTCCTCAACCGGAAAAACGGTGATACCCTCAAACTCGGTTTTTCTCGGTCCTCGAAAAACTCCATACGTTCTCATGGGAGCTGGTGACATTTCACGGCGTACCCGTTCAAGACCGCGGTTGAATTGCCTTTTCCATTCCCGGCCGGCTTTTATCTCCAGAGCTATAAAGCCGGAGGCAGTTTCACAAAGAAAATCCACTTCGGTCCCATCATAATTTCGCCAGAAAAAAGGCTGATATCGAAGGTCATTGTAATCCAGATAGGCTGTAATCTCATTGAAAATTAAATTTTCGAAGAGCGGACCGAATTCTTCCTGAGTCGGAGGATAGGGTAGTCTCCCCGTCATTGCCCTGGCAACCCCGGGATCAAAAAGATAGAATTTTGGATGGGAAATCTGTTTAGTGGACCGCTTCAGTTTCCAGGCCGGGACCCAGTAACCGATTAGTGTATCCACAAGAATATCAAAGTAGTTCTGAACAGTCGTTCGACCGACGGAAGCGTCTCTGGCAATATTCGAAATATTTGTAACCTGACCGTTTTGTCGGGCGGCCACTTCCAGAAACCGGGAAAAGGCACCTACATTTCTGGTTAATGCCTCCGCGCGAATCTCCTCATTCAGGTATACAGATACATAGGTTGAAAGAAATCCCTCGGGGTCTACTCCGGTAACCGCCATGGGAAGAGTGCCGTAGATCAATGCTCTTTCCACATCGAAATCCGCCCCTATCTCCGCCGATGTCAGTGTATGCATCCTATTTAAAACTGCTCGGCCTGCAAGGAAGTTCACTCCTCCCCGCTTAAGCTTTCGAGCGCTTGAACCGCACAGGACAAACTTTAGCCCCAAGGATTCCATACAGCGATGGACCTCGTCCATCAGTGCCGGTACTTTCTGCACTTCGTCGAGGATGACCCAGCTGCCCTTCGGAAGGGTTTTAAGCTCGCTATACAATATATAGGGAGCTCTTTCGAACCGAAGGACTTCCCGGGTATCTAACAAATCATACCGGGCAGCATCGTTGAAGTTCTGCCTTATCCAGGTGCTTTTCCCCGTTCCCCGGGGACCGAAAAGAAGAATTGAGCCTGCCGGTTTTTTCAGTAATCTTGCGTACATAGTTGTCATTATTACCGCAATTATGCCAACAGTCAATGCAAAATGTATTAGTTCAGCCCTTTTCCGTTAATCAGTTTCAGGTAAACTCGAAGCCGATGCCCGGGGTTTCGAGGGGGTATACGATGCCTCGGTCGATTTGGACTGCGTGGTAAGAGGGGTCGTTGGTAAACTCGAGGTGGCCGTCCAGATCGGCGAAGGCGACGTTGGGCCGGGAGAGGGCGAAGTGCAGGCCCGCAGCGACTCCCAGGCCGGCCTCGTCCATGCAGCCTATCATGGTGGGGGCTGCGGCGGCCCGGGCGATTGCATCTATTTCGGCGGCCCGGTACAAGCCCCCGCTCTTGGCAAGTTTAATGTTGTAGGCATCCGCTCCACCGGCTCGTTCGATGGCCGCAGTGTCCTCCGGACTGAGTACGGCTTCGTCTGCCATTACCGGTATTTTATAGGTCATGGCTCCCGAGTCACTGACCACCCGCAGGCCGGTCAGGTCCAGTTTATCAATCGGCTGTTCCAAGACAGAAAGTTCGGCTGCCTCGGCGCCCTGAATAAACTGAATAGCCTTCTCGCGGCTGAAGCCCTGGTTGGCGTCGAAGCGCAGTTCAATGTCGGGTCCCACAGCTTCACGAACCTTGCGGCACTTCTCGATATCTTCCTGCAGGTTATTTCCACCCTTCAGCTTGAGGCTTATAAAGCCTCGCTTTTTCCAGGCCAGCGCTTTGGCAAGGGTGTTTTCTAAAGACTGGATGCCGATGGTGACCGAGGTAGGCATACAGCTGCGGTAGGCCCCCAGGTATTTGTAAAGGGGCAGGCCTGCGCGCTTGGCGGCTAGGTCGTACAGGGCCATATCGACTGCCGCCAGGGCAGTGGGTTGGCCGTCCAGTTCTTTTTCAAGTTCGGTGATAATTTTAGGGATAAAGCTGGGATCCCGCCCCTCTAAGGCCGGGATGGCGGTGTTCTGCAGGGCCGAGAGTATTGTCTCGTCGGTTTCTCCGGTGACCTCTTCATCCGGCGCGGCGCAGCCGAAGCCCATGAGGCCTTTGTTGGTTTCTAGGCGCAGAAAAACGTTAACCGCATAGTCGATGGAACTGTAGGCAATGGTAAAGGGCTCTTCCAGTTCCAGTTTAAAGGGCCAGGCCTCGCAGCGGACTATTTTCATCCTTGACTCCCGTGGCTGTGCGGGGGGTTGTCTTTGAGCATTTTTTCGATGGCGTGTACTATCGGTTCCATGTCCTGCACCAGCGGGTCGCAGGCGGGCAGGCCGTTTTCTTCGGAAAGATGGTGGCTTACTTCCGGGATTTCGTGGGAATCCATTCCCTCGTGGTTGATGGTCAGGCCGATGACCGGTTTTCCGGACAGGAGTTCGATGACCTGTATCTGGGTTTTCAGAGGATGAATGGGAGTTCCCGGCAGGCCGTCGTAGTCCCGGCGTCGCGGGGCATGCTGCAGCAGTACCGCATGGGGCTGACCGGCCGACAGGATTTCAAAGCCTCCGGGAAAGATGGGATTCATCAAGCTGCCCTGGCCTTCGATTACCATGACCTCCGGTTGTTGCTCTTTCCAGGCGGTGATAATGGCGTGCTCTATCTCACCGGCCACAAAGTCATTTATGAGAGCATCCATGATTACCCCGTACCGTGCCCCCTGCAGCCAGGCGGTTTGGCCGGTACCGATAAAAGCGGTTGAGTGCCCCCGTTTTTCCAGGGCCTCCACCAGACGCCAGGCGGCGGTGCGCTTGCCCACCGAGGAGTCGGTGCCCAGTACGGCAATGCGGAATGAGCCAACCGACCATATACCTCCGGTAAAGGGGTGCAGTTCATGGCGCGGCGGGGTTTTGCGTACATCCCGCAGGCTCACCCCATGGCTGCGTGCCTCCTCCATCATTTCGGGGTCTTCCGAGATGAAGTAGTGCATGCCGCAGTCGACGTGTAGCCCGGTGCGGATAGCATCCAGGAGTGCACCGCGCATGTCGTCGGTGATGACCCCACCATCGGGGGCTATGCCGAACACATAGTGCGTGGCGGGGGTTCCGGCGGACCGGGCGGTTTCCACAGCCTCTTCGAGGGAGGCTGTAACAGGAACTCCGTTAGGCTTGCCGTCCAGCACCTGGCCGGCGTCCTGCCCGGCGTAGCGGCTGTCGATAACCCCGACTATGTTGTAGCGAGTGGTAAAGCGTACCAATCCGTGGGCGGTTTTACCCCACGGGGTATTAAAGTAACCTTCACAGTATACAAGTGCGTTTCCATCCATAGGTGTATTATCGCACAGCAACAGCTCATCGATCAACGCGGGGAGCCAACGTGGGGAGGCAATAAAAGGCGGCGCCCGGAGGCGCCGCCACATGCTTTGCAGTTTTTGCGCGGGTTTAGATTTGGCTGTCTATTCTACCCGCTCACCCTCAAACAGCAGGCCGTAATCGGTTTCGCGGGCCTGTTCAACCCAGTCCTCGGGTACAACTTCCCAGTTGTTATTGGCCTGTGGTTCTACTGTTCCTCTCTCTTCAATCCACTTCATCAGTAAGTAGCGCAGGTCTTTGACAGTGGAGGACTTCACGTATTCATCCAGCTGGTCGCCGGGGAGGCCGGCGCCCTTGGTCAGGTGTCCGCCGCCGCCGTTTCCGCGATAGCTGTTTATGGCCACCACGTAGGTTTCATCCATGTTGAAGGGGCGGCCGTCGGTAAAGCCATCGATAGTAATGCGGTTGCCCTGCTCTTTAGAGAGGTCGACGGTATACTCAATACCCGCGGCGGAGTCGTAGTTATAGTAGCGGGTTACCAGGTCGTATGACTCATAGCGATCGTTCCAGATTAAGCCGCCCTTTTCATCAGTCTGAAAGTTGATCATGTGGCTGTCGGGGCCTTCCATCGTGTTCATCCACCCGCCATAGGAGTATTCCAGATAGTCTTTTATCTGTTTCCCTGTAAGCTCCATCTTATACAGCAGGTTTTCGTACTTGTAGAGGTTAAACATATCCCGCACGCGGATTTGCCCCTGCTCGATGGTTGCATCAAAACTCAGGGGGGCGGCAAAGGATACATCCGCATCGGTGATATCCATTTGCACGTTGTGAATGAGGTCTACAAAGGCCGAATCGGCGAACATTGCATTGCGGGTAGAGATAGTCTTGGTAAACCGGCCGATTGGCTCGGATACCCAGTCCTTGACCTCCTGTTTCGCATCTGCAAATTCATTCAAAAACATTTGGTCCGGCTGTTTGGTCTTGAGCATCACCGTTTTTCCGTCGACCGAGGTGGTATACTCACCACTCTTTTCGCTGTAATCGAACTCAACCGTGGCGGTAGCCACACTGCGGGCGTCATCCAGAGCACCGATTACATGCACTGTAGAGCCTGTAGGCCCCTCTACTTCCATATCGGTGTCCTTGTGATCATGTCCAGTAAAGATCACGTCAAAGCCCGGCACTTCCTTGGCGACCAGCAGAGAGGCATTTTCAATAATTCCCTCTCCGGAACCGTAAGACGAATCGACTCCGGCGTGGAACAGTCCGACGATTATATCCGGTTTTTCCTGCTCCTGAATGCGGGGGATCCATTTTTCGGCAGTTTCTTTCATGCCTTCAAAGCGGATGCCCTTCCAGATGTCCTGGGGCAGCCAGTTGGGGATGCCCGGGGTGATCATTCCCAGCACCGCAATCTTCGCGCCCTTACGGGTAAAGGTAGTGTAGGGGGTAAAGTAGGGTTCCCCGGTGTCCTTGTCGACCGCATTGGCTGCTAACCATGGGTGGTTGAACTCTTTGTCGATTTTATCATAGACCGGATGTCCGGCCTCGATATCATGGTTGCCGACGGTACCGGCATCGTAGCCCATGTAATTCATTACCCGGGCCTGAATATGGGTGGGCTCGGTTTTTTCGAAATTGTAGTAGTATACAATTGGCTGGCCTTGCAGTATATCACCATTGTCAAAAAGCAGCACTTCCTGGCCGTCGACAGCCCTCTGTTCTTTGACGTAACTGCTTACATGAGCAAGAGAGGTGGGAGCCTGCTCGTCGTTAATGAAGTCGTAAGGAAAAATCATCCCGTGAGCATCCGAGGTTTCAATCATTTTGAGGGAAAAATCTTCCTTAGCCTCTTCCTGCATGATGCCGGTGGTCGCACAGCCGAACAGCAGCGCAATACTTACCAGCAACACCGAAACACGAAAAAATACTTTGTGTCTCATAGTTTAGCCTCCTTTTTAAAATAAGTTATTGGAGTCTACTTAATAAGTTAACAATGGAGGGATAGGCCGTCAATGTTAAGGAGCTCAATGCTTTTCTTGATTTCAACTCTGAAGCAGAGTATACTTTAAATACCTAGTAATAAGCAGGAGGAGGTTTCATAATGCTTATTGCTATTCCAAGAGTATTGCGGGAGAAACTCGGAGAGGAGGGGGCAAAGGGTTTGGTAGAATTGCTCAACTCTCAAGCACAGAACAACGGAGACTCGATTACTACCTTTGTGGAGGAGAAATTCGAGCGGCGTTTGTCCGAGGAGTTAGCGAAGCTTCGCGAAGAGATCTATAAAGGTCAGGCTGTCATGATCCGCTGGATGTTCGTGTTCTGGGTGGGGCAGATAGGGGCGATGCTCGGTATTCTGTTTGCTTTTTTTAACTAAAATAGTTGTAGATAGAACGATCTGCTTTTACAGCTGGGCGTCGTAGCGCTGCTCCCTGAGGGGCCTGCCGAAGGCGGTGGAATCGTGCTCGGAGGTGAGTGTGAAGCCGTGGCGCGTGTAGAGTGAAATGGCTGCGTCCAGCTCGTCGGCGGTTAGGAGGAAGGCCCGCTCGTAGCCGACCTCATGAGCAAAGCTCATCCACAGCTCCATCAGGCGTTTTCCAAGACCTATTCCGCGGTAGTCCGGGTTTATGAGGAAGTAGCGCAGCTGGGCGGTGTAGTCCTCGCGGTGCATTAGTACCAGAGATCCGATGATTCTCCCTCCGTGCTCAGCGAGCCATATGCGGTCCCGCGACGAATCGTAATTCTCGAAGAACTCCGCCACTCCCTTCGCCACGTAGGTTTCGAACTGTCCCCCGAAACCGTATTCGCGTCCGTAAAGATCCCCGTGCAGGTATACTACATAGCCGAGGTCACCCGCTCTGGGTTCGGTCCTGATTGTGATTTCATCGAGCAAAACGTCCATCGTTCTGCCTCCTTACTTAGTGCGATGCGGAATAGGAGACCAGTTCAAGCACATGGGCATCTTCGCCCATCATTTCGGCTACCTCGGCGCGGACGAGGATGTGGGGCTTGTCGACTGTGTACCAGAAGTAGGATTTTGGGAAAAAGGTGCCGAGAAAGCCGTCCAGGCTCAGCTGTACTTTGCGGCATTCGTAGGCGGTGTTGTTGAGCCGCAGGGTTTCGCGACCGTCGATTTTTATTTCGATTTTAAACTTGTCGGAGCCGTTCAGGAATGCCAACTGCGCTTTGTTACGGCGGTTCCAGGGAAAGCCGCGCAGGCGGACTTGCAGGCCGTTTGCATCGCAGAGAAGCAAATCGTCGGGGCCGGTGGGTTTGTTTTGTTCGACTATTTTGTTGATGCGGTGGATGGTGCTGTAGCTGTTTTTTAACCAGACCTCCGAATAGAATATTTCCAGTGTATCGGCATACAGTTTTACCAGCATATCCTTCGATTCGGACTGCGTGCGGTACTCGTAGTAGGGGCGGCTGGCGGAGCTGTTTTCCGGGACCAGGTGCATTTCGACCTCCACCATTTCGTTGCCGCCGTCGGAGCTGCGGATGTAGGTGATCGATTCGCCGGGCGGAAAAGCGGGGTTGCGTATGGATATCTGGGCCGGCAGGGTGGCGGTGATGAAAAAGAGTATGAACGCGATGGCTGGTGTGGCCGACACGGGGCTTGTATTTCTAAAATAGTTCATTCGGTTATTCCTTTCTTATTATCGTCGGGTTTCCGGAAAATTTGAGTTCCGAGCGCCGCAGTGCAGGCATGTTTCGCGGTGAACACACAGAAGCCGGCCGCAATGGCGGCATTTCCATTGTTCTACCGCGCGGCGGAGAAACTCTGCTAAGCCGTTGGCTTGGATGCTGTGTAGGTTGTCTATGGGGCTTTCGCCGTACTTGGTGGTATAGCGGGTGTTCAGGTTGCGGATGCGGCGGCAGGGAAATTTGGCGCACTCGATGCAGAGGGAGGCCGGATTGCCCTGTTTCTCGGGACATGCTTTTATGCTGCACACGGTACAGTGGTACGGTTTGTTGCCGTCGGCGGTACAGCCGACGCAGGTGTTTTTGGGCCTCTGAAAAGCCAGGCAGAGATCGCAGATTACTCCGCAGGGGGCAATACTGTTTGCTTTCATAGAAACCTCCTTGGCCGGCTCAGCACAAAAGTTGCGTCGACGCAACTTAGGAAAAAAGCTATATAGAAGAACTATCACTAAGGGGGGAGCGGGATGGGCTCCCCCGCCAATTCAGCGGGCCAGGGCTGTGTTTGGCTCGGTGAAGAAGCGTATCATCTGAGCAGCTTCCTGATTCGGAGCAGCCCCGTGCTGCCGGCGGTAGCGCTCGGCGGCGGCCTGGTAGTCGGTAGTCTCGCCCACCAGCTCGCCGGTTTTGATCAAGGGGTCGAGGAAACCGAACAGCTTCTCGGCGCTATGAAGTGCCTCGTGTGAAATAAGATAGTGGGTGGCCTTGAAACGCTTTAGACGGTCGCGCATCGGTACGAGGGTCTCGAGCCGGTACCCGTAGGCGCCTTTGTAGCGTCGCCCGTAGACACAGTCTCCGAGAAACAGGACGCCCCGCTCGGGGACATACAGGATCGAGGAGTCGTCGGTGTGACTGCCGCCGAGGTGCTCGAATATGCAGGTGATGTCGCCGAGGTCGATCTGGCCGGCGCTGTGAAAGCTGCGGTCTATGGGTATAAGCTGCCGCTGAGAGGGGGAGGGCATCTCGGTTTTAAGACAGTCGGCGGCAAACCTGGGGAGGAAGCCCGTCTCTACGAGATGGTCGAGTCCCGCATCGTCCCATGAGAGCCCGCGCAGCTCCGCGACCTTCTGGGCTGTTAGTTCGTGGGCCAGGCTGGTCGCCCCGATGGTCTGCATGCCGAAGATGTGGTCCCAGTGCCAGTGGGTGATGAACTGCCGCTGTATCGGAACTTCATCCCGGTTGGCACCCCCGCCGGTACCGACGCCGAAGGGGGTGCCGGTGAGCTCTTCGAGGGCGGTCAGAAAATCGCGGGCGTGGCTAGGCGAGGTGCCGGCATCGACAGCCACGGTTCCTTGGCTGCCGGCAACAAGACCGAGCAGGGGGCGGTCGGTTTCTGCAACCGGATCGGAGTAGTAGATGCCTTCGGTGAGTTTGTGGGCGTGCATGGGTGAGGTGCTCATTGGATGAATTATAAGCAGATTTGGGAGTGGACACAAGCATAGCACCCGGGCAACTCGGGGGCAGCACAAAAGTTGCGTCGACGCAACTTTTGAAAAACACTATATAGGAGAACTGTCACTAAGGGGGGAGCGGAATAGCCCGCCCCGGGCGCCCCGCGTAGCGGAGGAGCGGAGCGGGATGAGCGCCCGGGTGCCCCAGCCTTTTCCCCGCGGCTATGGAGCGCGGGGGCGCTCCCCCGCCAATTCAGCTGGCCAGGGCTGAGTTCGGCGAGGTCTTGAAACCAATATACGCAGAATATACTAAGCTGCATCACTTTGCTACAGGGGTTTTTCTGCGATTTGTCATTGACAGCTCAGATTAATTTACTTATCATTTATCGTCGGCTTACAATAGCTCCATTGTGCATCGTACTTTAAAACGCTGACAAGTTTTGAAGTGAAGTTAATCATTTTCGGTTCCGTATACGGGATACCGGGATGTTAGTTGATTATTTTACGCACATGGAGAAATTATGAAAAATTGTAGTTCGATTTTCTTTTTAATCTTTTTCCTGCTTATCCTTCCACCTGCCTTTTCCCAGCGCATTGCGGTACTAGACTCGCTTGTCGAGAAGAATGTAGATCCAAATGTACAA
>JAIPFV010000062.1 GCA_021736475.1 Spirochaetia bacterium | reverse complement strand
TGGGTATGGACGAAGCTGATTTCTTTTGGAAGCCTGGGTTGGAGCACGGGAAACTCTTTGCTTATCAGTTCTTCGGTTTCAACTAATGCACGGTAAATTTCCCGTACCGTGAATTTAAGGTATTCAAGTGTTCGATGGTCGGGGGTGATGGTTTTTTCCCAGTCCCACTGATCAACGTACACACTGTGAATTTCACTTACGTCTTCATCCTTGCGAATTGCATCCATATCCGTGTAGAGGCCGGTATCGGGGCTGAAATTGTAACGTTTTAAAGCCATGCGTTTCCACTTTGCCAGGGAGTGAACAATTTCGAGCCGGTTCGGGCGGTGTTTTACATGGAATCCGACTGGTACCTGAGTGCCTGCAAGGTCATCCTGCAGGCCGTTTCCAACTTCAATAAAGCGGGGAGCACTCACACGCTGTAGGTTTAGGTGTGTTGCCAGTTTGTATTGAAAGGTATCTTTAACTACTTTGATTGCTTTTTCTGTATCGATTAAGTTAAGCTTTGCTGTGTAACCTTCTACCACCATTAGTATTTCTCCTTCAGTTTATCTGTAAGTGTAAAATAGCAAATTAATTGGAATAGGAAAACCCTTCGATATGTGGTATTCTTTACACGATTAAGCAATATAAAGGAGCTGTATATGCCGGTAATACTTTCTTGGCTTGGACATGCGAGTTTTCTTATAAGCGGTTCTTCTACAGTATACATCGATCCGTGGAAGATAGACGGCGAACCCCACGACGGAGATATAGTTTTGGTTAGTCATAGCCATTATGACCACCTCTCACCGGAAGACATCCGGGCAGTATCAAAAGAGAAAGGACGGATAGTCGGTAGTGGCGATGTAGTTGAGGAACTTGGCTACGGCCAGGTGATGCTTCCAGGCGGTGAATACACTTTAGATGAATTAAAGATCCAGGGAGTGGCTGCATATAATTTAGATAAGGAGTTTCATCCAAAGGAAAACGGCTGGCTTGGCTTTATTATTGAACTGGATGGAAAAAGAATTTATTATGCCGGCGATACGGACGCGGTAACCGAGATGGAAGGTTTGGAGAATATAGATGTCGCCTTGCTGCCGGTTGGCGGAACCTACACCTTTGATGCAGCTGAGGCTGCCGGAGCGCTGAAAGCCTTTAAACCGAAGAAGGTTATTCCGTATCATTGGGGAGCGGTGGTCGGTCATCGTAAGGATGCAGTAAAATTCGCAAAAAAGACCGACCTTCCGGTTGAAATCCTCTCTCCCATGGATTCAATATATCTGGATTAAGAACTAAGACTATGGAAAAAAAAGTATCCCTTACGCGTAACTCTATAATTATGCTTGCTGTGCTTTTGGCCGGTGGGTTTCTGGTGCTATTTGCTATCAGTCAATACAGTTTTCTGCTGGCCCATGTATTGGCCGAGATGTTTAGTGTCGCTGTGGCCTGGATTATCTTTTTTCTGGCCTGGAACGGGCGGCGGTATTTTGAAAACTCCTATTTTATCTTTATTGGTATCGCCTATTTTTTTATAGGGACAGTAGATCTATTGCATACTATTGGCTATGAAGGGATGGGAGTGTTTGCAGGCTATACTTCTAATCTGCCCACACAGCTATGGATTAGTGCCCGTTTCATGGAGAGTGTCACACTTCTCATGGCTCTTATTTTTATCCGGAAGCGAGTGTCGCTGCATGCGATAGTTGTTGGCTGGGCGTTGGTATTTGCAGCAGTTATTCTCCTCATATTCAGCGGTATATTTCCGGTGTGCTATATTCCGGGACAGGGGCTTACCACTTTTAAAAAGGCAAGCGAGCTGGTGATAGTGGCCTTTCTCATCGTCACACTTATTCTGCTGTACAAAAAGCGGGGACTGTTTTCCCAAAAAATAATTTGGTACCTTTATGGGTCAATTCTTCTGACTATCAGTGCTGAATTTACTTTTATTGCCTATGTGGGAGTCTATGATTTATCCAATTTGATTGGACACTACTTTAAAATTGTTTCTTTTTACCTGATATATCGAGGCCTTATTGTTACCGCCGTACAAGAACCTTATGCACTGCTTATGCAGCGTCTGCAGCAGCGAAACCGTGAGCTCGAAGCTCAGCGTCGTGAGATAGACCACTCAAAGCGAATCTCCGAGACGATGCTCAACAACATTCCGGAAGAGATTGCCCTGTTGGACCGGGAAACCCTTAAAATTATAGATGTAAATCAGACATTCCTTGAGGTGCATAGCAAGACAAAGGAAGATGTGACTGATGGTTACTGTTATAAGATTACCCACGGAAACGATGAAGTATGCCGGGGCGAGCAACACCTTTGTCCTTTATTTGTACAAAAGAAAGGTACTCCGGTAGTGCATACTCATCTGGACTGTAAGGGCGAACAGCGTTTTGTTGAAGTTTCGGTGTGGCCAGTCTTTGATAATGGCCGGGAGACAAACGAAATAGTTCATATTGCACGAGATATCACGGCTCAAAAACGGGTTGAACAGCTGCGAAATGACATGGAGCGCATAGTACGGCACGATTTAAAATCGCCTTTGAACGGCATTATAGGTGGAACTCAATTGCTGCTGGACTACGGAACTCTCACGGCGGAACAGCAAGCGATTTTAGAAGCAATTCACAGCAGCGGTAATTCGATTCTTAAGATGATCGATAATTCGATGAGTTTATACAAAATGGAAGAGGGTTTGTATGAAATCGAACGCAGCTGGTTTGATGCTGCTGAACTGTTAAGGCGACTGTCCTCTCGCTGGACTTCGCTAAAAAAGGCCAAACAAGTAGATCTTCTTTTTCTTGTAGACGGAGCTGAACTAAACTCCAGCTCCCACTACAACATTCATGCCGAGGAGCAGACAGTAGAAAGCCTGTTAACGAATCTAATTGAAAATGCTATCGAGGCTGCGCCGGAGAAGACCACAGTCACAGTGCACCTAAAGCCTACTGACGCGGGCTTTTTGTTCGATATACATAATTACGGTGTCATTCCAGAGAATATCAGAAACCGGTTTTTTGAACGTTATGTAACCTATGGGAAAGAACACGGGACCGGTCTGGGTACCTATAGCGCCTTTCTTATTACCCGCGCACATGGCGGTTCTATCTATTTTACCAGTGAAGAAAATGAGGGGACCCACCTGTTGGTGGAAATCCCCTCTTAATAGCAATTCTCAATTTGGATAGTGTAATTACACTATCCTAATTGAGAATGCCTACAATCGTTAAGATATATAAAAATTTGCAAAAAAATTGATGCGAATTCTCAGTTTGGAGGTCTTCTGACCTCCAAACTGAGAATCGCTGCCCTCTTAAATCCCATTATGGCTTTACCCTTTTACGATCACGGGGAAAAAGAGAGGCCTCTTTCACGCTGTTAAGCCCCAGAATCTTCTGAGTTATCCGTTCAAGACCGATCGCAAAGCCCCCATGGGGAGGGCAGCCGTAGCGAAATACCTGCAGGTAGTCGCTCAACTGCTCCGGCTCCATGCCATGGCGTTTGATGCTTTCAACCAGCATATCGTACTCGTGGATACGGCGTCCTCCAGAGGTTATCTCCAGGCCGCGGAACAGAAGATCAAAGCTCATGGTCTTACGGCCGTCGGGATAGGTGTAAAAGGGGCGTTTCTTCCGGGGAAAAGAATGGACAAACAGCGCTTCTACTCCACTTTGTTCTTTGGCCCAGTCGCAGAGTTCCCGCTCACCCTCTGGGTTGAGCTCAAAGACCCGCTTTCCCAACCGCTCGGAGAGGATCTTTTTTGCCTCATCGTGGCTTATTCGCGGGGTGGCCTGCATCTCGACCGAGGAGGGAAGATCTGTGTGAAAAGTTTCTAAGACATCGCTGTGCCGTTCCCTGATTCGGTCAAAAATGTAGCCGAGAATGTCTACTTCAAGGTCCATAAGCTCCTGGTCACTCTCGATAAATCCCATCTCGATGTCGAGGCTTACATACTCATTCAGGTGCCGGGGAGTGTCGTGCTTTTCCGCTCGGTATGCAGCCCCAATTTCAAAGACCTGTTCCATCCCATTGGCCACCATTGCCTGTTTGTACAGCTGTGGTGACTGAGCCAAATACACCTTGCGATCAAAATATTCAACCTCAAACAGTCCCGTCCCGCCTTCCGAACCGCTTCCAATAAGTTTGCTGCTTTTAATTTCGGTAAATTCTCGGCTGCGCATATATTCCCCAAAATACCCGAGGATGGCGGATTGCAGAAAAAAGATAGACCGGATCTTGGGACTGCGCAGGCTCAGCATCCGGTGGTCCAGCAGTGCATCGAGGCTAAGCTGATTAGTGTCCTGGTTTACCGCTATCGGCAGGTCGGCGGCGGCGGGAGCCAATACTTCCAGCGAGTCGGCCTGTAGTTCAATTCCTCCTGGTGCTTTTTGATTGCCGGTGATGCTGCCCTGAATTCGTACCACCGACTCTAAAGTAACCTCCGGTGCTTCATCCCATACAGTTTGGATGATGCCGGTACGGTCGCGGAGCAGCAAAAAGGTCACCTTTCCTAAACTTCTGATGCGGTGTACCCAGCCGGCACAGCTTATCGTGCCTTCCATTTGTATGGTGCAGTCTTTAACATATGTTCTTTTCATCATTTACTCCTTTTCGAGAACTCTTCTAATAATATACTCTGGGTAAGCTGCGGGTCGGACCTCCCGCTGCTGGCCTTCATCACTAAGCCCATAAAGAAGCCCAACACCTTATTCTCACCAGCCGTAACTTGAGCAGCGGCCTGGGCTGCAGCTGCCGGATTCTGTGCTATTACCATTTGCACCAATGAACGGATTTCCAAAGGATTGGTAATCTGTTCCAGTCCCTTCTCCTCTAACAAAAGGGTAGGGTCTTTATCCTCTTCAAATACCGCATGCAGAATTTGCTTGGCGATTTTGCCGTGAATTCTACCGGAATCGATTAAGTTAATCAGTTCCGCAAGCCGCATAGGGGTTAAAAAGGATGCCTCCAAACCGAGATGGCTGCGGTTGAGGTGGCGCAGTACATCTCCCGAGAGCCATCGATAGACTTCTCCGGCTGCTCCGTTTTCGGCTGACGATTTCTGCTTAGGGATGAGTGCGAGGGTCTCTTCAAAAAAAACAGCCCGGCTTTTTTCTTCGGTAAGAAAAGAAAGTGCCTCGCCCTCAAGGTCAAATTCCGTCTTAAAACGCTTCATTCTCTGCAGAGGGAGCTCCACATTTTTCTTATGTACCGCCTCAAGGTAGTCCGGAGTGGGACAGAAAGGCGGCAGATCCGGCTCGGGAAAATAGCGGTAGTCGTGGGATTCTTCCTTGCGTCGCATTACCACTGTGATGTCCCGGTTTTCATTCCACAAGCGAGTTTCCTGCTGAATTCTGCTGCCCTCGGTTAATAGCTTTTCCTGCCGCTGCCGCTCATGGTTTAGAGCAAGGCGCACAAAACGGGAGGAGTTAAGGTTCTTTACCTCGACCTTTGTACCTAACCCGTGTCCTGGGTGGTTAAGAGAAATGTTTGCATCGCATCGCAGTGATCCCTCTTCCATGTTGCCATCGCACACTTCCAAATAGCGTACAAAGCGGCGGAAATACTGGATAAATGCTTCGGTCTCGTCTCCGCTGGTGAGGTCTGGTTCTGTGACTATCTCCAGCAGCGGTGTCCCGGCACGGTTGTAGTCGATAAGTGAGATATCGCCGGCGTGAATCATTTTACCGGCATCTTCTTCCAGGTGCACATCGTGGATTCTGACACTGCGGACCTCGTCACGGTAGGGGAACTCAATTCTTCCGTCCATTCCGATGGGGTGCTGGTACTGTGATATCTGGTAATTCTTCGGCATATCCGGATAGAAGTAATTCTTCCTTTCAAACACCGTGCTCGGAGAGAGTCTACAGTTGAGTGCTGTTGCTACCTGATACGCTTTAAACAGTGCCTCTTCATTTAATGCGGGCAGCACCCCGGGATACCCGAGACAGATTGGGCATACATTGGTATTAGGTTCATCCCCGAATCCAACCGGGCACTCACAAAAGACTTTCGTATTAGTTAAAAGCTGGATATGGATTTCAATTCCAATGAAGGTTCGGTATTCACTCTCAATACTACTCATGGTCTACTCCTTGCTGTGTAGAGGTGGTTTGCTGAGCGATTTCAGGTAGAACCGGTTGAAAGGCCTGTTGATAGGTCTCTGCGGTTGTGAACAGCATCTCCTCGGCATGCATTGGTGCCATCAGCTGCATCCCCGCCGGAAGACCGTCCTCTATGGCCACCGGGAAGGCAAGGGCCGGTATGCCCGCCAGGTTGGCGGTAGCAGTAAAGCGGTCCGCCAGCTTTTGCTGAAACTGATCAAGCTCATTGCTGTCGTGCGAGAATGCCTGTACCGGAAAAGTAGGTGAGAGCAGTAGATCGACCGAACGAAAAATAGCATCGAAATCCCTGCGCAGGGCCGTCCGGATTTTCTGGGCCCGTATGTAGTACTGCTCCTGAAATCCGGAACGCAGCACATAGGTGCCCAGCAGAATTCGGAGTTTAACCTCCGGACCGAACCCCTCATCGCGGGAGCTCTCCATTAGCTCCTGGGGGTCTTCGGCCAGACTGTTTTGATGGCCGTAGCGGATACCGGCATACCGAGCCAGGTTAGCGCTTGCCTCTGCCGAGGCTATGGTGTAGTACGCCGGTATCACATAATCGAGAGTCGGCAGCTGTACCTCTTGGATGCTGTAGCCGAGTCTCTTAAACTCATCGATGGATGTGAAGTAGGCCCTTTGGAGCGCCGGGGAGAGGCCTTCAATGTGGGTCTTAACTAAAACTCCTATTGATTTCACCGGCTTCTCCGGAACCTGGGCAAGTCCGGTGGTTTGATCGTGCTGGTCTTCAGCCCTCATTGTGTTGAAAATGGAGCGGGTCAGGGAGAGAGAGTCCGAGACTACTCCAATACCTTCCAGTGAGGAAGCATAGGCTACCAGACCGAACCTGGAAACGCTTCCGTAGGTCGGCTTGAGTCCGTAGATTCCGCAAAAAGAGGCGGGTTGGCGGATAGAACCGCCGGTGTCGCTGCCCAGGGCTGCCGGCACTAAACCGGCCGCGACAGCTGCGGCTGAACCTCCACTGGAGCCTCCGGCGACCCGGCTGGTATCCCATGGGTTGTGAGTTCTCTGCAAAGCAGAGTTGTCGGTAGAAGAACCCATTCCAAACTCATCGAGGTTCGTTTTACCTACAATCCCCATGCCGGCTTCCTGTAATTTGTATACTGCGGTGGCTGTATAGGGTGAGCGTACATTTGACAACATTTTAGAACCGCAGCTCAGTCCAAAACCCTCAACTGCGATGTTGTCTTTCACGGCAATCGGGAGCCCCGCAAGAGGGCTTCCTTCCGCAGCTTTCAGGGGGATGTGCTGCGGGTCGAATTCCAAGAATGCGCCGATGCGGCGGTCGGTGTGACGCACCTCGACAGCATACTCCTCAATCTTTTCCTGGCTCTTTAGAACCGATTTCCAATAACTCTTTCTTTCCCGAAACATTCGTGTACTCCAACATAGTTTAGTGAAGAGTGGGGGGAAAGCCGCTTGTCGTAGCGCTTGCTCCGACAGATACACCTCTCCCGCATGCACCTCTTCCGTGCATTGTGTTGTGAGGAGTTACGAAGAAGGGTATGTAATACTTACGGTGCTTACAGCACGTTGGGAATTACGATGAACCGATCTTCGAGTTCAGGAGCATTATGAAGGAGAGAATCTGTCATGTCTGACAAACGCTCCCCATTCTCCTTTGCATCTGTACGCAATCGGTTCACCTTAGAAAAGGTGTGGGTGGTGGGTTCGAGTGAGTCGACGTCTATTTCTCGCATGCGTGCAAAGTGCTCAAGCATACGGGAAACTTCGCGGCTCAACGTTTCAGCTTCCGCATCTGAGAGCGAAAGCTGAGCCAGGGATGCTGTTGTATAAAGTTCCCTTGTATCCATAATGATAACAACTATAGTAATGTACACGAAAATGTCAATAGCCTTTTCTGCGCCTCGGCGGGTCTTTTGCGATTTTTGCGTACTTTTACAGCCGTCCCGCCGAGCAGAGAGTACTGTTTGGGCCGTTTTGACGAATTTCATCGGGCGTGATTCCGTACTCTTCCTGCAGAATTTCCGCTATTCTAGTCAGACAGAAACCTCCCTGGCAGCGCCCCATCATTGAGTGGGTTCTCTTTTTTATTCCATTCAAAGTACGTACTCCCAGAGGATTTTCTATAGCCATTAGTACTTCCCCTCGGCTAACTCCTTCGCAGCGACAGATAATCTCGGCAAAATTATGGTCCTGTCGGGCCAATTTACGGCGTTGCGGCGGGGAAAGAAATTCTCTGCGAAGGGGGGCCGGTCTGTGGGCTGTGAATTTTCTATTAGACCGAAGGTTAAAATGGGTGGATATAAAGTTGTCTTTTATGTAGGTGGCAATTGCCGGAGCACTGGTAAGCCCTGGGGATTCAATGCCCACAAGATTTATAAAACCGGGAGCCGAGGCTGATTCCCCAATATGAAAATCGGCGAAGCTGCGTCCTGAAGAGGGATGGAAAAGTTTTGGCCGAATCCCGGAGTAACTGCGGATAACTTGAGCCCCCCGGAGAGCCGGCAGCAGCTCGACTGCCTCTTTTAGCAGCAGCTGCATGGTATCCCCGGTGGTCGCGATATCTTCCCGGCCTTCAATGAATTCGGTGGAAGGGCCAATTAGGATATTTCCATTAATAGTTGGAGTAAGATGTACTCCTAAACCGCTGCCGTCCCGGGGAGGGACCGGGTACACAGCCAAGTCGAGCAGTTCGGAGTGCTGTTTGTCAAGAATGTGATATTCCCCTCGGCATGGGTAAATAATAAAGGGAAAATCGGGATCGACCATTCGAGCTACCTCGTCGGAGTGTGTGCCTGCGGCATTAATTACCACCTGTGCGCTAAACTGTCCCTGATCTGTGATGACAGTAAATGCAGAATTTCGGGTGGCCCGCACAGCTTGCACGGTATGGTTCAGGAATACCCTAGTGCCGTTCTGGTGGGCGTTTTCTGCTAATGCTATGGTGAACTGATATGGGTTTATGATTCCTGTAGATCTAGAGTATAAGGCCGTTCGGCCCCTGATGCCGGGGGCTAAACGCTTGATCTGTGGGCCATTAATGAAGGAAAGCCCGGTACTCCCGTTCCGCCGGCCCTGTTCAAGAAGTTTTTGCAGATACGTGTGTTCCTGATCGTCCTTAGCCACTACCAGCTTGCTGCAGCGTTTAAATTCAACCCCCAGTTCGCTGCACAGCTGAGGAAACATCTGTAATCCAGCGATATTAAAGCGTGCCTTCAAACTGTCGGGTTTTACATTGAAGCCTGCATGCATCACCCCGCTGTTTGCTTTACTGATTCCTTCGGCAACATCACCCTCTTTTTCCAGCAGAGCTAGTTTGAGCTCAAAACGGGAGAGCTCGCGGGCAATTGCGCTGCCGATTACACCGGCACCGATGATAAGTATGTCATACTCTGGTTCTCTGATACCTGTTTTGCTCATCTCCGGATAAGTATGAAATATATACTCCGGGACTTCAAGAGCTGCCGCAGCATTGCGTAGTTTTAGCTTACGGCCTGTTTTATGACATTCTCTGCAATTTGTTCCAGAGACAGAACTTTATCTACTCCGCCGCGCTTAATAGCCTCCTTGGGCATGCCAAAGACTATGCAGGATTTTTCATCCTGGGCAATAGTATAGGCTCCGGCCTGCTTTAGTTCCAGCATTCCGGAGGCCCCGTCGTCGCCCATTCCGGTCATCAGCACCGCAATTACGTTTTTCCCCCCATAGCGGGATGCTGACCTGAACAGTACATCCACCGATGGGCGGTGGCGAGAGACCAGCGGCCCCTCTTTTACCTCGGTGTAATAGCGTGCACCGCTGCGTTTCAGTAGGGTGTGCTGGTTGCCCGGGGCAATTAATGCTTGCCCCCGGAGTACCGAATCGTTGTTGGCCGCCTCTTTGACATGGATCGCACAGTACCCATCGAGACGTTGGGCAAAGGCGGTGGTGAACTTTTCGGGCATGTGCTGCACAATAACAATAGGAGGTGCGTTGATAGGCATCATCTCTAGAAAAACCTTCAGGGCTTCTGTACCGCCGGTTGAAGCCCCAACCACCACTACTTTCTCGGTAGTCTCTATTGTGTAATTCCCGGTTGCAGCGGGCATAATTACATCGGCGGTGTTTTTGCTAAAACGATTGGTACTTTCGCTGGTCCTCGCTTCTACCTGCTTATCGATGGAGGGGGAGGGGGCTGTGGGGGTGCGTCTCTGCACCGATTTTATACGCGCTTGGGCAGCAGCTTTTACTGCATCGGAGATAGTTACCTTGGATTCTTCAAAAAACTGCTTGGTTCCAATTTTTGGTTTTTGGATGATATCCACTGCCCCGTATTCCATTGCTTTAAGGGCATTGGTGGAACCGGTCTCCGATTTACTGGAACAGATGATAACCGGAAGTGGATTTTCCGACATTAAGCGGTTCAGAAAGGTTAGTCCGTCCATCCTCGGCATTTCAATATCAAGGATTATTACATCGGGCTGCTCTATTTCCATTTTCCGCATTGCCATAATAGGGTCAGGTGCAGTAGCAAATAGCTCTATACCGGGGTCGCTTTGCAAAATATTACCTAATGTTTCTCTCACTAGAGCAGAGTCGTCGACCACCATCACCTGAATTTTTTGCATGTGCTCTTTCCTTCTCACAGATTTGCTGTCGGCTGAGATGCCTTAGACAGCAGTCGATATCTTCTCGGTTAATTTATTGATATCAAGAATAAAAGCGATTGTGCCGTCGCCAAGGATCGTAGATCCGGAAACTTCCTGAATAAAGTTAAGGGCGGCATTGAGCGGTTTTATAACCGTCTGATGCTGTCCAATAATTGAATCTACGATTAGGGCGACCTTACTTTCGCCGGCTTTTACAACGGTTATTTCACGAAATTGCGGAACCGCTGTCTTCACAGCAAACAGCTCTCTGAGATCGATATATGGTACTATCTCTCCGCGTATGGATAAATACTCATTTCTCTGCCCCTCCGGAAAGAGGTCCGGTGTGAGCTCAAAACACTCTTCCACCGCCGAAAGGTTGATGACATAGCGCTCAGGACCAATGGAAACCAGCAGCCCATCGATGATAGAGAGGGTGAGTGGAATAGTGAGAGTTACGGTTGTTCCGAGGTTCGGCTGAGAATCGATACGTACCTTTCCCCGCAGCTGCTCAATATTTCTCTTCACTACATCCATACCCACACCACGGCCGGAAACGCTGGTGGCTGTTTCGGTGGTAGAGAATCCGGGAGAAAAGATAAGCGAGTAGAGGTCTTTGTCGCTAAGTTTGCTGTCTTGACCAATAATTCCGCGTTGAATAGCCTTTTTCCTAATTTTCTCGGAACTTAGCCCGCGGCCGTCGTCCTGTATTTTGATAAGCACATTTGCACCGGAGTGCTCTGCATTGATGCTCACTGTTCCACTGACGGGTTTGCCGGCTTTCTGGCGCTCCTCCGAACTTTCAAAACCGTGATCGATCGAGTTGCGGATGATATGCACCAGCGGATCATTCAGTGCATCGATAATGTTTTTATCAAGCTCAGTCTCAGCCCCGGAGGTTACCAGTTCTACCTCTTTTCCAAGCTCGGCAGACAAATCACGGACAAGTCTATGAAAACTGTTAAAGGTCTCCGCAAGAGGAATCATTCGGATATCCATTGTATTCTCACGCAGTTCTGTGGTCAGGCGGTCCATGTTCTCGCTCACATTCTCAAGTTCAGCCACCGATACCGTGTCTCCGTCATGTGCACTTTCGGTGTATTGTGCTAAACGCGCCTGTAGGGTAACAATTTCACCTACAAGATTGACCAAGTTGTCAAGTTTTTCACTTTTTACCCTGATGGTAGTCCCGGACTGCTGCTGTTGTCGCCGGCGGCGTACCTCGCGAACATACTGCTGCTCGCCGAGGGCTGAATCAATGGCATCCTTCGACACAATTCCCTGCTTCATCGCAACTTCGCCGAATCGTTCTTTTTGCTTCATTATCGACTCGACGGTTTCCTGGTCAACATACCCCTGTTCATACAAAATTTCTCCAATTCGCTTATATTCGGAGGTAATATCAAGCTGGGCGGCATCATCTATTACGTTGATGTGTAGATCGGAGTAATCTTCAACAAAGATAAAAATATCCTGAATTGCATTTCTCGTTTTGGTAGTAGTCAAAAGGATGGTCCAATTAGTATAACAGAGTTCGGGGTCTATCTGCTCAAGGGGTGGAACTTCGCCGGTGTGGGCGAATATGAGCGGTGTTCCTAGGGCCTCAAGTTCCTGCAGAAGAGGCAGTACTTTCGCTCCGCGCAGGAAAAACTCCCGCTGAGGTGAAAAGGTAATCCGAAAGGTAGTTTCCAAAGCATCGCTTTCCGGTACAGACTCCTTAACCGGGGGCGGGGCAGGCTGCTGCTCTGCCGCCTGACTACTTTCCGGAGAGCTCTGCAGGGGTTCGAGGTAGCTTCGGACGCTCTTGAGGATACTCTCACCGGCTGTCGGGTCAAGTGTTTCAGGAGAAAATATGAGGTCAGAAATGTGATCTCTGGCTGACAATGCGATATCAATGATCTGCTTGTTGCTGGAAATCCGCTTCTCCCTTAGGTAGTCAAACAGGGTTTCGATCTCATGGGTAAATTCGGCGACCTCATCATAGCCGAACATGCTCCCAGACCCCTTAATAGTATGAAAAGCCCGAAAAATAGCATTAAGCAGCTCTGTATCTTCCGGCTGGTTTTCTAAATCGATGAGTTTCTGTTCAATGAGTTCCAATAATTCACGGGCTTCTTCCCGATAATATTCCGATTGATCAGCCACGGTCCCCTCCCTGCATTACCTGTGTATAATAGTCGGCGAGGATTGTATTTGTGGAAGAACTACCCAAGTGCTCCGCTTCACGGCAGAATCCTCCTCGTACAGCGCTTTTGATTAACACTTCGCAGTATGCAGATGGATCGATCTGAATACTTTTCTCACTCTCCTTGGCCGTGCGTTCGGCGGATACCAGCAGCTGCAGGAAGGTAATATCTACTTTTTCTAGCCCAGCTACATCAATGAGTACTGTAGGGGTAAGCTGAAGAGCTTCAAGTAAGACATCACGGATCTGTGATGCAGCCTCTGCAGTTGCATTTCCTTTGCACACAAGCCGAGTCTCTTTCGTATTTTTTTGTAGCTCAATATCCATTTGCACCTCCTTTGCTGCTATCCGGTTCTGCTATCCGGCAACTTTTTTTACCGTCTCAATCAGTAAATCAGGAGAAAAGGGCTTTACCAGCCAGGCAGTTGCTCCCGCTTTTTTACCCTCATCCTGCATGTTCTTTTCCGATTCCGTGGTAAGAACAATAATGGGGGTAAATTTAAATTTAGCATGCTCACGGGTATGGGATATAAACTCTATCCCATTCATCTCAGGCATATGAATGTCGGTAATTATTAAATCAGGATGAAAACTGTCCAGTTTTTCAGTTCCCTGCCGGCCGTTCACCGCTTCTTCTATTTGGTAGCCCTCTTCTTCAAGTGTAAACCTGATCATCTGACGCATAGAATTAGAATCGTCAACAATGAGTATCTTTTTAGACATATTAGGATTCCCCCTTTTCTGTTTCATTCTCGTTGGTCAAGCTGTTTTCCAGAAGCTCTTTTTCCGCTTCCATGGTGTATTTTTGTTTTAGGCGATCCAGTGCTGAATCAAAACTGCTTAGCTTCTGGACTGAATCGGTACGATCGATGTGTTCCAGGTAGTCACCGATTTTCTCCATATCAGAGGCAAACTCTTTGAGAGGTTCTATCACATGCTCTATCCGTTGGCGGGTGATATCCTGAAATTGAATTGATACTATGATTGATTTTATATCCTGGGCAAAAGATTCTGCATGTTCGCTCAGTTTTTGTAAGTCCTGCTTGGCGCCTTCCATCATTGCATCAATTTTATCTAAAGACTCGCGTCCATGGCTCTTGGTCTCCTCGCCTAAGCGGCGGCTAATATCCTCACTCTCCTCAATCTCTTTCTGAACCGAAGCGATTAACTGGGAGATCATTCGGACTGTCTCCTCAATCTCTGCAGTAGCGGCTTCAGAGCGTTCGGTCATCTGCTTGAACTCACCTGCAACAACGGCAAAGCCGCGTCCATGCTCGCCGGCTCTGGCAGCCTCTATGGTTGCATTGATTGAAAGAACCCTTGAGTTTTCAGTAATCTCGCTGGTTGTGGCAACTATCTCCTCAATTGACTTAGTCTGGTGCAAAATACTGTTGATAGATTCACTGTTTTTCTTAATCTGCTCCAGCAGGGTGGCCAGTCCGGAGGTGAGTGAGTTTAGGTTCTCACGGATGTCGACCAGGGCGTTTTGCCTCTCTCCTCCATCCTCACTGGCGGACATGGTACCGAAGACCCGACGCACATCATCGACTTGCTCTTTGGCCTTACGGTTAATACTGATGAAGCTGCGTGACAGCTCCATGGCCGCCTCTTCGGTGTAGTCGATTACCGCCTGGAGTTGTCCGTTTAATATGGGAACAACTTTGGCCATACCGAAGAGTGCTTCAACAATGTGCTGATGGGCCCTTGTCTCATGCTGTTCAGCTTCGCTTGTGTGTGAGGGGCTTGATATGGGTTCAGGTTCGGGCTCAATTGGGGCTTCAGTTGAAGGTTCAGTAGCAGAAAAACCCTCCGACAAAGTGTTGGTATCTGTTGGCTGATCTGACAACTTTCTCAAGCTGTGGTTCAGGTAAAGAATTAAAGCTAATAGAGCCAGAGCTGCTGCAGTACCGGTTATTATCCGCGGAACGGGTTCCGATAAAAATAATGTGATATATAACAGGAGTGTCAGAGCGATGAGGAGGGCGCTTGAACTCTTTATCAGTTTTCCCGACATGCCGTTACTGCTCCTGCTTCTCAATTGATCCGCCGGTATCCTGCGCGGCCTGGTCTGCCATAGAAGTTATCTCTTCTGATGTCAGTATCTTATCGATATTTAAGATAACCAAAAAACGGTCATTATTTTTGCCAATCCCCTCGATAAAGTCAGTATCTAACCGAGTTCCGATTTTGGGGGTCGGCTCGATATCTTCCGGCTGAATTTCAACAACTTCATGTACGTTATCGGCGATGGTTCCGACAGTAATAGTTTCATTTTCAATGGATATTTCCAGTACGATAATACAGGTATCAACAGTTTGTTCCTGCGCAGGGAGGTCAAACTTGAGTCTAAGGTCTACAACGGGGACAATCCCCCCCCGAACATTTATTACACCGCGCATAAAATCAGGGGTCTTTGGAACCCTGGTGATGGGTTGATACTCAAGTACTTCCTTTACCTTGGATACTTCCAAGGCATATAATTCATCGCTCAAGCTAAAGGTGAGGTATTGATTGGTGGTATCAGTATTATTTGTGCTCATTGAGGGTCTCCTTCTGTAAAATTCCGCACTTTTTCATATACTCAAAAAAGAGTTCTACGCTTTCAGGACATAATTGACTGCCCTTTACTTCGTTTATTACTTCAAACGCTTCGTGCGGGGAAAAGGCGCGTTTATAGGAGCGTTCGTTGCTGAGTGCATCGTAAGTATCGGCTACTGCAACTATTCTGGCCCATTTGGGAATATCCTTACCGGCTATTCCGCTGGGATAGCCTTTTCCGTCGAAGCGCTCATGGTGGTAATGTACAATTGAGTGGGCGTCTTCGAGTCTCGATATTGGCATGAGAATTCGATAGCCGATTTCCGGGTGGCGCTTTATCTCGGCATACTCCTCATCGTTTAGACGGCCGGGTTTATTCAGAATGGAGTCGGCTATGCCAATTTTACCAATGTCGTGCAGCAAAGCCCCACGTTTGACCTGCTCAACTTCCTCTTCCGAGCTGCCCTCGAGCTCCGCCATCCCGGCGGCAATTTTGGACACATTCTCCGAATGTCCCTTCGTATACAGGTCACGGGCTTCCAAGGCTGTTATCAGGCTGGTTATGTTGTCAAGCATCGCTCGCTGCTCCTGTTCAAGCTGCTCTTTTTCATTCAGGAGAAGCAGATACTGGTCGGAAAGGAGTTTTTCTATTAGCACCACCAGAGAGTCAATATTAAACGGTTTTATCAGATACGCCGCACTGCCCATCTCCTGCATTTTACGGATGCTGCGCCGGTCATTGTTGGTACTCATAGTAATAACCGGAATGTGCTTTTGATATTCGGTTTGCTTGAAGGTATGGAGAAACTCTATCCCGTCCATTACCGGCATAAACACATCGCTCAGCACAAGATTGATTTGGGTTTGCCCCAAAATCTTAAACGCCTCTTCCCCATTGCGGGCGGTCTTGACCCTGAATCCGTACCGAGAAAGACGACCGGAAATAAGCTTTAGGGTAGTATATGAGTCGTCTACTACCAGAATCGTCTGATCTTGGTAAAACGAGGCCTCCGAAATAATATGCTGCACCCGCTCGAGCAGCTGTAAGCGGACTTGAGACTTGGGTACGTATTCCGAGGCACCGGCTTCGAAACCCCGGTTGATGGCTTTATCGGAGTCGAACTTGCTGACCATGATAATCGGTATTCCCCGTAAATCGGGTTTTTCCTTTATCCGCTTGCAGAGCTCTACCCCGTCCATCACCGGCATATCTATATCGGTGATAACCGCATCGAAGTGAGTTGACTGAACTGTTTCAAAGGCATCCTGCCCGTTCTCCGCTTCACTTATCTCCGCTTCTATCGGAGAGAGTATGTCGGCGATGAGCCGGCGCGATGATGAGCTGTCGTCTACTACCAAAATCCGCATAGATCCTCCGGAACCACTTAGAAGCGCTCAAAATCCTCGGAGTCTAGTCTGCTCTCCGAAGTGTTTTGTTCTTTTTTATCTGTCTGGGCAGGGGTAATTCCGGTTTCTTCCTGGTTGCTTTGTGTCGGTCGCCGCTGTGCGGCTGCTTTGTTCCTGCCTGTAGCGACCGCAGAGTCTATCTGCAACCTTTTCTGGTCTTTTTCACGTTTTATATCACCGGATTCTATAGTAAAGTAGCTGATTGTCTGCTGCAGCTCCTCGGCCTGACCGGTAAGCTCCTGTGCCACAGAGGCCATTTCTTCAGAAGCAGACGCATTTTGCTGGATAACCTGGTCAAGCTGGGTAATAGCGGTATTAATTTGATCGGCACCATTGCTCTGTTCCCGGCTGGCGGCACTTATCTCTTGTACAAGGTCTGCGGTTTTGCGGATATTCGGTACCAACTGCTCTAACATATCTTTTGCATTTTGCGCTACACTTACGGTCGAAGATGACAGCTCGCTGATCTCTCCGGCGGCATCTTTACTGCGGGCAGCTAGTTTACCAACCTCAGAGGCTACCACTGCAAAGCCCTTTCCATGTTCACCGGCTCGGGCAGCTTCGATGGAAGCATTCAGCGAGAGCATGTTGGTCTGCCGGGCAATCTCTTCGATGATGGTTATGCGCTCAGCTATTTGATTCATTGCGTCCACCGCTTCCATCACCGCCTGTCCGCTCTTCTCTGCATCCTGGGCCGATTGGATTGCAATTTTTTCAGTTTCGCTGGCGTTATCTGCATTTTGGCTAATGTTTGAACTCATCTCCTCCATTGAGGAGGAAACCTCTTCTATGGACGAGGCTTGTTCGGTGGAACCTTGGGAGAGTTGCTCTGCCGTGGAGCTCATCTGCTGGCTGCCGGAGCTTACCTGGTTGGAAGCCGACATTACATCGCCGACCATCCGCTTCAAATTATTTATCATTTTACGTAAGGCCTTGGCCAGTTCCCCAATTTCATCGTCATGTTTTACTTCGATGGTAGCCTGTAAATTTCCATCAGCCACCTCACCGGCAAAATTGACTCCCTGGCGGATTGGCTTTGTGATACTACGTGTGAAAAAGGCCAGTATAATTATACCGAGGATGACGAAGATTGAGGCAATGATTATCATAGTCATTCGCATATCGTATATCTGCTGGAAAATCTCAGCGCGATATCCTCCAACTGCTATCGACCACTCTGATCGCTCAATGGGTGAATATCCGAAAAACCGGACTGTTCCCATAAAGGGGTACTCGTCAAAGCCTTCTTCGCCTTCGGTCATTCTCGTCAGCATTTCGGCCAGCCGTTCAAAATCAGGGTTTGTTTTTGCTTCTTCGATAAAATTACGCTGCTCAAGAACATAGTCACGGTTATCGTGGGCAATCAGTACCCCTTCGCCGTCGATCATATACGCATATCCCTCATCGCCGTAACCTATTCTGTCGGTGATTTCGCTAAGCCAAGTGGCATCCAGGCGTATCAGCAGCACCGCAACAGGAACGTCGTCGTTATCTGTGATTGGTACGGCTAGAATCATAACGGCGGAATTCGTCACGCGGGAGATAAGCACGTCGGAAAAATTGGCCGTGCCCTGCATCGCTTCTTTGAAATAGCCCCGGTCGGCTAGCTCGGCGGTGCTCCCGTCGGGGTAATACGCTGTCCCGTCAGGATAAATTACGCCCATACCCAAAAAGTCCAGCCGTGCTTCCATCGTACGCAGGGCTTCCATTTGTGTGTCAAGTTCCATACTAATGAGGTCCGGATGTCGGGCAAGTTCGGTCCCAAGTTCGAGGTAGTGGTCCAGCTCGCTTCTTACCAACACCGCCGCTTCATGTGACATGTCGGTGATAGTCTCTTCAACCTGATTTTCCAGTGCAGTACTTGCTTGATAAAAGGCGGTGATTCCAATACCTGCCGCTACTGAGACAATCAGTATCACAAACAGGGTAATCATTTTGGTTCCGATTTTCATTTTCTTAAACATTCATATCCTCCTCAACACTTAAGGCTTTCCTATAGAAATTACTTTTGCTTTTTTCCTTCCACATTCTTATGCCTTACAATAAAGGTAGGAATAGCAGGAAGTCTCCTTACACTAAGTTTTGTGTATTGATAGTGTAAAGTAAAGAGTTGTCCTTCAAAAGTATCTTGAAATTAATAAGTGCCTGAAAGGAGGCGTTTATAAAGTTAAAGCAATTTGGCTCCGTTTTTAACCGGTCGTTCAGGTACGGCCAGCACAACTGCCCCGTCGTTCTGATAGAACCCGGTTACCAGGCATTCCGACATAAAAGAGCCGATTTGCTTGGGAGAGAAGTTGACAACGGCCACTACCTGGCTGCCCTGAAGATCTTCGGCCGTGTACAGATCGGTAATCTGGGCGCTAGATTTCTTCACACCGATTTCAGGACCAAAGTCGATTTTCAATTTGTATGCCCGACGGCGTGCTTCGGGAAAGTCCTGTACGTCGATGACCGTACCAACGCGCAGTTCAACTTGCTCAAAATCGGCCCATTTAATCGTATCCATTGATATCTCCTAAGAATGTATTACAATCAATATACTAGCGAGTAGAGTATAGAGGATAATAGCATTTATGTGGAAGATGAAATTCAGAGGAAAGCAGGCGTCAGCCTTGCGGCTAGTACTCATTTACCTTGTGTTTGGAGGAGTGTGGATATTTTTCTCCGACCGTATTCTGTTGCAGCTCGCCCCGGATGTGCAGAATTATCTCCTCCTGCAAACCTATAAGGGTTGGCTGTTTGTATTCTGTACAGCTCTTTTACTCTACTTTCTGAGTGTCCGTGAGTTTCATGTGCGGGACAAAGTTACAGAAGACCTTGCCAGTTCGGTCCTGGAAAAAGATGAGTTAATGCGGGAGCTTCACCATAGAGTAAAGAATAATTTGCAGTTGATCTTGAGCCTGATGAATCTGCAGAGGAATAACAAGGAGCTGGATTTACTCAGCAGGGATATGCTTCAACAGCTGTATATGCGAGTACACTCAATCGCGGTTTTTCATGAAAAAGTCTACCGCCTGAAATTATACAGCAATATTCCTTTGGCAGATTACATCCGTGAGATTGTAAATAGTGCGTATTATGAGTATTCCGAAGCACTCGATCATATCAGGATAGAATTAAATTTGAGCGACCGCGAAGTTACAGTAGAAAGAGCCCTTCCCCTAGGCATAATCCTCAACGAGCTGCTTCTTAACTGTATAATCCACGCGTTTCCTGACGAGCCTCCGGATGATGCCGTTATTACTATTGAGTTGACCGACGAGGGAACCGACACCATGTTGGTAGTTGAGGATAATGGGCAGGGATATGCAGCAAATGCGCAGCATGAAGGGCTGGGGTACACCTTGATCCATAGTCTTCTCAAGCAGATAGACGGAGAGATCGAGGTTCACCATACAGCAGGAACCCGGGTAGTACTGAGGGTCAGCAGTGATTCCAAAAACCCCTCCTATCCAGAA
>JAIPFV010000061.1 GCA_021736475.1 Spirochaetia bacterium | reverse complement strand
CATCAGTTCAGCAGCCAGCTTGGCCTTAGAAGAGTCCCGCAGCAAAATAGAGGCACAGCCTTCCGGTGAAATTACCGAGTAAACAGAATTTTCCAGCATATAAACCCTGTCGCCTACGCCGACACCTAGAGCACCACCGGAACCACCTTCTCCAATCACAATTACTATAATTGGAACCTGCAGCCTAGAAAACTCTTTTAGATTACGGGCAATTGCTTCTCCAATCCCCCTTTCTTCTGCTGTAATACCCGGGTACGCTCCCGGTGTATCGATAAAAGTAATTATTGGTCGACCAAAGGCCTCCGCTTCATGAGCCAGCCGCAAGGCTTTACGATAGCCTCCTGGTTGAGCCATGCCATAATTGCGTTTCAGGTTGTCCTTAAGGTTACGCCCCTTCTGCTGGGCCAGAACGGTTACCGGAATTCCCTCAAAGAATCCGATACCCCCTATTAAAGCGGCATCATCACCGCCCTGTCGATCGCCGTGCATCTCGAGAAAATTATCAAACACCCGGTCAATATAATCCAAGGCAGTCGGCCGCTCCGGATGACGAGCTAAAGTAACCTTTTCCCAGGCGGTAGTCCCGCTTTGTCCACCATAAAGTTTATGTTCTATTTTAGACAGGTCCTCGTATACGTGCATATGCTCTTCGGAGGCCATCTTTTTAAGTTCTTTTAGTTTTTTCTGAAAATTAAATTCAGGCATTGACTATCTCACCTCCCGGCGCGGAATATGGGCGTCGATAAGAAAGGAGAGTGTAGATTTCATTTTCTTCCGATCAACAATAGTATCAACAAAGCCCTTCTCCTGCTGAAATTCCGACCGTTGAAAGCCCTCCGGAAGCTTCTGCTTAATCGTCGATTCTATCACCCGCGGGCCGGCAAAACCAATTAGTGCTCCCGGTTCGGCTAAAATCACGTTCCCCAGCATCGCAAAGGAGGCAGTAACTCCCCCGGTAGTCGGATGGGTAAGCACTACAAAAAACGGAAGCCTTTGCTCCTGCAGAAGGGCAATTGCATGACTGGTTTTTGACATCTGCATTAGGGAGAATATGCCCTCCTGCATTCTAGCGCCTCCGGATGCAGTAAACAGCACTACCGGCAGTTTCTGTTCCACCCCTTTGAGCAGCAGCCGGGTTACTTTTTCCCCTACAGCAACCCCCATGCTGCCGCCCATAAAGGCAAACGACATAACTCCCAGTGCAGCCGGCCTACCCTCTATAAGGCAGGTACCGATGCTCACAGCTTCGTTTTGCCCGGACTTTTGCTGCGCCTTTTCAAGTTTTTCCCGGTACCCCGGAAACTCAATCGGGTCCACTGATCGAATACTGGCATCAAATTCATTGAAGCTTCCCGGATCTGCGACTGTAGTTATCCGCTCCTTTAACGCCAGCTGAAAATGGTGATTGCAGCCCGGACAGACATACATATTCTCTTTTAAGATTTTATCATCAATATGGCGGTGGCAGAGCGGACAGGCGTGTTTTTCCTCGATATAGGCAAGTTCACTCTTCTTCTGTCCCGTCCGAGTTTTCTTTACCCCGCTACTACGCCATGGCACCCGGCTCTCTTTCTGTGTCAGTTTGGTGGTAGTTTTTAATTTATTTATTATTCCCATACGCTACTCCTCAAGAATTCGGGAGAGTCCGAAAGTTCCAAAAATTCCTCTTTGGAACAGGGTGCTGTTTAGAATTTTTTTCTGCACCTCAATATTGGTTTCGATGCCCTCAATTACATATTCATCAAGGGCTCGCTTCATTCGTGCAATTGCGCTCCGGCGATCGCGTCCATAAGTAATCAGCTTGGAAACCAGTGAATCATAATGGGGAGACACCGTATAACCTTGATACAAAAAGGAGTCAACGCGTACATTACGCCCCCCCGGTTGCAGGTATCGGGTAATCTTCCCGGGAGTTGAAGCATTAATTCGACACTCTATAGAAGCCCCTTCCAGTAGTACATCATCCTGAGTAATATCCATCGGCTCTCCGCTGCAGCCGCGAATCTGTTCCTTGATGATATCCACGTTGCTGATATATTCCGAAACCGGATGCTCAACCTGTACCCGAGCGTTTACTTCCATAAAGTAATAGTTCTCTCCGTCAAACAAAAACTCAATGGTTCCGGCACCCTTATATCCAATTTTCTTAAACAGATTTACCGCGTCCGAACACATCCGTTCCCGTATATCCGGATCGATCCCCGGCGAGGGGCTCTCCTCTAAAACCTTTTGGTGGTTCTTCTGTAATGAACAGTCCCTCTCGCCAAGATGTATTACATTCCCATAGGTGTCTGCTAAAATCTGCACCTCTATATGGCGGGGATTCTCAAGATACTTCTCTATGTAGATGGTTCCGTCGGAAAAGGAGGTCTCCGCTTCGTGGGTTGCAATCCGCATGGCCGATTCAAGCTCCGACTCTTCACGCACAATTCGCATGCCCTTTCCCCCGCCCCCGGATGCGGCTTTGATAATAACCGGGTAGCCAGCCCTCTCGGCAAAGGCGACGGCGGTTTCAAGGTCTGCTATCGGCCCGTCGCTCCCCGGGGTAACCGGCAGCCCCGCATCCAAAGCGGTTCGCCTGGCCTGAACCTTGTCTCCAAGAAAAGAGATCGTCTTGGCGTCCGGGCCGATAAACACTAAGCCCGCATCCTGAACCTGCTTCGCAAACTCTGCGCTCTCCGACAAAAAGCCTACTCCTGGATGAATTGCGTCGCAGTCGGCGTACAAGGCGGCGGATATCAAGTTTGCACTATGGAGATAACTCTTTTTGGCCTCCGCCGGTCCGATGCATACAGCCTTATCGGCCAGTTCCACGGCCAAAGAGACCCGATCAGCTTCGGAATATCCTACCACTGCCTCTATTCCCATCTCCTTCAGTGTTCTCACTATCCTCACGGCAATTTCACCGCGATTTGCAATAAATACCGATTTTACCATACTACAGCTTCTCTACCTCAAAAAGCGGCGTCCCGTACTCTATCATCTGCTGGTTTTCAACCAAAATCCGCTTTATCCGACAGTCAAACTCAGCTTCAAGCTCGTTCATCACTTTCATTGCCTCGATGATGCAGATGGTATCACCCTTGCTTACCTCATCGCCCTCTTCTACGTAGGGAGGGGAGTCCGGTGAGGGTGTCCGATAAAAGGTTCCAACGATGGGAGCAGTAATAAACTCATGACTCTCATCGGGTGTTTCCGCAGCCGGGCTCTGTGACATATGGCCGTCCATAGCTGCTGCAGCTGGTGCTGCCACATGCTGCGGTGCAGCTACAGGCTGTACAACTGCGCCTGCTTTTTTTAGGCTGAGTTCAAACTCGCCGTCTTTTATATACATTTCTGCAAGAGAACTTGTATCAAGTTTTTCAATCAATTCAATTATCTCACTCTTTTTCATGTTTCCTCCCGGTTTCAGGTGTCAATCAAAATTTCAGCGAAATTAGCACACTAGATTTCGGCCGTCAACCGAAATGTAATGCTTTTTACTCTTTTTTTCTACCCTTTGCGGCGAAACTTCTTTTTCAGGCCCTTGACGACTTTGAAAAAGTATGGCGTTGTGTGTATCTTTGTATATGACCACGCAATTAGGAGGATTTATGAGCGTATATATTCGATCGATTGGTGCGTACGTACCTGAAAGACGGGTAAGCAACGATGAACTAGCCCAGACCGTAGACACATCCGATGAATGGATTCAATCACATACCGGAATACAAGCCCGTCATATTTGCAGCGACCAGGAGTCTACCAGCGACCTGGCGGTACATGCCGGTCGGCAGGCACTAGAGAGGGCCGGTATAAGTCCGGAGGAAATCGATTTAGTGATACTCGCTACCGCCTCACCGGACTTTTTAGGTTTTCCTTCAACCTCTTCTATCATCCAGGATAAATTGGAGCTGCCTAATTCGGGGGCCTTTGATCTGGTTGCCGGCTGCACTGGCTTTGTGTACGGACTGGAAACCGGACGGGCGATGATTGCCGCCGGCAGCGCCCGCAATGTGCTGCTGATTGGAGCCGAAACTCTATCGCGCATTACGAACTGGGAAGATCGCAATACCTGTGTATTATTCGGCGATGGAGCCGGAGCTGTGGTACTTTCCCAATCCCCTGATCCGGAGCGCGGTATCATCGATTCGATTCTAGGTTCGGAAGGAAAGGGAGCCGAACATCTCATTCGTCGGGCCGGAGGCTCACGTGAACCTTATACCGCAGGTAAAACTCCTGAAGAAAACCTGTATATTCAGATGAACGGGCGTCAGGTGTATAACTTTGCAGTTCGTGTAAACACTGAAATTATAAAATCGCTTCTGGAACGCAACGAAATGGAGTATGATCAACTAAATTGGATTGTTCCCCACCAGGCGAATATCCGTATTATTCAGGCTGCGGCCAATCGGCTTAAAATGCCTATAGAGAAATTCTTTACCAATATCCATGAATATGCCAATACATCCGCCGCTTCTATCCCAATCGCATTAAATGAGATGTACGAAAACGACAAATTGTCTGCCGGTGATTACGTTTTGCTGACCGGCTTTGGTGCAGGGCTTACCTATGGAGGTAATCTGCTGCGATGGTAATTGGAGGATAGGCCGTTAAGGCATGGGGTCGCGGAACGCTTTTTTTTTGGCCTATATTTCGGCCGTTGACCGATACCATCTAATTCGATAAGGTGTATATAAGTACATAAGGAGGAAGAATATGCAGCTATGTTTTCTTTATCCCGGCCAGGGAGCTCAGTACCCAGGTATGGGAAAAGATCTCTTCCAGGCTAGTGCCGCAGTTAAAGAGCTGTTCGGTCTGGCTTCAGAGGCCTGCGAATGCGATACGGAAGCACTCCTGTTTGATTCTAATGAGGATGAACTAAAACAGACACAAAATACTCAAATTGCTATAACCTTAATGAACCTGTCGGTAAGACGCTATCTGCTGGAGCATGGTATTGAATCCGGCGGAGCAGCCGGATTCAGCCTTGGAGAATGGGCGGCCTACGTTGATGCCGGGGTAATCTCCGAGGAGGAAGTATTTCCTATTGTAATGGAACGGGGCCGACTCATGGCCCAGGCTTCTGAAGATTTCCAGTCCGGCGGCGCCCGAAGCGGAATGGCCGCAGTTATCGGATTACCTTCGGAAAAGGTTGATGAGGTGATTTCCACTGTCGAAGGGGCCTTTCCCGCCAATTATAATTCAAGCGAACAAACAGTTATTTCCGGAGATGCTAATGCAATTGAAAGGGCATCTGAACAACTAAAAGCGGTCGGGGCAAGACGGGTAATTCCTCTGAAAGTATCAGGACCTTTCCACACGCCCCTCCTCTTGCCGGCCGGTAGCGGTTTTGAAAATTTCCTGCATAATTATACCTTGCAGGACCCCAAAAAACCGTTGTATTCCAACGTGACCGGAAGTATCTTGAAAAGTTCAACCGACGTGTTCAGCAACGCTGTATTGCAAATCTCTTCCCCGGTGCTCTGGACCCGTGAAGAGGCTGAAATTGCAGACGGCGGATATTCAATGTGTGTCGAGGCCGGCCCCGGTAAAGTACTTACCGGCCTGTGGAAAAAGTCCGGACAAAGCATTGAGTGCCGACCAACCGGCAGCCGTGAGAAACTCGATGAATTGATAGGAGAACTAGTATGAACTTTACAGGAAAAACTATAGTTATAACCGGAGGGTCACGGGGTATCGGCGAGGCCATTGCCGAGTCATTTGTGGAGGCCGGAGCGCAGGTACATGCTCTCAGCCGCTCCGAAAGCAGCCGTGCTGCGGAATTGCAGGAAAAGGCAAACACCGCTGGCGGCGTATATACCTGGCATGCTGCCGACATTACAGATCGCCCCGTTTTGGAAGAAGTACTCGATTCGATTTTGAAAGCGGAAGATGGTATTGATGTGCTGATAAATAACGCCGGCATAACTCGTGACGGATTGTTAATGCGTATGAAAGACGAGGATTGGGATGCGGTCCTGCACACGAACCTCTCCTCCGTATATACCGCCTGTAAAAAGGTAATACGCCCAATGTTGAAAGCACGCAGCGGAACCATTATCAATATCAGTTCGGTGGTTGGGATTATGGGAAATGCAGGACAGGCCAACTACAGTGCTTCGAAAGCCGGCTTGCTCGGTTTTACCAAAAGTCTGGCCCGGGAAGTTGCTTCCAGGGGAATCCGAGTGAATGCAGTTGCACCCGGGTACATCGAAACCTCTATGACCGAAAAACTAAATGATGCGGCACGGACGGCCCTTGCCGAACAAATACCTTTAGGCCGAACAGGAAAACCCGCCGAGGTAGCCTCTGCAGTTCTCTTTTTAGCCTCAGATGCCGCTGCTTACATAACCGGCCAGACCCTGGTTGTCGATGGCGGACTTGCAATGTAAGATATAAAAGTAGAATATCAACAGGAGATAACAATGAGAAGAGTAGTAATAACCGGTACAGGGGCGGTTACTCCCCTGGGACATACAGTAGATGAGTTTTGGGGCAACATCAAAGCGGGTAAATCGGGCATCGGGCCCCTCACTCGGCTTGATCCCACCGAGTATGCCTCTAAAATTGCGGGGGAGGTACGCGAGTTTAACCCCGGTGATTTTATTGATAAAAAAGACGCCCGCAAAATGGCACTTTTCAGCCAGTATGCAGTTGTCGCTGCGGTACAGGCCATGCAGCAGGCAGGCCTTGAGGCTGAAAAAGTCGACTCGGAGCGCGCCGGGGTAATTCTAGGAAACGGAATCGGTGGTTTTGAAATAATTGAAGAGGGACATCGGACCCTATTCGATAAGGGACCTCGACGGGTGCCGCCCATGACTATTCCAAAAATAATCAGTAACGAAGGTCCCGGACACATTGCAATTAAGTACGGTTTTCACGGGCCCTGCTACACAGTGGTTACCGCCTGCGCCTCCGGAACCGATGCCATCGGTCAGGCTATGCGCGCTATTCAGTACGGTCAAACAGATGTAATGGTCACCGGCGGCACCGAGGGCTGTATTACGGGTTTAGGAGTGTCCGGGTTTACCGCTCTAAAAGCACTTTCAACTCAGTATAACGAAACTCCGGAAATTGCCAGCCGCCCTTTTGACAAAAGCCGTGACGGCTTTGTAATTGCAGAGGGAGCGGGAATCCTCGTGCTTGAAGAGTTAGAACACGCTAAGAGCCGCGGGGCTCACATCCTGGCGGAGGTTGCCGGCTATGGTACTACCTGTGATGCATACCACCTGACCGCACCGGACCCGGAAGGCAATGGAGCGGCCAGAGCCATGAAGATGGCTCTTAAGGATGCCGGCATGCAGCCCGGAGATATTGATTACATCAATGCCCACGGCACCAGTACTCCAACGAACGATCCGATTGAGACCGCTGCTATCAAGACAGCCTTCGGAGACCATGCCTATAAAGTAAAGGTCTCTTCCACCAAATCTATGACCGGACATATGGTAGGTGCTGCCGGAGGAGTTGAAGCAATCGTCGGGGTATTAGCTATCCGTGACAATTTTATTCCTGCCACTATAAACCTTGATGAACCGGACGAAAAGTGTGATCTGGATTACGTACCCAATAAGGGCATCGAGGCTGAAGTTCGCGCGGTAATTTCAAACTCCCTCGGTTTTGGCGGTCACAATGGTGTAATTCTGATTAAGGAGTATTCCGAATGAGCGAAATAGAGAAGTATCTTCCCCATCGCGAGCCTTTCCTGCTGGTAGATTCGCTTGAATCCTACGACAATGAGCGAATTGTGGGAAAAAAGCTGTTCAGCGAACAGATGGTCTTCTTTGCGGGTCATTTTCCCGGATATCCGGTTGTCCCCGGGGTGCTGCTGATAGAATCAATGGCCCAGTGCGGCGGAGCCGGAGTAAATGCCCAAGGAACCCTAGGTGAGGCCCTGTTCTTTCTGGCTACCGTAGAAAAGGCAAAGTTTCGTCGCCAGGTAAAACCAAATGAGGAAGTTCGATTCGAAATAGAAAACCTCAGAGTAACCTCCAGAACCCTTAAACAAAAGGGGAAGGCCTTTGTAGGAGAAGAACTTGCAGCCGAAGCCGAATGGCTTTGTCTGGTAGATACATCGCAACCAAAGTAGAAGGAAGGAATTAATGATATCACCAAAAATTCGCGGCGGCATCTGCATGAATGCCCATCCAGCCGGCTGCGCACGCGAGGTGCAGCTGCAGAAAGATTTTATTGAAAAGATTGATTTTTCCGCTGATCCAACTCCCGATACTGCTCCACCGACGGCACAGGCCGAAAAAACCGGACGGCGCAACACCCAGGGGCCAAAAACAGTACTGGTAATCGGAGGTTCCACCGGATACGGTTTAGCCTCTAGAATAGTGGGGGCCTTCGGCTATGGTGCGGAAACCATCAGCGTATCCTTCGAGAGAGAACCCGGCGAAAAGCGCCCTGCAACCGCAGGATGGTACAACACCCGTGCCTTTGACAAGCTGGCTGAGAAGGAAGGGCTCGCCTCATTTAGTTACAATGCCGATGCATTTTCCCACGAGACCCGCAGGAAAATCGGCTCTCTGCTCAAAGAAAGAGGCCGAAAGGTGGATCTGCTGGTATACAGCCTTGCCTCGGGAGTTCGACCCGATCCTGATACCGGCGAGGTGTACCGTTCGACACTTAAGCCTCTCGAGAAAACGTACACTACCCGTTCGGTAGATTTTATGACTGGTGCAATTTCGCAAGTGAGTCTTGAACCTGCCACTCAGGCCGAGATCGACTCCACGGTTAAGGTTATGGGCGGAGAGGATTGGCAGCTGTGGGTAGACTATCTGCAGCAGAATGAATTGCTAGAACATGGATTTCAGTCTGTCGCTTACTCCTACATCGGTCCCGAGATAACCCATCCGATTTACCGATCCGGTACTATCGGAAAAGCGAAGGAACACCTCGAAAATACTGCTCACCACCTAAACTCTCAACTCGAGAGTGTCGAAGGGGCGGCGTACGTCTCGATTAATAAAGCGGTAGTTACCCGTGCCAGTGCGGTAATTCCGGCGGTTCCCCTCTATATCTCCTTATTGTTTTCGGTTATGAAAGAACAAAGGCTGCATGAGGGTTGTATTGAACAGATGGTTCGTCTCTACCGACGGCGCCTGTACAGCGGATCGGAGGTTCCTACCGATACGGCTGGTCGCATTCGGCTTGACGATTTCGAGATGAAGCCCGAAATTCAGCAGGAAGTTGAACAACGCTGGGAAAAGGTGACTGAGGAAAATCTTGACAACCTCGGCGATATGGAGGGTTTCCGCAGCGACTTCCTCCGCATTCACGGTTTTCGGGTTCCCGGAGTCAACTATGAGGCAGAAGTAAGTTTTCTAGATGTTCCGCCGCCTGCTAACGACTGACACGCTAAGCACTAATAGTTTCGTATGCCGCGTAGCGGCAACCGAACCTATGAAAATTGCTTTCAGCAATTTTCGTATTAGGCTGCCAAAAAAGGGTTAAAAAAAGGGTTGTCTGTAAATATTCAGACGACCCTACTATTATCCTTGTTTATTAAAACGAACAATCATATGCAGCACCGCCGGCTTATCGGACTTATTATAAATTGCATGGTCCACATCGCAGTGGTAATTGATAAAATCTCCGGTAGTAATTTCAGTACTGTTCGCCCCTGCCTGAACTTCGACGGTTCCTTCAATAATACTTAGAAACTCCTCGGTTTGCGGAAAATGAGGTTCAGATTCCAGTTTCCCGCCGCTATCGATGGTCAACAGGTACATCTCGAGGTCTTCTACCATGGAGAATGGTGAGAGAACCCGGATGTGAACCCGCCCCTCCTCTGCATCAATGGTGGTAATATCATCTTTTTTACTGACATTGAACTTTTTTTCAATATCATCACTGCCCTTTAGCAGCACATCTATGTCGACATTCAGTCCATTGGCAATTTTCCACAGGGTAACAACTGTAGGATTAACCTTATCAGTTTCGATCTGTGAGAGCATTGCCTTTGAAACTCCACTTCGAGCCGAGAGGTGGCCGAGGGTCATGTTGAGCTTTCGCCGGATTTCTTGAATATTGCGCCCAATTTGAAAGGGCGCCCGTTCAATCTTATCGCTTCTGTATTTTACGCTTCCATCCATTTGACAGGTACAATCTCGTTCAATATAATAAACAACCTTAAACATTGTACCCTTTAGAGAGAAGTAATGTCAAGAAAAATGGAAATGGAATTAGACCGCTTTCAGGTAGTATTGGTAGAACCGGAGACTTCCGGCAATGTCGGGGCAGTCTGCCGGGCAATGAAAACCATGGGGTTTTCTCGGCTGGTGATTGTAGGACGAACTCCGGATTATTTCAACCTCGATCAGGTAAGGACTTTTGGGCTGCGGGCGCAGGAGCTGTTTGATAGCGCTCTGTTTGTGACTACCCTCCCTGAAGCCTTGGCAGACAGTATACTCGCTGCCGGTATAACTCGGCGCCGCGGTAAATACCGAAAATATTTTTCCCTGCTCCCGGAACAGCTGGCGGAACACATTTCACATATGCAATCCGGTACTGTCTCACTGGTCTTTGGACGTGAATCCGACGGACTGACCGATAAGGAATTGTCCTACTGTAATGTTGCGGTACACATTCCTTCATCCGAACAGTTTCCCTCGCTTAATCTTTCCCATGCGGTACAGATAATAACCTATACCCTCTCCCGCGAATACCGCCAGCCGATGCAGAGGTTTCAGCCCATTGATCAACAGCGGCTGTCCGAGCTAAGTCAGATAGTCACCGATTCTTTTGATGAGATCAGCTTTTTTAAGCAGAACGAGAAGGATGAGGTAGGAAGATTTTTCAAAGATATATTCTGCCGCTCAGGTGTGTCGGAAAGTGAAGCAGCTCGTTTAATTAAAATGTTTCGTAAAATGGCCGGGCTTACGAGACATCAGCCTCGCTAAGCTCGGTTAACTCGGCAGCCTGCTGCTGGAATTCGAAAACACATGCCTGAATTGAGTAAAACACCATTGGAAATATGAAGTTATAAAAATAGGTCCGCTGATAGACCCGCTTTTCTCGATATGTGTTCTCATACTCCATCCATTCCCGTATGCTGTCCATATGCTGATCGTAGCTGTTAAAATCAAAATCGGGACGCTCCGGCAGCTGATCTACCTTGACCGTATCCTGCACCTTTCCAAGCAGCTCAAACAGATTGTAGATGCTGTAGTCATTTAAAATTGCCTTATGAGCTGCCTCGGTATCACCGTTGTGTTCACTTACAATACGCTCATACAAACTTGGAAGAATCGTTTTCAACAACTCATATTTTCGTATATAAATACCTCGGCGAGTGAAAACAGATTCCAGCCCGTTGATTACAAACCGGTTTCCCCGATAGTACTTGAGCATATCGAGTATCCGTTGAGCCCCTTCCTTGCCCTTGTTTATTAGTAGGTCTACCTGATTCATGATAGCCTCGGGAAGGCCGGGGTTTACCTGCACACTATAGGTGTTGAACATGGCATTATGTTTATCCTTCAGGGTAACTTTTCCAAATTTAAAGAGCTCGTCCATGGTGATATGCTTAAAACTTCCGAATAACGCCTCTGCCTCACGTTTGAAGCGCTTGTAGTACTCGTCTACAGTTCCATTTTGTTTCAGTATCTCATAAAATCCCTCAGAAATACGAAACCCGCCCACTGGGGCGGTTGATTCCATCCGTTTGGCTTTAATCACCGGAACTCCAATTACATCCCACTGTTTAGCACCTTCCGGACCAAAATTACCGACCGTAACCTCGCCTATATTCGCCCCAATTCTTACCCGAATTTGGAAAAAAGCGTTGATTGAAGGGGAGAGTTCATTACTGGTACGCAGGGTTCTGATAATTTCAAAGGCCTTAGATATCGAACTACGAGTATCAGGCTCCTCGTTATAAAGGAAACGGTCGTTGGCTTGATTAAATAAAAAGGCAACACGCTGCATCTCTACACAGGTATAGAACAATTCCCGGGCAATATACCGTTCCTGCTGATTACGATCCATATCATGTACATTGGGATCCAGGGTACCCCCGAAATGAAACATCAGGCTATCGCCTTCAATTTTATTCAGATATCCTCCATGGCGGTTTAACACAAAATCGAAAGCAGCATACAGGCCGTTTAGTACAGTTTGGTTTTCGTTTGGACTGAGAAATTTAGACAGGAAAGTGTAATCGGCAATATCGATAAAACCAATTCCTACAAACTGTTCGGCAGTGCTGGTGGGAATTTCGCCCTTTTCGAGAATGGCGTTAATCAGCTGCTTCGGTAGATAGTACTCTTCAATTCGCTTTCGGAAACTAATCTCTTCCGAGGCACGCTGCAGCTCTATAGCCGCATCCCGCTCCTCTACAAAGTCCCGAATGCGCTGAAGCTCCTCGGTTTGCTCGCCTTTATCGACTCGAATTTCATTGTCTTTGATGATTTTCCTTAACTCATCGACCCGTTTATCCTCGGAATTGAGTAGTCCATTGTTTCGCAACAACTCACTGAGGTACAAGGCCACATACTCAGGGGCACTCTGATATACCTCGGCAACTTCAAGCCCATGGGTATAAATATTGTCTAAGGGTAACTGATTCCGCAGGGAAGCTTCATCTAACTGCATTAACAACTCTCCAATCAATCTCTGTTAGTGTAATATAACACACAGCAAAAGATTATTACAGTTTTCCTGTCGTGTCGAGCTGAATTCCGGTTTTTCAACCTACTCCACCCTTTACGAACAAAAGCGGCACTCATAACACATTCAGAAAAGCCACATTTACTGTACAGATCTGCTAATTTATGCTACATAAATAGTATGTCCATGACCATTGCAATTGCCTCAGGCAAGGGAGGCGTTGGAAAAACCACCACCGCCACAAACTTAGCACTATATGCTGCTCGCAAGCAACAGAAAGTTGCACTGATTGACCTTGATCCCCTGTCCGACATTGCCGAGGTGCTCTCACTAGCCCGCAGCCAACTGGACTCTCTGCCTAGCACCGTGTCTGTCGAACGACCCTATTCAGATTTCAGTATTGGGGTTTTTGATAATTTGGACCTCCTTTTTCCCGCCTCAAAATTGGGCAAAGCGGCGGTAGAGGAGCTGTATACTGCTCTAAAGGTAAGCTATTTGGAGCAGATTCAAGCTGATTATGATGTAGTGATAATGGACTTGCCTGCGGGAGCCGACGAATCTGAAAATCTACAGTATCTTACTCTAGCAGATAAAGTGGTGATTGTAACAAACCCTCAGCCTTCTTCACATATCGCTGCGGTTACCTATCTACGCCATGCCCATGAGTACACAAACGGGAACAAGTTTTTTTTATGGCACAACCGTTACCGCGCTTTCAATGCATCCCAGTTTAATTCAACTGATATCATCGGCAATTATAACCGTAATATGCCGGAAGAAGAGCACGTGGATGCCCGCTCCTTTCAACTTACCCACTGTGCCTATATTCCTGAAGATCCAAGCCTCGACCTTCTGCAGGGGGAGCCGGCAGTCATCCTCCAGCTCATCCGCAATTTGCAGTCCAACATTGAAGCTGTGTATGATTTACTGCTGCAGAATATCCCGTTGAAACTCCAGATTTCACCTTATCTTACTCAGCTGCTGCACTCTTTTATCCGCAGCTTGCCGTCTGATTTTTCTGCCGAGACTGCATTGTTAGAGTTCGGTACTAGTTTGCATTCCATGGCACAGGAACAATTCTCACCCGGCAGTGGCGTTCAAGATATCCCGGAAAACTCTCAATTATTTACTCCTGAACAGAAGGATAGCTTGAGGGAGTACCTCTCAGCCTGTCAGGCAAACCGAACACGGCGTCAGATTATAAAAACCCTCACGCTGCTGCAGAGCAAGGAAGCAGTAGAAGAGAACCGCATGAGCTCTTTTTCTCAGCAGCAGGCCTCAGCCCAGGACCCCGGTCATGCACTTGACCGGGAAATAAGTGCTTTGTTGATGTTTCTGGAAGAGGAAGTACAGAACTACCGGGCCTTAAAAAATATGTCGGCCCTGCTTCTCTTCTACTTCTCCCTCTACAAGCTGTTTCAGTCGGATAAAATAATTACGACCCTCACCCGTTTTGTACCTAGAACCAAAGACCCCCAGGGACGAATAGTCCGGGACCGTCATGCTCAGCTTTCCAGCATCATCAATCACTCGGACAGCTACCGTCAGAAGTACCTCTCACTAATAAAACGTCTGTTTCCGTTGGTCCTTCGGCAAATTCAGGTTGTTTCATCTACCTTCGAGCTGCAGCATCTGCTTCTGAAAGCCCCGGACGCCACGCATAAAACCGGCCTTGCCCGTGACATCTATGCACGACTGACCAGCAATTTTGTGCATGAAGCGGTAAACAGCGGACTAGGGGTATTGGTAAGTTTTCAGCACCGTCCAGCCTCGGCGGCCTTCCAGAGTGCAGCTCACTCACTGCTCGACACTGAATCCGCCTCTGATTCTACCGACTGACGTTTAACATTTATTAGGATCCAGCAATTCTCTCTGATTTTTCCATCAAAATTTCCAGCATTGTTTTATCAGCATCAGTCAAACCCTTATTCTGCAATTGTCGCAAAAAGTTCATGCTGTCAGAAAGGTCCCTCCCCACGATGCCGTCACTGTCCGGAATTGTAACTCCATCCAACGCTAACAGCGCTGCTTGAACTCCAAAGCGGGCACTGGTAGCCGCCTTGAGTGCACAGCCGTGCTTCGCTCCATCACACAGAATTCCGGCAATGTTTCCCAGCACAAGTTTTACTGCCGCGGTCATTTGCTCAGGAGTACCTCCCATGGCAAATACCAATGATGCTGCAATTGCGGGTGCCGCACTGACGGTGACCCCGCAGGTTGGAGTAAGTAAGCCCGTATATACTTTTATGTATCTAATCAGCAGCAAGCCCATGGCCAGGGTCTGCTCTAAACTACTCTGCATCTCCTGTTCATACTCACGAAAGGCGAGGCCGGTTCCCAGGAAATAGGCAATACCGTGGTTCCCGGAACCACCACACCCCTTAATCGGTACCATCATCCCGCTCATCCGGCTATCAGCGGCGGCGGCTACATACTGTTCAACTCTAGTTGCCAGAGAATTTCCGACGGCCCCTCGCTGTTTCAAGCGTTCAATTCCTGCTCCCAGTCCCATACCCGGGGCATTTTTAAGTCCAATTTCAGCGGCCGCAACATTAATATCTACGGCTCCACTGAGGAAAGTCAGCCTCTCTACTGGAATAGCCTGGACGGCCTTCACCAGCTCTTCCATCGACAGCCCTTCCAATTCAGCAGGATCGGCTGGCCCGGAGGAACCGGTACTATTATTTTTCTGCTCCCCATCATCTGTTGTTTCCGGGCTTGGTGCGTTTGTATCGCCTTGCGGAAAAACCTGAGATCCGTTTACTTTGATTGAAGTAAGATTATCGTGGGCTCCAACAATTTCAGCCTCAGCAACGCCTTTTTCAGTTTTTACTTTTGTATAGATATAAATTTTCTCTGGTACATCTGCTAATGAAACTGGGATCAATTCAGCTGATGCCAGCTTCCCGGCCTCCTCCAGATGCTCCGGTTTAACCCCTTCAAACAGCCGCAGTTGCTTATTCCAATCACCGGCAACCAAACCTAGGGCTACCGCAAATTGTATTCCCTTCTTGTCAGATCCAGGAATACCAACCGCCATTGCATTCTTAAATACATTTACACTTATTGATACTTCTACTGATTCAATTGTCCCTCCTAAGTGCTGGTACGCTGCAGTAGCGGCATACGCAATAGCTACTGGTTCGGTACAACCGATTGTATCAAATACATTGTTCCGCACAAATTCAAGTGCCTTTTCTGCAGTCAACATCTTCTTTTATTCCTTTCCCATGTATAAGTAGTAAATTGGCCGCTTTATGGTAACATAGAAACCAACCGCGAGATACCCTCTCTTATAAAATTACTTGTCAACACCGAAGAGGTCTGATACTATTAAATTGTGATAACTAACCTTTTCTATCGATAAATTGAAAATGAAAGGACCTTTAAATTGAACAGTATACCTCTCCCTTCATTGCGTAGATTACCGCGATATCTTAATATTTTAGAATCTTTTCAGATTAAGGGAAAACACACCGTATCCGCCACCGACATAGCGGAGGAACTTGATCTTAAACCTATTCAAATACGGAAAGATATGGCTTTTACGGGAATCGTGGGAAAACCTAAAGTTGGCTATGATATCAATGAGCTAATCAAATCGATTAGGTCTTTTATTGGATGGCATGAGAACACTTCAGCGATCCTGGTAGGTGCAGGTTCATTGGGCACGGCCTTGATGGGCTATGAGGGTTTTCTCACTCGCGGGCTTAGAATAGAGGCTGCCTTCGATACCGATACCAGCAAACACGGTACCCTCATCTACGATACCCCGGTATACCCCATGCGGGAACTCTCTAAAGTTGTGCAGCGCAAAAACGTCCATCTGGCAGTAATTACTGTCCCTGTTTCAGCCGCGCAATCAGTCACCGATACGCTGGTTGAATCCGGCATTAAAGGAATTTGGAACTTTAGTCCCGCTGAAATTCAGGTGCCCGAGCAGGTAGTTGTAAAACGCGAGGACCTTTCAGAGGGCTTGGCAGTACTGTTTGTGCAGATGCAGGAAATGAAGCACTCAGGGAAATAAAGCTTGCAGCACAGCAACTTAACAAGATAAAAGGCGGCGTATGAGAGTCAAATAATTACTCTTTACCGCCGCCTTTTTAGCTTATTCTTTTTAGCTCACCTTTCAGTGCCTGCCTCAGGCTATATCAAAATTTCAATTTTTTTGAAATGCCTACCTCCCTACTTTTCGTCTGTAGTAATAACTTTTTCAGTATCCCCGGTGTCCTGCTTGTATTGACTCACAAAGGTGCCGTAATAATCAGCATCATCGGGGGAAGTAAAATGATTTACAATCCAAATTGTCAGGGCATTGGCGATAAAACCGGGCACAATTTCATACATATACGCATTATACCCAAGGCGCTCCCAAATTATTAGAACCAGGGTACCCGTAATCATTCCCGATAAGGCGGACTTCCAGTTTGTTTTTGAGGAGAAAAGGGAGGCTAAAATTACCGGCCCAAAGGCGGCTCCGAAACCACCCCACGCATACGAGACCAAACCAAGAATGCTGTTATTTGGGTTAAGTGCCAGCAACATTGCAATTAGAGAAATAATAAGGACGCTGATACGACCAATAATTATCAACTCTTTCTCGCCGGCATCTTTTTTAATCACTTTTTTATAAAAGTCCTCCGTCAAAGCCGAGGAGGAGACCAGCAATTGGCTGTCAATGGTAGACATAATGGCCGAAAGAATTGCTGCCAAAAGTATTCCACCGATCCATGGGTTAAACAGATCCCGAATCATATAAATAAAAACTTTTTCACTGTCCCCACCGGTTACTTCTGGGAACATCGGAATGGCAATCAGGCCTACGAATACAGCAAAAGTAAGCGAGAAAGCAACCCATATAATTGCAATTGCGGCCGATTTGGGCATCTCCTTTACCGATTTAATACTCATGAAACGAGACAGAATATGGGGCTGACCAAAATACCCCAGACCCCAAGCGGCGGCTGAAATAATTGCGAAAAGAGGCATAGGTCCTGAAGGAATAATTGAGGCAGAAATATTTGAATCCGCCATAGCCGTACTGATTCCCTCAAAGCCCCCATGAGTGAAGAAGGCAAGCAAGGGTACTATAATGATTGCCACAAACATTAGGCTTCCCTGGAATAAATCCGTCCAGCATACGGCTAAAAACCCGCCTAAAAAGGTATACAGAATAATTACGATACCCCCCAGGATAACCGCAAGGGAATAGTCGATCGAGAACATCGACTCGAATAACTTTCCCGCTCCTACTAAACCACTTGAAGCGTATATGGTAAAAAAGAGCAGAATGATAATCGCAGAGACAATTCTGAGCAAGCCGGTGGGATCTTTAAATCGGTCTTCAAAAAAGGATGAAATAGTCAAAGAGTCGGTCTTTCCCGTATAGACCCTTAAACGCGGTGCAACCAGCAGCCAGTTCGCCACTGTACCCAGAAACAAACCAATTGCTATCCAGCTTTGATTCACTCCAAGCAAGAATACTGCGCCGGGAAGTCCCATTAGCAGCCAGCCGCTCATGTCACTAGCCTGTGCGGAGAGTGCAGTTACCCAGCGGCCCATTTTTCGGCCACCTAAAAGATAATCTTCAATGTGGACTGTCTTTTTGTAAAAGTACCACCCCACCGCCATAAGGGCAATAAAGTACACAACAAATGTAATTAGCTCGGCTAAGTTGATCATAAAACCTCCAGTGAATATTTATGCAATCATATACACTTTGGCCGGCTCTGTCAAAAAAAAAAAACGCCCTTCGGTGTAGTTGCCGACGAAGGGCGTTTTTGTTATTACTAGCTTTTAAGCTCAATTTTTCGGGGTTTAACTTCCTCTTTAAATTGAAGGATAATTGTAAGGACTCCATTTTCCATGGAAGCGTTGATTGAATCGCGATCGATACTCTTGTCAATTGTAAAATATTTCTCATAACTGCCGCAATTTCTTTCACGAATCAAGTAGTTGCCTTCCACGCTCTCATCCTGCCGAGCAGCAAAAATTTGCAGCTGATCATCTTCGATACTTACACTCACATTATCTTTTTTGACGCCCGGCACTTCCAGTTGCACCACTACTTTACCTTCTTCTTCACGTATTCTACTCATAGGGCTTACACAGCGCCCTTCTTGTGCTTTTCGTGCGGTTTCCATAATACTCCTCCTATATCTCTTTTAGCTTACTTTTACATTGATATGACGGGGCTTAACCTCTTCCCGCTTTGCAATTGCGATTTCTAATACTCCATCATGCAGGTCTGCCTCAACCTTATTCGGATCTACACTATCGGGTAAAGCAATTGTACGTTGAAATACACCACTCCAGGTTTCATTCCGATATTTTTTCGCGTCATCGTTCCCCTCTTCAGGTTTTTTCTCGCCTTTAATGGTTAACACATTCCGGGCAAGAGAAAGGTCCAAGTCCTCTTTGCGTATTCCCGGCATATCACAGCGAATTACCAGCGATTCGGCTTTTTCGATTACATCTACCGGCGGAGATGCTGGTCGATCGAACAATCCTCTATTGCCCTGGTAGTCAAAATTAAAGAGATTATTAATTTCATTCTGCAAGCGTTCAAAATCGCCCATAGGATCAAGGTTTTTGCCCTGCCTTCCTCTTACTAAATCCATTGCATTCCTCCTTGCGTTTAGTCTACAAACTAATATGCAAAAACCGTGCCAATATAATTTAATAATTTTTATTTCATTGCATTACATTGATTTAGATTCAATTGAACTAAATCCTTTTATCATTCTAAATTCTTACCGATGAGTCAAAGAAATACACTTAAACTACCAGGTGTAAAGCTGAATGGTGCTTTTTGACCCAATCACTCACACAAATGTGGGTTAATTTGAATCAGGTTTCTTTCTGTACAGCCATTGATTTTTATATTAGTATAGTTATTCAATGGAAGAGATAGGTACATATATACGCTGCCGTAACTGCGGAAGGTACGTACTCCAAGAGGAGGCGTACAACCACTATTTTTGCAGTTCAAATTGCAGCCAAAGATTCGTGCGCTGTAAAAATTGCGGCACCTATTTTTTGGCTAGTGATTCCCAGTATCCCGAGTTTTGCTCCAAGGAGTGTGCCTACAGCTGGGAACATCCATCGAAAGACGTGCCCCACTACCATGACGATGAAGGAGTGATTATATGAACTTAATTTTTCTCGGCCCGCCCGGAGCCGGCAAAGGGACAATTGCGGTCCGGGTGAAACAGAGCTATCACATTCCCCACATCTCTACCGGAGATCTATTTCGAGCCCATATCCATAATAAAACCGAAATAGGCACTCAGGTACAGGCTATCCTTGATTCGGGTGAACTGGTTCCGGATGAGTTAACAATTGAAATGGTGCGTCAACGTTTACAAGAAGATGACAGCCGTAATGGTTTTATTCTGGACGGATTTCCACGGACAATTCCTCAGGCTGAGGCTTTAGAGGATTTCGCACAAATCGACGGTGTGCTCAATTTTGAACTGAGCAAAGAAAGCATTGTGAAACGACTTTCAGGCCGCAGAATTGCAAAACAATCGGGTAAGGTTTATCACATTCACTACAATCCTCCTAAAGTAGAAGGAAAGTGTGACGAAAGCGGAGAACCACTAATCCAGCGTCCCGACGACAAACCCGAGGCCATAGAAAACCGATTGGAAGTATACCAGAGGCAAACCGCCCCGCTTATCAATTATTATGCCGAGAAAGGCCTGTTAATTGTAATTAACGCAGAACCTTCAGCAGACGAGGTCTTTACGCAGGTAAAGGAAAAACTGGAAAACTTATAGACTGTCCCGAAGCTTAGCGGAAAAATAGAAAAATGACATCGCTGTGATACAAAAATCCCTCACCGCTCTCCCAGTCCCTTTAACCTCTGGCGTACTTCGGCAGATACTCCTCACCCCACTTCTGAGGTGTATTAAACCGGCGAAACCATATCCCCCGCTCTCCCGCCTCTAAGGGAAGCAGCGTGGCAAAGGGACGGTGCACAAACCGCCGGGCCAAAAGGTTGTTCATCCAGTCCATATCACATCCGGCCAAAGAGCCGTGGGTAATGCCACTCTTGGGACTGTTCTCCCGGTAGGGCTTGATGAAGTTGTGGTGCATCCGG
>JAIPFV010000060.1 GCA_021736475.1 Spirochaetia bacterium | reverse complement strand
TTTTTTTTCCAGCACCATCCGCCGGTTCCGCATGCATTGATAGTCGGCGGGTCTCACATCGGCGAAGCCCTGGTACAGCAGTTGAAAGCCCTCGGATGGAGAGTAAGTGTTGTGGATCCTCGCGAGAGCTTTGCTGCGCCTGAGCGATTCTCAGCTGCCGATGTCCTTCTGCATAAATGGCCCCAAGAGGCGTTTGAGGAGCTTGGAATTTCCAACCGACCTATTAGCGCCTATGCGCCGGGCCGGCATACCGCGGTAGCTGCTATTACCCACAGCGAACAAATCGATGACGCCGCTGTAGGGAAAGCGCTTGAGAGCGACTGTTTTTATGTGGGAGTGCTTGGCAGCCGCAAAACACTGCAGAGTCGTTTACAGCGATTAAGGACAGCGGGTTACACGGAGGAGCAGTTATCCATGATTCATGGACCGATCGGCCTAGATATTGGGGCAGGAAACCCTGAAGAAATTGCGCTTGCAATCGCCGCCGAGATGGTTCAGGATTACCGCAAGGGGAGAGTAGGGCATGGACACCTCAAATCACGAGCTTGATATTATCCGCGAGAGCCTCGGCTACGCCCAGCGCTTCCGGGGCCGCCTGTTTGTTCTGCATATTGACCTGCGGATAATCGAAAATCAGTTTTTTCCCGTATTTATAAAGGATATTGCTACGCTCCATCAATCGGGTATACGGATAGTGCTGGTTCCCGGTACGCGAGAAAAGGTAAACCGCATACTCGAGGAGTATAAGGTGCCTCAGCGCTCTTTCAGAGGGCTGAGGATTACCGATGAAGCATCCCTTCCCTTTGTTGAGATGGTATCTTTCAATATTGCAAATACTCTTATGTCTGCCCTTGCTGGTGAGGGGGTCAGATCAGTTATAGGGAATTGGGTCCGAGCGAAGGGACGCGGTATTATTGACGGGGTGGACTATAAGTATACCGGTGTGGTAGAGCGAATTGATACCCAGGCCCTTACTACTATTCTAGATCAGGATGTAATACCTATTTTCCCGCCCATCGGCTGGAACGCTAATGGAAAAACTTACAATATTGCGGCGGATGAGCTCTCGGTAGCGGTGAGTTCACAGCTGACTGCAGAAAAACTCTTCTTTGTTGGTGAGGGCCGAGCGGTCTATACCGAGCAGCTGATACTTCCCCAAGAGCTTGGAATTGAACCGGGTGACAGAATCAGCCGCCTGACAATTCAGGAAGCCCGTGAGTTGGTAAAGCTCAATTCAGACGAGGAGATGCTGCGCAGGGTGGATCTGGGACGTAAAGCTTGTGAAAACGGGGTGGAACGGGTTCATTTGGTCGATGGGTTGCAGGAAGGAGTTATTCTGCGCGAGATTTTTTCGAATATGGGTATCGGCACTATGATTCATACCAGTATCTTCGAATCAATCCGGCCAATGCAGCGGATCGATGTGGCGGAAGTACTGCGTGTGATGGAGCCCTATATTACCCAGGGAATTTTGGTTCCCAGGGATACCCGCAGTTTAGAAGAGGAATATCAGGATTATGTGGTGTACGATATGGACGGACGGGTGCACGGCTGTGCCGCCCTGCATGAGTATCCGGATAACCAGGGTGAGATTGCCGGGATTGCGGTTGATCGCGGGTTCGCGGGTATGGGTATCGGTAAACGGCTGGTACTTTATCTTGTCGAGAAGGCGAGGGAACGCAGTTTAAAGCGTGTCTTTGCGCTGACTACGCAGACAGCCGACTGGTTTGAAAAACTCGGTTTTCGGGAGGGAGATTTGAATGAGATCGCCCGTAAGAAACGGCATTACTACAACAATCACCGTAATTCAAAAATATATATATACGATCTGTAACACTAAAAGCGGTAAAAGAAACAGTAATGTGTACACAGCATCCTGCATTCTGAAGTGGAGGCTGCTGTGCAGCACACTTTCATCAAAACTGCGGCTTTCGAGTGCCAATGCCAGCTCTTCCATTTGCATCAGAAGTTTTTCCATAAGTGGATTCATAATGCTTCTAAACCGTTTTACAGGATTGCGGCAGTGATCGATACCCCGTGATTTTCTGGCTTCCCTAATTTCGTGGACTCCATCGAGCAGCAGGGGAATAATAACTAGGCTCAGTGATGCGTGAGCGGCAAGCCGGCCAGCGGGAACCCCCGGAATGGGACGCAGCAGCCAATACACCACAGCATGCAGCTCGGAGGGCTCTGTGACTGCGGTGAACAGAATGCCCAGCCACACTATCAACATAAATCGCCAGCCTAGAAATAGCCCCTCCTGCAGGGCTGTTTCGTAACCCCTCTGAAGGGACGCAAAAAAGTGAGATGTGAATATAATTAGTGCCAAGAACAGAAATACCTTAAGCTCCCGCTTAAAGCTGTGCGGATGCAATTTGGCGGAAATCGAGGCGGTCGTCAACAGAAGTGTAACGGCCAAATAGTGCATCCAGTATCCGGCAAAAAGGGCGGCAATGTAGCCAAGCATCAGCAGTACTTTGAAACGCGGATCCAGCCGATGCAGGGCAGAGCTGCCCGGATGATAGTGGAGTATTGCTATTTCAGCCATGTGAGTTCTTTTACATCTGCCCCCGAACAGCGAGGCGGACGAATGCCAAAAAATTCTACCTTCGGTAGTGCTGATTGCGGGGTGGTATCGACGGCTATTTTGCCATTATCGAAGATGACCATGCGGTCGGCATGGGCGGCGGCTTTCTCTATATCGTGGGTTACCAGGAGTACCGTATGACCGCTTTGATGCAAGGCTACTATATGGCGAAGTACCGACTGGACACCGGGGTAATCAAGGTTTGAAAAGGGCTCGTCAAACACTACCACCGCCGGTTCCATCGCAATTACCGAAGCAATCGCCAGTCGCCGCTTCTCGCCCCCGGAGAGCTGGTGTGGTCGATGATCTGCGAGGTTGTATAGATCCAGGGTTTGCAGGGCCGATTCTACCCGCTTTTCAACGACATCCTTTGAAAGGCGTAGGTTTTGCGGGCCGAAGGCTATGTCCTGACGGACCGTTTGACCGACTATTTGACTGTCGGCATCCTGGAAAACCAGCCCAACCGTACGTCGGGCATAGAAGGGGTCTTTTGCAGTAGTGCGTCCATCAATCTTTACCCAGCCCGAAGATGGTTGATAAAGGGCGTTTAAGTGTCTTGAAAATACAGTTTTGCCGGAACCGTTTCGTCCGGCGCACAATATAAACTCACCCTTGTTTATCGTGAGGTTAATTTCTCGGAGGGCTGTAGTACCATCCAGAAAGGAGTGGGTAAGATTATGTACTTCAATGATTAAATTGTCGGACACCCTTATTTTCCACTTCAGGTACTTTCAGAAATCGAAGATTTTTGAAATGCCAATTGTAAAAATTCATCCACCCTGCTGGAAAAAGAACGGCCAATTATAAATGCAACCACTATCTTCAGTAAATCACCCAGGATAAATGGTGCTGCTCCGGCCCCTATGGCGGCCTTCCAACTCATTTGGGTAGCATATTTCAGCCATGGAACTCCGATTAGGTAGATACACAACGTCCCTGCAAGGAGCGCGGTAAACTGCAGGAATACTGAATTCAGTGTCGAAAAAGTTCTGCGTTTAGGTCTCCGGGCAATAAAACCTGTAATCACTACCGCCGGAAGATATGCTATCAGGTACCCTCCGGTAGGGCCAAAAAAATGACCGATCCCTCCGGTTCCTCCGGCAAATACCGGCAATCCCAGGGCTCCCAAAAACAGATATACAAACACGCTCGAGAGGGCGATCTTGCTTCCAAGCAATAATGCGCTTAGAAGTACAAAGAAATTCTGCAGTACGATCGGTACCGGTCCAACTGGTATGGAAATATAAGCTCCAATAGCAATTAAAGCGGTAAAGCCGGCTGCTGCTACGGTTGCCCTTAAGTTGTTCATGTAAGTTCCTCCACAAGTTGAATCATTTCATCCACATCGAAGGGTTTTGAAAGCACCCGATCTACATTAAACTGCTGAGCTAAACCTTGGATTGCATCTGCCTTAGTCTCTATCTTCCCGGAGATTGCAATAATCTTTATATTTCTATCTGTATCTCTTATTTCAATAAGAGTCTCTATTCCTCCCTTAAGGGGCATCACCAGGTCTATGATAGCCACATCAATCGGGTTTTCTTTTACGTAATTGATTCCATCGATACCGTTATCGAAGTCTACGATTGTATGTCCGCGGGAATTGAGAGCTTTCTTTATTAGCTCACGTATGTATACTTCGTCATCGACTACTAAAATATTAGCCATTTTGTGCTCCAGTATGCTTAGCTGTTGTTCTCGATATAATCAAGTATATCACACACTTTTTCACTTATATAAAAAGAGTCGCGCCATTGAGGACTAAGAAAAGTTTCATGAGACAGAAAATTGAAGAAAGCGAACAGCTGGTTATAAAAGCCGGCAGTGTTCAGCAGTGCAATTGTTCGCGGGTCATTATCCCGAAATTTTGCGGCTGCAATCTCAAAAAATTCTTCCATCGTGCCCCATCCGCCTGGCAGCACGATAAATGCATCCGCCCTTTCCACCATCAATGCCTTCCGCTCGTGTATCGTATCGGTAATGATTAGCTCGTCCACTTTATCAAACCGCTGTTCCTTAGACCGTAAATATTCCGGAATCACGCCAATAGCTTTTCCTCCGGATTGGAGAGCAGACTGGGCAACCTCACGCATCAGACCTACATTGCCTCCGCCAAAAACAAGGCTGTGGCCGCGGCTCGCTATCTGTTGCCCCAATTCTTCAGCGGCTATTTTGTAGATGAATGGGGTTGAGTCGCTAGAAGAACAAAAAACGCAAATATTCATAATATCTCCCTTTTTGGATATTGAGGGCAATAATAGCATACTTGCATGTTTAAATAAAGAACACTGCCGCGGTTGGATGCCGCAGCTGGAGCAATTCAAATTGGCAATCTGTCCTTGTCAAATAAGTAGTACCTGCGATAAACTGGTATTTTGACTTTTAGAATAAAGTTGGCGGAGGGTGTGTAATGAGCAAATTATTCAAGCAGACCGCATATTTGATAGCAGATATCGATAGCTTCCTCGATAATATTTCGAAGGCTGGGTTATTATTCGGTTTAGCCCTGCGGGAATATCTGGAAGGCGAAAATGAGAGATTTCATGCCCGCATTGATGAAATTGCCGAATTAGAATCCGACTCTGATGTGCTGCGCCGTGAGATTCGCCATAAGCTTTATTCTAAGATGCTTATTCCCGAATCCAGGGGCGATGTGCTGAATGTATTAGAAAACATTGATAATGTAATTGACACAACCAAGAAAGTTGTGTTTCAGATTGATATTGAGCGGCCTAGTATCTCGGAGGACCTAAAAAAGGATTTTCAGGAACTGGTAATGACTTCTCAAAATGCCCTCGATTTTACGGTAAAAGCGGCCAGGGCTTTTTTTCGGGACAGCGAGATTATTAATGACTACGTACATAAAGTGTACTTCTACGAACATGAGGCGGATAAGATAGAAGAGCTGATTAAACGTAAGGTGTTTTCCTCTGAAGAGCTGACGACGCTTGCCGAACGCATGCATATTCGCGATTTTGCCACTTATGTAGCCAGTTTATCGGATGAATCACAGGCCGTGTGTGAGCGGGTCTCTGTGGCTGCGGTAAAACGCAGCCTCTAAACTTTTAATCGGACTTTTAAGCGGGAGGCTGCTTTGGGATCACTGTTGTTGTTTTTGTCCGGCGGCCTGTTTCTGGGGTGGTCGCTGGGGGCCAATGATGCAGCCAATGTTTTTGGTACTGCAGTTGCGACCCGGATGGTACGCTTTACCCTTGCCGCAGCTATTTCCAGCATCGCGGTGATAACCGGGGCGGTATATGCGGGAGCCGGGGCAGCGGGAACTTTGGGACGCTTGGGGGCGATTACTGCTCTTCCCGGTGCGTTTACGGTTACTATTGCGGCAGCTTTAAGTGTGTTCTTCATGACCCGTTTAAGTCTGCCGGTCTCGACCAGTCAGGCCGTTGTCGGTGGTATTCTGGGTTGGAATATATATGCCGGTCGTGCGGTTGATTATTCTGTCCTTATAGATATTCTCATGAGCTGGGTTCTAAGCCCGGTTATAGCGGCGGTTATCGGCTTTATCCTGTTTTATTTTATTCGCTTTATTCTCAAGCACCTCACTATCCACATGATGCAAAGAGATCTTTATACCCGGGTTGCTCTAATTATCAGCGGGGCCTTTGGCGCGTACAGCCTGGGGGCTAACAATATCGGTAACGTGATGGGAGTCTTCGTGCCAATCAGTCCGTTTCCAGATATAACTATTTTTACCGGTTTGGAATTCAGTGGAGCACAGATGCTGTTTTTATTAGGGGGGATTGCAATTTCGGTCGGTATTTTTACCTATTCTAAGCGGGTTATGGAGACTGTTGGATCGGAGATTTTTAAGCTATCTCCAATTACAGCGTTTGTTGTGGTACTTTCCTCCGGGATAGTGCTGTTTTTATTTGCCTCGGAGGGGCTGCATGACTGGTTGGTAAACTCGGGGCTGCCAGCCCTGCCGCTAGTGCCAATATCGAGCTCGCAGGCGGTAGTCGGTTCTGTGGTTGGTATCGGTTTTGCTCGTGGAATGCAGAATATTCGCTACAAACTATTGATAAAAATAGGTGCCGGCTGGGCTACCACCCCAGCGGTTGCAGGGGCTCTCTGCTTTCTGCTGCTGTTTTTCATGGAGAACCTGTTTCTACTGAATGTACAGTGAGTAGCCGGCGGGCAACCGGGAAGGTTTTTAGTTCCCGGGCCGGCGACTGAGTTAGAAATCTTTAAACAGTTGAATACCCTTTGACACTGCTTCGAAAAAGCGATCAATTTCTTCTTCAGTATTGTAAAAGGAAAAAGTAGCTCGAACGGTTCCATGGCTGCCCATTGCCTCTACATAGGGCTGGGCGCAATGAAAACCGGCTCGCACAGCAATTCCATGTTCGTTGAGAACGGTTCCCAAATCATGGGGGTGTATTTCGTCGATGGTGAAGGAGAATACAGACCCTTGTCGCGAAGTGTCGAGGGGGCCGTACACATGCATTCCTTTAATTCCCTCAGCCCGCTGTAGGGCATATTTCATTAGTGTTTTCTCATAATTCCGAATTGTAGACATACCTATACCATTGATATAGGTAATTGCCGCCGAAAGTCCCAGAGCTCCGGCTATATTAGGAGTTCCGGCTTCCAGGCGGTAAGGGGTTTCACGAAAAGTACTATGTTCCTTTTTGACATCTAAAATCATATCTCCGCCGCTGATGAACGGGGACATGCTTTCCAGAACTTCCCGCTTTCCATAAAGTACCCCTATACCTGTAGGTCCATAAAGTTTGTGTCCAGAGAACACCAAAAAGTCAACATCAAGTTTTTGCACATCCACATCCGCATGAACCACGTACTGTGCGGCATCAACCAACACGAGTGCCCCTACCGCCCGCGCCGCTTCTATCAGCCGCGGCAGCGGATTCTCTACCCCGGTTACATTCGACATCCCGCTTACAGCCAACAGTTTTGTTTTCGGTGTAAGAATCTGCTCAAGATTGTCCAGCTGCAGGAGACCGGTTTTCGGGTCGATTGGGATAAACTTCAGCTTAGCCGATTTTCTTGCAGCCAGCTGCTGCCAGGGAACCAGGTTGGCATGATGCTCCATCTCGGTAATAACAATCTCCTCACCTGCGTGGATATGTTGATCCCCCCAGCCATAGGCTACAGTATTGATCGATTCGGTGGCCCCATGGGTAAAAACAATCTCTTCCTCCGAGGCTGCATTGAGAAAAGCCGCAATGTGGGCACGACTTGATTCGAACTGTTCTGTGGTCTGCTCGCTCAACTCGTAGATACCACGGTGGATATTACATGAGGAGGTGCGGTAATAGTTCTCGATTGCGCTGATTACCGGTAGAGGTGTGAGACCTGTGGCCCCGTTATCAAAATAGGCAAGGGGATGACCCTTCATCTGGGAAGACAGAACCGGAAAATCTGCCCGTACTTCAGCTATATTAATATTCTTCATTGTGTATATCCTTTCAATTACTAATATACAATATCTGAGGACAGAGGCAAAGAGTCAATTCGCATATACATTATAAAAAAAGTAATAAATAACAAATGATCCAGTGCGGATGAACAAATTAATAAGAGGTTAAGTATAGCGTAGGCGAAAATCATCTCTTATAGTAATGGTATGAGTACACGAATATTGATAGCTGATGATGAGGGAATTAACCGGTTATTTATTAAAACTATTTTGACCAGTAATGGATGGACAGTAGACGAGGCTTCCAACGGGCAGGCCGCCCTTGAGCTGGTGGAGAAGCATGAGTTTGATATTATCATTTTAGATGTTAAAATGCCGGTTATGGATGGGAAGCGTGCTGCCGCAGAAATACGTTCTCTAGAACGGGAACAGGGACGAACCTCCACTGCCATATTGGGATTAACTGCCTATGCAGAGAAAGAACTTGTAGAAGATTTGCTGCAGCATGGCATGAATGGAGTTATCCATAAGCCGATTACTGAAAAAGCGCTAATCGGGAAAATTACCGCAATGCTGGATTCCAAACAAGTTTGAATGAAGAGGGATAATAACATGAGTAGAGGTGCTTTGATTATTGTCGATGTGCAAAATGATTTTTGCCCTGGCGGCTCTATGGCTGTAAGCGGTGGAGATGAAATAATAGGCCCAATTAATACATTGCTACAGAGTAAGGTAGGGCCACAGCGCAGTCTCTTTCATAAGGTAGTGGCAACCGCCGACTGGCATCCACCGCATCATGTGTCCTTTGCCGAGGAGCACGAGGGTCACAATGAGTATGAGGTGGTGGAGGTTGGTGGACTGCAGCAGAACCTGTGGCCGGTGCACTGTATGGCTGGTAGTGAGGGGGCTGCTCTGCATCCTGAGCTGGATCAAACGTATCTGGACCTCATTCTGCATAAGGGTACCCAAGTGGGGCTCGATTCATACTCCGCCTTTTTTGAAAATGACGGTACCACCCCGACCGGGCTGCACGGGTACTTACAGGAGTTTGAAATAAAACAGGTGTATATAGTAGGGTTGGCCTTGGATTGGTGTGTCTATTTTACTGCTTTGGATGCCCGACGATTAGGATATATGACCATTCTAATGGAGGACTTGAGCCGACCGGTGGATGTTCCCGCCGGTTTTGCTGAACAGCGTTTGGCTGACTTACGTGAAAAGCGCGTAATAATTGAATCTTCAGAGGCGTACTATGGGTGAAGCACAGCAGCAACTGCAGCATTGCGATATCAGTTCAGATTTTGCACACATAACGGATTTTGTGTTTGTCATATTTGGTGGAGCGGGGGATCTGTCTCTTCGAAAGCTGCTACCGACTCTTTTTTCTATGCACCTGCGGGGTAATTTGCCGGAAAATTTCGAAATTATCGGCTTTGGTCGTCAGGATTTGACGGATGAAACGTATCGTAACCTGGTGGAGGAGAGTATAGAGGCGTCCGATGAGGTGGGTACACCGGAAGCTTCCCAAGTTGAAAACTTTTTGTCCCATATATCCTTTTCATACGGACATTTTGAGCAAAAAGAAGATTACAATCAGCTGGAGAAGCTGGTTCGTAAAAAAAGCGGCGAGTATGAAATGGATGTGCTCTACTACCTTTCGATACCTAGTGCTCTATATGAGCAGGTGATCTCGCAAATTGCGGATTCAGAATTGCCGACTTCCGGTGAGGGGTCTCGGATTATCATTGAAAAACCCTTTGGGAAAAACCTGGCAACAGCTTTAGAGTTAAATCGTACGGTAAATCGTGCGTTTCGTGAGGATCAGGTGTTTCGCATGGACCACTATCTGGGGAAAGAGACAGTTCAGAATATTACTTTTTTCCGTTTTGCCAACAGTTTTTTTGAACCCCTTTGGAATAATAATTTCATTGACAGCGTACAGATTACGGTGGCGGAAGACATCGGGGTAAGCCGTCGGGGCCGGTTTTATGAGAAAACCGGAGTGATCCGTGATATTTTTCAAAACCACATGCTGCAGATCCTGTCCCTAATCGCGATGGAGCCTCCGGCGGGATTCAATGCAAAACAGGTGCGTGATGAAAAGGTAAAGGTATTGCGTTCTCTCCGTTCAACAGCGTACCAAAATGTGGCCGATGTCTCTGTGGCAGGCCAGTACAGCGGGGGACAGCTGCACGGCGAACAGGTGAAAAGTTATCGTGAAGAGACAAATGTTGATCCGGAAAGCAGTATGCCGACCTTTTTTGCAGCTAAGCTGCATGTGGACAACTGGCGCTGGGCAGGAGTTCCCTTTTATGTGAGAACTGGGAAACGTCTGCCGCGACGGGTGACTGAGGTGGTAATTCGTTTTAACCAGCCTCCGCTCAAACTGTTTAGGGACGATTGTACCCCCCTGGATGCCTCCCGGCTGGTGCTTACAATTCAGCCCGAGGAGCAGATCAGCTTCCGCCTTGGGGTAAAATACCCCGAATCTAGCAACTTAATTGTCCCCGTAAATATGGATTTTAAGTACAGCGATTACTTTGACAGAACCTATGTATCGGCCTATGAGAGGCTATTGCGGGATTGTCTGGCCGGCGATCAGTCTCTGTTTGTACGACAGGACGGAGTGGAGGCTGCCTGGGAGTTTGCCGACCCCTTCGTGTCCCGGTGGGAGGAGTGTAATTGTGTGAAGTTCTATCCCCCGGGCAGCTGGGGCCCGCAGGAGGCGGAAGACTTTATCAAGAAAGATGGGCGTACCTGGACCACAGAATAAAACTGGAGGGGCTTGCAATATCGGCGCAGCTGGGTAAGAATGGGACCAAAGGAGTTGCTGTATATATGCCGGAAAAGATGCGTAAAGTTCCCCCCCATGTAGCTAAACAGGAGGAGTCCGGACAGGTTTACTACACTGTTTTCTGGTCTCCCCTCCGCAAGGCTGAAAAATTCGATATAGTGAGGCACGTGCCGGCGATGGCCGGTATTTTTGAACTTTATTATATGGACGAGAACGAGCGTATCCGACGGATGTGCATTTCCAGGGCATGGTACGGTGGTTTGCGGTCGAAGTTAAGACACGACACCGATCCTGAATTGGTAATGGATAAAAATTGGCGTGAAATTTTAAACAAATATAAGTGTTACTATCGCTATACACTTACCAACAGTATGGACGATATGCTGGATGTACTGCATTTCTTTTCAAAGATGTATATTCCGGATCAGCCTGTACCTCAGGACTCAGGCCGTTACCAGGAGATCTTTCTTGAAGAGGTTTCTCCAGATAAAGTTGTCACAATCTAAGGAGGCGTCGAATGCGAACGTTAAGTATTGGAATGGTGCTGCTGCTCTGCATCAGTGCTGCCGGATGGGCACAAACAAGTGCCGGCGAACTATTTGAACAGGCTGATGAGCTTTATAAGGCTGAACAGCACCAAGAAGCTATGGATGTTCTGGAAAAGGCGGAAAAACTTGTAAGCTCAAATGCCGAGAAAGCGGAGCTTTATTGGCGTCTCTCGCGCACAACCCTTAATTTGGCGGACGAGGCAGAGCGAAATGGTGCCTCCGCTGACCAGCTGCTGGAAGAGTTTGAAAAAGGGGAGGCCCTGGCGAACCGGGCTTTAGAGTATGATGATGATAATCACCACGCCTACTATTGGCGGGGTTCGAATATTGGGCGCTGGGGCCAGACTAAGGGCGTTCTGAACAGCCTGATGAAGGCCGGTCCGATGCGGGATGACCTTGAGCGAGCCGTGCGAAGCGACAGTGCCCATGCCGATTCTTTCTACGTCTTGGGTATGCTGTATGCTTCGGTACCTAAACTGATTTCATTTGGAAATAAAGACTACGCCGTTTCTTACAGCCGGCGGGCACTAGATGCCTACCGGGGCGATAAAACCAAGTACTCCTACTATCTCAAACTCGGAGATCATCTCTATCAACGCGATTGGAGTAGCCGAAAGCGACAGAAAGAGGCACGTAAAATGGCCGATGACTTTTCCGAGGCCAGTGATCCGGTTGAGCGGTATAAGTACTTTACTGCTGCCTTCGATACTTCAAAGGCGCAACCCTACAGCCGCAGCGGGGTAAAGGATATGTCCGACCGGGAAGAGGCCCGTGCAATTATGGAGTGGATTGTGGATGAGCTAAAAGGTAAAGCTACCCTACTGCCCAGTGAGGAAGATAATCTTGAAGAGGCACAGGCCTTTCTATCTGAGTGGGGTTAAGATTTATTCTTGAGCTTCGTCGCCTCGGCTGGAGAAACGTTTTTCTTCGCGTTTCTTCATTTCAGGCACCGAATCAATTAAACTGGCCTTCTCTATCCGGCTGCCCTTTGCCCGGATAGAGTTGACCACTTTTTCCACCTTTTTCTGCCGGTCGTAGGGGTCGGAAAAGAGCTCCTGCTGTTCCGGCTGATTGTCGGCGGTAAATACACTGGAGACTCCCACTCCGATCAGACGGATCTCATGTTGCCGGTTCCAGCGTTTTTGCAGCAGTGTGTGGGCAACGTCGAAGAGTTCTTCTGCCGAATAGAGGGGGCGCCGCAGACGCTTTTGCGCGGTGCTAGTAGAGAAGTCGCTTAAACGGACTTTTATAAATACGGTGTAACCGATTTTATCTGAATTTAGCAAACGGAACATGATTTGATGGGAGAGATCGAGAATCACCTGTTTTACCACTTCCGGATCGCGGGTGTCCTGCTCGAAGGTTACCTCTCCAGAGAGTGATTGGCTCTTGGTTTCCTGCTGTAAAATACCCGGATCTGTCCCGCGGACAGCACGATAAAGATACTCGCCCCCGGCTTTTCCGAATAATCGGCACAGGGAGGCCTTCTTTATTTGTCGCAGCTCCCAGGGGGTAGTGATATTCAGTTCGTGGAGCCGCTCCAGGCTTTTCTTGCCGACTCCCCAGAGGTCGCCTAGTTTCAAGCTGTCGATAAACTGCTCTTCCTGTCCCGCAAGAACTCTATGAAGACCGTCGGGTTTATCATAGTCGGAGGCCAGTTTGGCTAGGAATTTATTAGCGGCTATGCCTATAGAGATAACCAGACCGGTGTTTTGGGTGACCCGTCTTTTTATCAGAGCTGCCGCCTCTTCAGGGGTACCGAAAAGCCGTTCCGTGCCGGTCATGTTCAAAAATGCCTCATCCACCGATATTTGCTGGATATCCGGTGTAAACTCTTCAAACATAGACATTATGCCCCGGCTGACTTCCTGGTATCGGCTCATCCTGCCGGGAAGAAAATTTCCATGGGGGCAGCGGCGGTAAGCCTCTGAGATGGGCATCGCCGAACGCACACCGTAGGTACGTGCCTCGTAGGAGCAGGCGGAGACAACCCCGCGAGTGCCGGGACGGGCTCCGATAATAACCGGTGTGCCCCGCAGCTCAGGATTATCCTGCTGCTCCACCGCCGCGTAGAATGCATCCATGTCTACATGAAAAATTACCCTTTCCATATCATAATTTTATAGACCCGCTGTCAGTGAGGTTTCGAGCTTATCCAGTACTTGCCGCACCTCCTGGTTCGATTCTGTTTGTCTACGACGTTGTACCACTGTTCTTAATAACGAAGTTTTTACCTCACGAAGCAGTCCCAGGATAAAGCCTTCCTGCTCCGATCCGGCCGCCATGTCTATCAGCAGCTCTACCGCTGTATCGCTTTCAAGGCGCGAGAGGGCATAGGCAATTTTTGTATGAGTTCCTCCGTCCCGGGTGTTTTCAAGAATCGAACTCGCAATTCCGACGGTTTCTTCGGAGCCGGCATCACCCAATAAGCGGACTGCCGCGGTCATTATTTCGATGTCTTCACTACGCTTCGCCATTCCCGCAACTGTACTAAGCGCCTCAGCATCCATGGCACCTATTGTCCTGAGGGCCTGCAGGGCCGCAAGGCGCAGGTGCTGCTCTTCACCGGGTGAGGCGCTTTGCAGCAGCGCATCTATAACTTCCGGATGAGCTGCGGAGAGTTGGGATAGAGATTCAATTGCATAGTAGCGAAGCATTGAGTATTCGGGAGCCCGCAGCTTGAGAGTGGTCAACAAGGTCTTGTAGACTTCAAGCTGGGCATTATCAGTTCGCATTGCCCCTAGAGCTCGGACGGCATTGATGCGCACTTGTACCGGTTGAGTTTCGCTGGTTACCAGTTGCTGTATTTCACCTACAATCCGGGCGTTCCCCTGGGGCCGTATGCGGTAGAAAGCCCAGGTTACGTTTTTGAGTACCTCCGGATAGGGGGTCTCAAGCATTCTCAGCAGGGTAGTTAACGCCGCCTCGTCGGCAACCTCTGCAATTATAGAGGTTGCCTGTTCCAGGAACAGGCTGTCCTCCGACTGCAGCACGCTGCGGCTTAGGTTCGAGATAACGGTTTTAGAATCCCGCTGATACTGGTTAAGCAGAGCCTTCCGGGCTGTAGTGCGTACCTCCTGGTTTTCATCACTGAGATATGTAATAATCGTTGGCACTCCCCGCGACCCGTTATCGTTCCTTCCCACCGCTTGTATAATCTCTTGTTTAAGCGTACTTGAGGTACTCGGTTCATCTAATATGTTGATAAAGGTGGGGATAGTGGAGGCATCGTTCAGAGCATTTAAGCTGCGAACCAGGGTGATTTTTACCTTTTCGTTGGGTTCATCCTTCAGCAGGGGAAGCAGTTTAGTGGTGGCCAGGCGGGCTCCGAAACCGGCTATTCCTTCAACCGCTACTCTGCGAATTTCCGGAGACTCATGGGAGAGGTAGTCCGAGAGTACCGTAAATATTTTGCGGTTGCGGCTGCCCTGAGAGGCTAGGTCGGCCAGAGATTTTACAATAGTGGCCTCTTTTTTTTCTTGAAGATTCTCAGGAACAGTAGTGTCGCCCTCTTTATCCGGGAGTATGGAGAGTAGGTATTCGGCACTCTCCTCGCCGCCGACCTTGCCTACTGCCCGAATCAAGGAATACTGGTATTCTCCGGGTTCGGAAGTTTTGAGAGCATTCATAAGGATCGACCGGGCTTGGGTATTGCCGATCTCACCCAGCGCCGCAGCGGCTTCGGCCTGATACGGGGCGGAATCGAGCAAATTTTTCAGATACGGCAGGGCACTCTCCGCCTGCATACGACCAAGGGTATTGATAGCTGCTTTGACCCGCTGCTGGTTTCTCTCGTCATTGGAAAGAATGGTGTGAACCATCGCACTTACCAGTAAATTGCGGTCTTCGGTGCCGATTGGAGGCAGGGGGTACCCGGCCTCTATCATTGAAAACAGACTCTCCCGGGCATCGGAAAATTGCTGCACATACTCTTGCTCTTCTTTTTTGTATGCATGGAGCATAGTTGCGATATAGCCGGACATCTCCTCATGTGCCCTGCGCAGGGCAGAGGGGGTGAGATAAAGGTCGTCGGCCCCGAACTCGCGCTTCCGTTCAATTACCTCAGCCATGCGCGTTTCGTAGGAAAGTGCAATTATTTCGGCAATTTGCCCCTCCGCCTCGGATAAAACAGTTTGAATTTGCTCCAGTTTGGCGACCGGGAAAAAACGAAACTGTTCAATAATAAAATCCAGTACTTCCTGTACTTGTAGAACCCCATCCTGAACCAGAGATTCAGAAACCTTTTCATCCATATCCTCAAGGCGGTCCATTGATCCGTTTGAGTTTAGGTCTATGTATCCCTCGGAGAGTTCGGGAAAGATTTGAGAAAAATCATTTCCCAGGGGAGTATCAACGATCGAAATGGACCAGGCCGGTACTACAGTACAGAGTATGGCTATAACTATTAACAAAAGTGATCGGTATCTTTTCATAGTTTCCAATCCTACTTTAAGGTATCGGCGGTGTCAATTAAGGGGGATGGATTGAATCGCGTTTAGATGGTACTCAATATCGAAACGGCTGCGGTCGAGCTGAGTTGGATACGGTAGAGAATAGACGTCTGCCGCAATTTTCAATACCCCCTTCAGCTCTTCCGGTACTGTGAAGGTGAAGCTAAAGGGGTTGCTGGGAAATCTGCCGATATGGAATTGCAGGGTGTTTGGGTCGCGCAGGGGCGAAACAGGGAAATCGGAATCGTACAGGGTAATTGACGCCTCTGATGAAAGAGTTACTTGCAGATCCTCGATCGGAAAGGGAGCTTTAATTTTTAATTGGTAGGTTGTCCGCCCTAAAAAATCTTGGCTGTCGATAGAAATATCCAACAGCGGTGCTTGAAAAGACAGTTCCTTGCGGGTCTCGCGCTTGTCACTTTCGACCTCTACTGTTTTTCCATTTGCCAGTTGGGAGCTGCCGTAGGTGAAGGAGCCTAAGGGCTCACTGCTTTCAAAGTTCAAGGTGTGGCGACTTCGAATAGCATCAATCCGTTCGTACACCTCCAGAGGGCGACGGCTGCCGGGGCTGAGGGAGTAGAAAAACAGCAGGTATACTAAAAGAGCGATACTCAGTGTTCCAAACAGAAAGTCAAATGCCAGGGTTATTCGCCGGGTGTAAGACTGATTAGGGTGGTGATACAGAACTCGCAAGCGAAGAATAAAAAGCATGTAGGGCAGTATGTGAAATGCGATCAGCAGATTGCCCTGTATCCGCGAGAGCAAAATAAGGTAAATCGCACGACTTGCACCGGTTTGAAAGATTGTAAGTAGGATACCAATGATAAAGACAATTGAGAGTATCAGGTAAATAAGCTTGGTAAGACGGCGACGGACAACTGTAAATAGAAATCCCAATAGAAAGATTGCTGAACCGTACAGAGTAAGAGATAGATTATACGTGGTAAGAATCAGCACATTAACAAGTAAAAAAAACAGACCGGCGGCGGAGTAGAAGCTCCCTCGAAGTCGGGTAAAGTGAAAGGGAGTGGTAATTCTGTGGCTAAGGGCAAACAAGAAACCGGCAATACTGATTTTCAACAGCAGCAGCAAAAAGGGTTGTTGCTGCCACAGCAGGCTATATTGCCGGTAGAGGGCAATTCCTTCCAACACTAGCGTAGCCAAAAACAAGTAAAAAAACATTAAAGCTAAAATTATCGGAAGTACCCAGCTATTGCGCCCCATCGAGCCCAGGTAACGGTAAAACCGTTTTCGGCGAAAAAAGGGATAAAGCAGTACCGCTGCAAATAATACCAAGATAATAATAATATACGAGAACTCGGGAATAAGCAGGGTGAATGTACCCAGCTTATATAGGATATAATGCCTATCCCACTGGTCTGGGATTTGCTCAGGATAGGACTGTACATAATTTATCAAAAAGCTGTGCAGCTCATCGATAGTGCTGTGTTCATCCGCCGCGGCCGAATCTTCCGATATCGGCTCTCCAAATAAGTGAAGGGCGGGCAAATCGGCTTCCAGAAAGGGATCGATCCGTGTAGTAGTTTCATTGAGACCCATTTGATACAGGTTGAAGCGGATTGTTGAAAACTGAAAAGCCACTTTATTTTTTAGAAGTGAATTGCTTGTGTACTCTACCAACCACGCCGGTGCTACGATTCCGCTGCCGGCTGCCCGTAGATCTAACATAAAATTCGTCTTAGGGATGGTGAAATAGACCACCTGTGAAGGGCTTTCGGAGTGGTATTCTTCCAGAAAAGCACGGGTTCCCAGTTTGTACTCCTCCGAGCGTCCGTATTCGGCTCCCATAAAAAGTACATTCACATTCTGGGGAAGGCTCATCTCTGAGAAGCTCCTGCAGAGCTGAAGGGCAAGGGTAAGGCCGGCGGCTCCGCTCTCCTCCTGAGCAGCATCCATTGGATGGTTTACGGGAAAAATGAAATAGAGATCGTTGTTTGATGTTCCTTCAAAGCGGGCTTCAACTATTGATGAAAAGGAGTGAAAATTTTCAAAGCCGCTCAAATCTATGCGCCGAACATCGACATCTTTTTTATCCAGCTCATTGATAATGTATTCGAAAGTCCTTTTTTCATTTTCGCTATTTTCAAAACGAGGATAGTATTTGTAAAAGGTGTGCATATCCTCTAATGTATGGTAGGATGAAGGGAATGGTAATGCTACCAAAATAGTGAGCGGTAAGAGTAGGCTTAAAACAGTGATGAACACAATTCTTTTTATTAACATCTAAATTCACCTTACGAGAATTACTGTTTTCAAGTCAAGCTTTATTTGAATTTATACATATAGAATTGAGGGCGTATGGAAGTATTAAAAGAGATATCTGACTGGGTAACCATCTCCAATTTTAAGCCGGACAGTATTCCGCAGGAATCTCTCGACCGTATTGTGTCTGCTGCTCAGCGGGCTCCCTCAGCCAAAAACCGCCAGCCCTGGCGCTTAGTTGCAGTAAGAAAGAGGGATGTGCTGGAGAAGATTTATTCTGCCGCCTACATGGAGGAACATGTTGGCAAAGCTCCGGTAATAATTGCTGTGTGCACTACAAACGTAGATTATAAGATGCCCAATGGCCAGCTTGCTTATCCGATAGATATCGGCATTTCCCTGGCCTTCATGATGGTTCAGGCCCGAGCTGAAGGTTTAGGAGCTCACACAATTACCACCTACGATGAGGAGCAAGTTCGACAAATTCTTACCGTTCCCTATCAAATGCGGGTGGTGGCGCTACTGCTATTAGGTTATGCTGAGGAAACTCCCCTGCAGCGTGAGCGTCGCCCCCTCGATCAATTGCTTGCCTACGACCATTGGTAGAGGTTTACTCGCGGGTGTAGTGAAGAGTAGTTCGCTGTTCATACCGCTCAATACCCAATTCAATCAAGGTAGTAATTAGACTCGGATAGCTAAGGCCGGTGTGCTCACAGAGTTTAGGAAACATACTGATACTGGTGAAACCGGGTATGGTATTGATTTCGTTCAGAACCACCCTGTTTTCTTCGGTTACAAAGAAATCCAACCGCGCAAAACCTTCAGCATCTGCACTCACATAAGCTGCTACAGCCAGTTTTTGGACTGCAGCGGTAGTCTCGGAGGGCAGCTGTGCAGGTACCTTCAGCAGTGCTCCTTCGGGGTCCAGATACTTGGCATCGTAATCGTAGAACTTGTGTTCGTGGGTCGGTACAATCTCGCCTACCGCATATGCATCCGGGTACTGGTTACCCACGACCGAACATTCAACCTCGCGGCCGGTTACTTCCGGTTCAACCAGTGCTTTCGTATCAAACTGAAAGGCGCTGCGCAGGGCGGAATGCAGTTCGGTTCGGTTAGTGGTGCGGGTAACTCCGACTGATGAACCGGAGCGGGAGGGTTTTACAAACAGGGGAAAGTCGAAACGCTCTAAAATTCGATCGAACAGCGCCGACTGGGTAGTAGCACTTTCAAGTTCACGATTGTGAACCTCTACAAAGGGGATGGTCGCCAAGCCCGCTTCAAGCCACACCCGTTTTACCATAGCCTTGTCCATGCCAAGGCTGCTGCCCAACACGCCGGCCCCTACATAGGGAATGCCTGCCACTTCAAGTAAGCCCTGAACGGTGCCGTCTTCGCCGAAAGTGCCGTGCAGCACAGGGAATACCGCCGCTAACTCCAGCCGGCCGGTGCCGGTCCACAGCCCCTGTCCGGGCAGGACACTTACCAGAAAATTCGGATCGGGGTTCAGCTCTAGACTGGCTCCATCTTCCGACAAGCGAGGTTCAGGCTGCAGATACCAGCGGCCGTCACGATCAATACCTATCAGTACCGGCTCAAATTTATTCTTGTCGATATGGGTAAAAACCGAAGCCCCCGACCTAAGGGACACCTCGTGCTCACCTGATTTTCCGCCGAATAAAATACCAATCCGTGATGTTTCCATACTAACTCTCCCTGATAACCTATTAATTAAGGGGCTTATATCCGAGTTGTTGCAGCTGTTCCCGGGCAACTGTTTCCTCATCCCAGGGGATGGGGCCATCTGCGTAAATAATACTGCCCTCGTGGCCCTTTCCTAATAGTACTACTAAATCTCCCTTAGTCGCCAGTGTAAATGCATGGCGAATAGCTGTAGGACGATCCTCAATTAAAAACAGCTCGTGTTCCCGCTCCATCAACCCGCAGCCGGCGGCTACATCTTCGAGAATATCCAGCGGAACCTCTCCGCGGGGGTCTTCATCGGCCAGCACAATTATATCGCAATAGGCAGCGGCAATTTCGCCTAACTGGCTGCGTTTTTCAATATCCCGTTCACCGGCGGAGCTGAAAACAGCAATAAGCTTGCCCGAATCAACTTGGGCGCGCAGGGCAGGAAACAATTTACGGAATGAGCCGGGAGTGTGGGCATAGTCGACGATAACCTGAAAGGGCTGGCCTTCATCCACCGGCACCATGCGCCCTTTGACGGGTTTGAGATCTGCAATGAGGGGAAAATAGGTCTGCAGGGATTCGCCGGGCAGATGCCCTACAGCCAGCAAAGCGGCTAAGCTGTTTTCCACATTAAAACGGCCCGGTTGCGGCAGATTTACGCGGGTTTTTAGCGGTTTTCCTGCAGGCTGCTCCTTGATAGTATTTGCCTTGAAACCGACCAAAAAGCTTTGTCCTGCCGGGCTCTCCTCAATTTCCGAGGCGCTGAGGTCTGCTGTGACCAGGGGCTGTTGTGTTCCCGGGCTTATTCCATACAGATACACCGGACAGGCCGCCGCATCGATAAAGGCCTGACGGTGAGGCTCCTCGGCATTGATAACAGCGATTCCCCTCTCCGGCGGAAGAGCCCGGAATAGGTTTGCCTTGTCGTCGATATACCGTTCGAGGGTTTTGTGAAACTCCAGGTGCTCGTGACTGATGTTGGTAAGCACCCCTACATCAAACTTTACATCCCCAAGGCGGTTGTTCAGGGGCGAGAGGCCGTGGCTGGTGGCCTCGACCACTGCATGGGTGCAGCCATTCTCACGCATGGCGCGCAGGAGCCGGTGAACTTCGGTGGCCTCGGGGGTAGATTGGCGCAGATAGTTTTTCTCTGCTCCTTGGCCTAAATCAAATTGAACTGTAGTAAGCAGCCCCGCGGTCTTGCCGCTTAACTTCAGCA
>JAIPFV010000059.1 GCA_021736475.1 Spirochaetia bacterium | reverse complement strand
CATAGAGCTGCTGCTGGAGAGCAGTGTTCTGTAGCAGCAATTAGCCCCTAAGCTTCGTAGATATTTCTTGCTATCGCCATCCTGCGGCCTGTACCGAAGGCCCGGGTCGAGACCTTCAACACCGGAGGAGCCTGTCGACGCTTGTACTCATTACGCCCCACCAGCCTCAACACCTCACGAACCGTCTCTAAATCGTGCCCGGTTTGGGCTATTTCGGCGGCAGATTTATTCTCAAGCAGGTATTGCGCCAGGATATCATCCAGCACCTCGTATGAGGGTAAACTGTCCTGATCGGTCTGGTCCGGCCGCAGCTCCGCCGAAGGCGGCTTATCAATGATATTCTGCGGAATAAGCTCTTCAGCACTGTTCACATGGTTACACAGGTTGTAGACCTGCCCTTTAAACAGATCGCCGATTACCGCCAGGCCCCCGGACATATCCCCGTATAAGGTGCAATACCCGGTAGCCAATTCCGACTTATTTCCAGTAGTAAGCAGAAGAGAGCCGAATTTATTCGAATAGGCCATCAGCAGAAGCCCCCGAATCCGGGCCTGTACATTCTCTTCTGCCACATCCGGCTCCCTGCCCTCAAAAACAGGGGCGAGCACTGCCAGGATCGACTTAAAGGGCTCCTCAATCGGCAGGATATCGTAACCGATTCCCAAATTATCGGCTAACTGCCGGGCATCGGTTTCGCTTGCTTCGGAGGAGTAGCGTGAAGGCAGGGCAAAACAGTGTACATTCTCCGGCCCCAGGGCCTGTTTTGCAATAACCGCCACTAAGGCTGAATCTATGCCCCCGGATAAGCCAAGATGAACCCGCTTGAAACCACACTTATACACATAGTCCCGTACACCCATAACCAGGGCTTTCCGCAGCTTCTCGCTCTCATCCACCCGCGGCAACGCGGTCCTCTGATGTTGGGCCTCGGTATCACACACCAAGTAATCTTCAGCAAACTCCTCAGCACACTTGATCACTTGTCCACTGGAATCGGTAATCATTGAACAGCCGTCGAAAATCAGGTTGTCATTCCCCCCCACCATATTCACATACACGGTCGGTACTCCCGAGGAATGACCGATTTTTTCCAACAATCCCCGCCGGACCTCCTGTTTACCTGTAAAAAACGGGGAGGCAGAGGGGCTTAGCAGTATCTCTGCCCCGGCATCCATCAACTCTTTGACCGGATCTACGGTATAGCGGGTTCCCGGCACCGGCTCCTGCTCCCACCAGATATCCTCACAAATAGCTATTCCAACCCGCTTCCCCTTCAGCACACACACCCGCCGCTCAGTGGCCGGTTCAAAGTAGCGGGCCTCATCAAACACATCATAAGTCGGCAGCAGGGTTTTAGCCTGGGTATGCAGAATCTTACCCTCATACAGTATCGAAACCACATTTTGCAGGGGCTTGCCTGAAGTACCCCGGGTTCTGTCCACATACCCAACCGCCACCGCAACCTGTGAAGGCAGCTCCCGCTGCAGACGTCGAAGAGCCTTCTGATTCTCCCGCACAAACAGGTCGTAATCCAATAAATCCATCGGAGGGTAGCCGCACACACACATCTCGGGCATCACCAGCAGCTCTGCTAGATCTTCCGCCGCTCGCTCTGCAGTATGGATAATTTTGTTCACATTGCCTTCAAAATCACCGATTTTTGTATTTATTTGCCCGATAGCTATTTTCATGGTAAAACTCCACCCCTTTTTATGTATCATACATTAGATGTTTCTTGAATTTCAAACTCTTTTTCATTTACTATAGAAGCCTATGGGTCACACAATATTGTTAAATGGAAATACGTCCCCCCTTGGGCAGCGCCTCTCAGAACTTTTTATTGACGACGGCGCCCATGTGATTCGGGCCGATGAAGGTGAGGCGGGCCGCAGTTCCGCTGGGGAAGTGGACGAAGATCATTTGACTATCATCCCCTGGACACGCCACTCTTCTGTTTCGATCCATAACCTGTTAGTAGAAGCGGAGAACAAGAGCGATGCCATTGATGAAGTAGTATTTCTATTCAGCACTCTCATGGAAAACAAGCCGCTTCATGAGCTGGGCCTGGCATCAATCGACAGCTACATCGATAACTACGTAAAAGGAGGGCTCTACTTTTTACGGGAAGTTTTGGGATATTTTCAAAAACGAAAACAGGGACAGCTTTCAATTGTAATCCACACCTCAGGACTAGAAGTACTACCGCCAATTGACGCAGTAGGTATCGGAGGTATAAAAACTTTTACCGACAGCATGTTTACTCTATATCAGAATGAGCCAATTATGATTAACGGCTTCACCTCCGACGCAACCGCACCGGACGACTACGCCCTCTTCGTACATCGTACCTTGACGGAAAAAGCACGCGGCAGCCACGGCAAATGGTACCGCCACACCGATCGTTCCGTCTGGAATGCTCTGAGTTTCACTCAAAAGGGCAGATAAGCACTTTACAATCGAGATTGACGCAGCCCCTGAAAAAGGGCTATGGTATCCGTACTATGAAACTATGGATTAAGTACCTGCTTGCAGCAACTATCGGGGTTTTACTCGGAATATATGTCTTTCCAACCGGTGAGGCCTACTACCAGAACCTTCAATTTGCAGCCCAAATTGTCCTCCACATTGGCCGTTATGCCCTGTTTCCCTTAATCTTTTTCTCTCTAGCCTACGGAACATACCGCCTGCGTATGGACCGCCGCGTATTGGCGGTTATCGGCAAAAGCTTCCTCATTATTGCTGCAACCGCAGCTCTGCTGGTAGGAATCGGAACAGGGGTAGTATTGTTAATTGCTCCCGAGCGAATACCTATTATTGTTGAAACCGATGTAGTCCACACTTTTCCAGGTTTTCAGGAACTGATCTTTCAGATATTTCCCAACAACCTGTTTAATATCTTTACCGGCAGCGGTAATATCCTGTTCCCGATTGTTTTCTTTGCACTGTTCCTGGGACTCAACTTTTCCTTTGACAAAGTACTAAGCCGTCCGGTAGTCCAAGTTTTCGATTCTTTCACCCGTATCTTCTACCATATTGCTAAATTTGTGAACGAAATTCTGGGGTTTGGACTGATCGTTCTATCTGCCTCTTTTATTGTGCATCTGCGCCGAACCGATGAGATAGAATTGTACTCCGAATTGTTATTGTTGATTGGTATTCTAGTGGTTTTCATTATCTTCTGCATTTATCCGATTATGGTGTATTTTCTAACCGGACGGCAGAATCCATATAAATACCTATATGGTATTCTGGCTCCCTCAATCGCAGCTTTTTTTTCCGGAAACAGCTATTTTAGTCTGGTTCCCATGATTCCTCATATTAAAGAGAACCTGGGGGTACCCCGGAGAATTGGCTCGGTTACCGTTCCTCTGTTTGCCCTATTCGCAAAAGCGGGAACAGCTATGGTCAGCAGCATCACTTTTATCGTTATTCTTAAGTCCTATTCCAGTTTGGGCATTGAGTTTATCGAGATTGCGTGGATTATTGGCATTAGCATTGCCGCATCCCTGCTCTCCAGCACTGTTCCGGGCTTCGGAGTTGCGGCAGCGCTCACCGCACTGTGTACCCTGTACGGCCGCGGAATAGAAAACGGCTTTCTGATTATCTATCCGATACTCCCGCTGCTAAGCAGCTTTGCGGTATTTATCGATATGGTAACGGTAGCTTTAGGCTCGCTGGTGGTGGCGCATTCTGAGGAAAGTCAAAAGGAAATCTTCCCCAGCCAGTTTATTTAGCCGCCCTGCGCGCAGGTTAATCTCTTTACAATTAGAAGGGGAAGTAGGCTCCCAGGTGGATGCTGCCCGTCAGCCCGTCCGTAAAGATTGGCACATACCCTGAAAAACGCAGAAACAGATCAAAGCTCTCCGTCAGTGGCCAGGCAGCTTGAAGTGCAAACTCCGGCAACACAAACTGAACATCCGAATACAGCGCCGGTAAGATTTTACCGGAGTTGTCCACTGTACCGCTCTCCCAGGTTTTTACCGGAAGGGGCAACCTGAACCCTAACCCGGCTTCCGCCGAATAACGCCCCCAACGGCTCTTAATAAACTCCCAGCGCAGGTTAAAGTCAAGAATCGGGACTATAGCTGTCAGCTCGCGCCACTCAACATCCGTCGGTACCGCCCTTTCAAGCTCGGCATCGTAACGATAATACATGCTGGTAAATGAGATACCCGGCACAAAGAAAACCCTTGGATGAGGTAGCTGAACCGGAAGACGAAGACTAAACACATTTGTCCATACCATACCGGTTGAACCATCCTCCAGGTCTGACTGCTCCGATTCGATTATCCGGAGCGAATAATCCACTTCAGCACCCTGGAAGTCGATTGAAAACAGCAGAGGCGAAGAGAAAAGCAGCACTAAAAGTAGAACTGTACCTCTTGTGACTATCTTTGGCAGAGGCGTACTATAACGGCGGGAGACGAGCTTTGATTTCATGCTGTTTATTATAACACATTTTTCAAATCTGTCTTGAATCCCCGGGAATCCTACATTCACGGGCTATGGGATCGTGAAGACCCGGGGGACTGGCTTACGGAAGTTCAGGTACCGGTTGTTCTGAAATAGCCGGCACTTCCCTACTTATGATAAAAAAACGGGGTAAATAGAATAAGTACGGTGTAAATTTCCAACCGGCCAAGGATCATAATGGCGGCTAACCAGAGCTTTACATAGTCGGGAAAAAAGGCAAAATTCGAGGCCGGACCTACATCACCAAAGCCGGGACCAATGTTTCCAATGCACGCCAGCGAGGCAGTTAAGGCGGTGGTAATATCGGTGCCGCTCGATACAACCACGATGGTTGAGATAACCACAAACACAATATACAGAAACACAAAACCGGAGACCGCAGTTACGATTGCACTATCCAGGGGTTTTTTATTTAAGCGAATCGGAAACATTCCCCGGGGATAGACCAGGGATCGCAGCTGTTTGCCAGCGGTTTTTATCATGACGGTCACATGCATCATTTTAATGCCGCCGCTGGTGGAACCTACACAGCCGCCGATAAAGAGCATCAATAGCAGCATTCCCTGGGGAAGCATCGGCCATAAGGTGTAATCGGCAGTTGCAAATCCGGTAGAGGTCATTAGGGTAGCTACCTGAAACGCACTGTAGCGAAATACCGTTTCAATCCCTGAGTACTCACCGGTAAAATAGAGGCTCGCCGCCACAATTAAAACTGCAAGGGTAAACAGAAACACATATGCCTTCAGTTCGCTGTTATTACGGATGATATCGAAGCGGCCGGTGAGAGCCCTAAAATACAATGCAAAGTTAATCCCCGACAGAAACATAAACAGAATCACTACCCATTCGATATAGGAGCTGTTGAAGGCAGCAATACTTGCGTTTTTCGTAGAGAAGCCGCCGGTGGCCAGGGTGGCAAAGGTGTGGTTGATTGCATCAAACACTCCCATTCCCCCAAAAATGAGCAGTGCGGTCTCTACAATAGTAAAGCTGAAATAAATTAGCCAAAATACCCGTGCGGTATGGGTAATCCGCGGAGTGAGCTTTTCAATGTCCGGGCCGGGGGCTTCAGCGCTCATCAGACGAAAGCCGCTGACACCTAGTATAGGCAGGACAGCTACCGCCAGCACAATAATTCCCATCCCACCCAGCCAATGAGTCAGAGAACGCCATAATAAGATAGACTTCGGCAGTACTTCCACATCCGAATAAATGGTGGCACCGGTAGTTGTAAAGCCGCTGGCCGCCTCAAACAGGGCGTCTACCCAGCCTATCCCGTCTATACTAAGCACAAATGGTACCGCCCCAACTATACACACCAAAGTCCAGAATAGAGTAACAATGGCAAAACTGTCACGGGTAAAATAGGTGCTGCTTCGTCGGGGGATTATCAGTAGGAGCATTCCCGATACACCGATTAGAATTAGGCTTGGGATTAGAAATGGAGTGAGGGGCTCGCCGTAGCAGAGGGCTGTAACTATCGGCGCTATAAAGCTGAGGGCAAAACCCAATAACAAGGCTGAAAGTCCGCGGACGATGGTACGTATACTCACAGCGCAACTGTATGTTGCGAGACAGAGTGCGGTCAATTTGTAATTAGGTAATCTTTATACGATCTTTATACCCAAACAAATATTTTTATGCCATCATTACACTAGTGATGAATAAAGGAAAACTGAAGATATTCTTCGGATACGCTGACGGCAGCGGCAAGACATACACGATGCTGCAGGCAGCACTGCGTCAGAAGGCCCTAGGCTTTGATGTGGTGCTTGGCTCGCTTTCTCCGCACACCCGGCCCGAGACCTTCATGCTGGCTCAGGACCTGGAGTTTCTCTCTATTGCGGATTATCCGAGCCTCGTTGAAGCTGCACTTGCCCGCACAGCCCAGGTAATTTTAATAGACGATCTGTGCTCCAACCAAACAATAATCAACTCACTCCTTTCAAAGGGATATAACATCTATACCACCTTGAATGTATATGATCTGGAGATGATCCGGAAAAACCTATGCCTGCCGTCATCTCTGCTCAACTACCCGCCAATCGATGAGAAAATATTTGCACATACCTATCAGTTAGAGTTTATAGATATCGAACCGGAGGAGCTCCTCAAACGTTTCGTTTCCCGGAAAATTTATGCTGACGAACAGGCCCATCAAAACCGCTCGCACCTGTTTGATGAGACCACACTTAGTAATCTACGCCAGGCAGCCCTCGAGTTCAGCTCCGGCCACACTAGATTCCCTGCCACAGCCCAAGAAGGTAACCCTAGGACCCACGACATTAGAGTACTGCCTTCCAGTGAATATCTACTGGTATGCATTAGTCCGGCCCTCTCCTCCCGTCGGGTTATACAGGTTGCTGCACGGGCTGCAAAAACCGTAAATGCCCGCTTGGTGGCGGTACATGTAGAAACCCGTAGGGCAACCCGTAAAACCCAATCCGGAATGGCCGCTCAGCAGCTGCGGGCCAACCTCCAGCTTGCAGAACAGTTGGGGGCGGAAGTTGTTATCATCCAGGGCCGCAGTATCGCCGGGGCTATCGCCGAGTATGCCTCAATGCGCAATATTCACCGAATCGCCATTGGCCGGGAACAGGCTCGTACCTTCCCCTTCTCCTGGATTAAAGCCGATACCGTTCAAAAGCTTCTCCAACTGATTCCATGGGCGGAGATTCAGGTGATCCCGGGTTTTCCGAGCGACTATCGCCACAAGCATTTCAGTTCCACCGCTCCTCTGGACGGGATACGCACACAGCAGGATCAGCGATCCAGGCCCCACATAGTAACCTTCTTAAAGCCGCTCTTGCTGCTGTTCGGAGCCACCCTGCTGGCTATTCTGTTTGATACACTGGGGCTGAGTGAAGCCAATATTATTATGGTTTTTTTACTGGGAGTTGTATTGGTATCACTTTCCGGCGGCAGGTGGATTGGGGTAGCCTCTTCGATTGTGTCGGTGATGCTGTTCAACTTTTTATTCACCGAGCCCAGGTACACCTTTGTGGTCAGCGATCCCCAGTACCTGGTGATATTTCCGGTCCTGTTCATTGTAGCTCTCATCACCAGCGAATTGGTAAACCGCGAAAAACGCGAAGCCCAGGCGGCGGATGTTCGTGAACAGCGTACTGAAGTTCTCTACCGGATAAGTCGGAGCTTGCTTCAGGCTACCGGTACTCGAGCGGTCATAATGGCGGCCCTCGAACATCTGTCCGGAATTTTCAATGTGGGTATGGTAGTATACGTTCCAAAAGACAATTCTGATCAGTTGATCAGCTATCACCTCGGGCCGGACAGCCGACAAGCCGAACAGTTTAAAGCCCCCCAGGAAAAAAAGGCCGCTGAATGGAGCTTTGCACATACCCAACCGGCCGGCAGCGGTACCGACTATTTCTGTGAAGCTCAAGGCCTCTATTTTCCAATTCAAACTCACAACCGGGTGCTGGGAGTACTCGGTGTTGATGCATCCCGCACAATCCCCGATGACAGCCGTAATTCCATGTTAGAAGCTGTAGCCGCACAAATCGCTCTAGCCTTAGACCGGGAAAACCTGGCGGAAGCCCAGGAGAACTCGAGAATTGAGATTGAACGGGAACGTTTGCGAAGTAATCTGCTGCGAGCTATATCCCATGATCTGCGAACTCCACTGGCTTCCATTACCGGCTCCAGCAGCACGCTTTTATACGATTGGGAACAACTGAACAACGAGAGCCGTTCCGAGCTGCTTAAGAATATACAACAGGATGCTGCATGGCTCACTCAACTAATAGAAAACCTGCTGAGCTTAGCGAAGGTTGAAGGCACGAGCTTCGTATTAAACCGGGAGAGTGAATTGGTTGATGACATTGTTGCAGGAGTGCTGAGTAAGGTTCGTACGCGTGCCACAGAACACCACCTTAAAGTTGAGCTGCCCGAAGACCCCTTATTTGTTCCGGCGGATGTCGGCTTAGTGCAGCAGGTTCTGATTAATCTACTCGACAACGCTCTACGCTACACCCCAAAGGGTTCAACCATTTTTATACAAATAACCCAGAGGCAAGATAAAATAATCGAGTTCCGAGTAAGCGACAACGGACCGGGAATTCCCCCTAAGTACCGGGAAAAAGTATTCGACCGCTTCTTTACCCTCAAAAGCGATGAAGACCAGCGTCGGGGGCTTGGTTTAGGGCTTTCCATCTGTAAGTCGATCATAGAAATCCACCAGGGTACCATGGAGCTCGCACAATCAAGCTCAGGCGGTGCCGAGTTCATCTTTACCTTTCCAGCTCATTTCGCGGATCAATTGTCATCGGAGGGGCAGCATGGAAACTAAGCCATTGATTTTGATTGTCGAAGATGACCCTCCTATAAAGAATTTCCTCCGAACCTCTCTAAAAAACCATGGCTATCGGCTGTTGCTGGTTGAAAAGGGGGGGGAGGCCATTTCAATGACTGCTTCGCATATGCCGGATCTCATTCTGCTGGATCTCGGCCTGCCGGATATCGATGGGATAGAGGTTATACGGCAGTTGCGCAGCTGGAGCCGTATTCCGGTTGTGGTGGTCTCCGCTCGTGAGCAGGAGCGGTCTAAGATAGAAGCTCTGGACAGCGGAGCCGACGACTATCTGACCAAACCCTTCAGTATAGGAGAACTGCTGGCACGCATCCGAGTTGCCCTGCGACATTCCCAAATAGGCGCCTCAGAAAACCCGCTTCAAAACACTGAATTTCGAGTAGGAGACCTAGTGGTGGATATGGAACATAGACGGGTAAAAACGAACGGAAAAGCTGTGCACCTTACCCCGACCGAATATAAAATCGTAGCGCTTCTGGCCAAACATGCCGGAAAGGTCTTAACCCACCGCTTTATACTAAAAGAGATATGGGGTCCCTCCAGTGTAGGCGAATCACAATACCTGCGCGTATTTATGGCCAACCTGCGCCGAAAAATCGAACCAGACCCCACTCAACCCCGTTACCTGATTACCGAAATAGGGGTCGGGTATCGGCTGCTGGATGAATGAAAGGGCTTTGCCCGCTTCACTGGGCAAACCAAAAACCCGCCGTTTAAGGCGGGTTTTTGCTATTGTGTGTGAATCAAGCATATTTTTGAAACGGGACCGGAGTTTAACCCTCCATTTCCCAGTTTTCTCTTACTTTCTCTTTGGCCTTATCCCACTCTTTGTTGATGGTCGCATCCATGTTCTCTTCCAGCTTGGCTCTCTCAGCATCTGCTTTTGCCAGTATTTCTGCGGCTAAGGCTTCGCCCCATTCCTGCTTGATGGCGGGCATGGCAGCTTCCCAGCTCTCGTTGGATGCTTTTTCCGCATTTTCAATAGTCAACATCAAAGCCTTCCCTTCGGCTGCTTCTTCAGAACCCGGTTGGTTTGCAAATAGAGCGGTTAGCGACTCCTTTGCTTTAACGTAGTTTCTATTTTCAAACTGTGCTTCGGCATCGGCGAGCAGCCGTCCTGCTTCGTATCTGGATGTATCTAGTGTTTCGGTTAACTGTTCATTCTGCTTATTCGCGCTGTTCACCACGGTAAAGCTCATTACAGCAAACACCAGCAGACCGCCGGCCAGGAACAGACCTATTCGGCCTGCGTAAAGTTTCATCTTTTCTGTTTTTGTCATTGAATCCTCCGATTCGATTGGTTTGGACCCGCATAGTGCGGATTTGATTATTTATAAGCAGGTCAAACCTCGTCTTTTCAAGGTGGTATAAATGGTCAAACTGCTGATATTGATCTTACTTTTAAAGTAAGGCTTTTTATAAGTAAAAGAAAGGAATTCCTATATTAACTGTATCGCTTTACCAAACGTGAATGTATACGCGGCATTAAGTGAGTATCCCAGCCTATGAGGCTTACGGCTCAACAGAAAGGTTCGGGACCAGAGTAGGCTGCAGTGCTGATAGGTAGAAGCTAAAAGTTTCTTTTTCAGAAGGAAATAATTTTTATAAGTTTCTTTCTTAAAATGAAATATTATGGTATAATCGGCACATTTAAGAGCTTTTCAAGACGATAATTGCCGATTTTCATCAGAGGGAGCTGCCGGGGCCAATAATTCCCCGAGAGCTCACTGTTCCCCCCGACAGCGGAAAAATTATTTCAATAATCGGTCCCCGGAGAACCAGGGCAAACGCATATGCTACTTAACAGCTGACTAGTAAACAAATGACTAGTACTAGACATTATGAAAAAGACTATGTAATGCTACTCCTATCGTAATAGACTAGGAGGCAGTATGGCTACCAAAAAGATCCTTGATCATTTTAACAACCTTCCCGACCCTCGCAGTGATAATTGTCGACATAATTTGATCGATATTATAACAATTGCCATCAGTGCAGCAATTTGTGGTGCAGATAAATGGGATGATATAGAGATCTTTGGGAAAGCAAAAGAGAATTGGCTGAGAGGCTTTCTGGAGCTGCCCCATGGCATTCCCTCCCACGATACTTTTGCCCGCGTTTTTGCAATGCTTGATCCGCAGAAGTTAGAACAGTGTTTTTCTTCCTGGATACAAGCACTGGGTCCAGTCAAGAAAGATGAGCTGATAAATATCGATGGGAAAACTGTACGCCGATCCCACGGAAAGAACCGTTCTGCAATTCATATGGTCAGTGCATGGGCACATGAAGCCGGAATTATCCTTGGGCAGAGAAAAATAGAGGATAAATCAAACGAAATTACTGCGATTCCCGAATTATTGGATGTACTGCAGATTGAAGGGTGCATTGTCACCATAGATGCAATGGGAACACAAAAACAAATAGCTGAAAAAATAGCCTGAGAAACAGGCCGACTATATTCTTGCTTTGAAAGGAAATCAAGGTACATTGGCAGAAGATGTGACTCTTTATTTCGAGGGTGTCGAAGAATCTCAGGCCTCTACTGACACGATTGATTACTATAGGAGCTTTGATAAAGACCATGGGCGCCTTGAGACACGTGAGTACTGGGTCAGCGATGAGATCGATTGGTTACCACAAAAACAAGAGTGGAAGGGAATTGGTAGTCTGTGCATGATGAGAACCCAGCGGGAGATAGATGGAAAGCGCTCGAGCGAAAAGTTGTACTATATTTCAAGCTGTAAAGCCGATGCGCAACGAATGGCTTCTGCCATAAGGGGGCATTGGGGTATAGAAAATTCTCTCCATTGGGTTCTTGATATAGCTTTTAGAGAAGATGAGTGCAGAAAACGAAAAGAAAACTCAGCACAGAATTTTTCTCTCATGCGCCGGATAACATTGAACTTGCTCAAACAGGAGAGTTCCTGCAAACGGAGTATCGCAGGTAAACGGCTGCTGGCCGGCTGGGACACAGGCTATCTTGAAAAAGTTTTGTTTAATGTCTAACTGCATTTCCCTGTTCAAACCTCCAATATCTCTTCCCTACTTGTACTCGGTCTGGTACACTGATATATGTTTGATATAGAATTTATTGTTCCTTATGAAGAACTGGTGAACGTGGTTAAACTCGCCTTTGAAGAGTTTAGTCACCGCGACCAGATAAATCTCCACATCAAAAGAATGGAACTCGAAGAGGCCAAACAACACCGTTTTTTCGGAGAGGCAATTATCGCCCGCGGCTTAACCGCCTCATATATCAAGAATCTTGGCCAGGACACCCCCCTCATCGAGCTGCCGATCGTAGGTTACGATGTAATCAAGGCTATTTCACAAGGATTAAAAACTTATAATCCCACCCATATTGCCTTCATCGGTACTCATGATATGATTTACGGCGCCGAGACCCTTGAGCTGTATTTCCAATGTAAAATTTCCGTACTGCCGATAGAACACCACGATGATGCCGATTCTGTTATCGAAACTGCCCGCGCATCAGGGGCCGATTTGTTTATCGGTGGCAACCAGGTATATCGGGCGGCAGTGCAGGCCGGGTTCCATGCTGTTCGTATTCAATCGGGCAAAGAAGGCGTTCGCCAGGCGCTGAATGAATCCCTCAGAGCGGCGCAAATTCGCCAGCAGGAGCGTGAGCGGGCCGAACGGTTCAGGACTTTGGTTGAAAATGTACATCAAGGAATTGTTTCGGTAAACCGGTGGGGACGTATTATAACCATAAATGGCGATGCAAAGCGTTTACTGAAGATTTCCACCAACTTCTGCATCGGCCGCCTGGCCAGTGACATTATTCCCAATATTGATTTTTCAGGGCTTCTCAAACTTACAGAACCATCATTTGGCGAGGTCATCAGTGTTAATGGAGATTCCCTCACCTTGAATCGTATCCCCATCAAAGTGCAGGATGAAGTAGTCAGCCATTTAATAACCTTTCAGCCGGTTACTCACATACAGGAGATCGAATCACGGATACGAAAAAATGCTCATAAAAAGGGGCTGGTCGCGCGTTACAAATTCAATGATATTATCGGTGATTCCAATTTAATAAAAAAAACCCTTACTCTCGCCAAAAATTACAGTCGGGTGAATGCCAATATTTTAATTGTAGGAGAAACCGGAAGCGGAAAAGAACTGTTTGCCCAGAGCATTCACAATGCGAGCATTCGTAAAAACGGGCCCTTCGTGGCTATTAACTGTGCAGCTCTGCCCGAATCGCTGTTGGAAAGCGAACTGTTTGGATACGTTGAAGGAGCATTTACCGGAGCGGTAAAGAGCGGTAAGGCCGGCCTATTTGAACTGGCGCACGGAGGAACTATTTTTCTCGATGAGATTTCCGAAATATCCCCCTTCCTGCAGGGACGGCTATTAAGGGTTCTGGAGGAGCGGGAGATAATGCGCATCGGGCACGATGAAGTCATTCCGGTCGACATCAGAATCATATCTGCAAGTAACAAAGACCTCCACGAGCAGGTTGCTGTGGGACAATTCAGGGAAGACCTTTTATATCGGCTGGATGTACTACGACTTCATATACCTCCGGTGCGAGACAGAAGAAATGATATCAGACTGCTCGTAGAACACTTATTGGCACGTTTCGATCATCAAATCCGCGGTTCGGCAAGGAAGATTGAAGACGAATGCTGGCCATTTCTTCTTTCGAGGAAGTGGGAGGGAAATGTACGACATATACGAAATTTCTGCGAAAGACTATCGGTTATTGCCCAAGACACCAGAATACAAGCAACTGAAGTAGAACAAGCATACGGAGTTGATTCCGGTAGAGATGATAGTTCGCTACAGAATGCACGCGAGAACTTGGCGGAGAACAAGAGCGACCCCTGGGAGAATGTTCACGATCAGGAACGTGCCACTATACTAAAATGTTTGCAAGACTGCGGGCATAACCGCACGGAAGCTGCACGACTGCTGGGAATCGACCGTTCTACACTCTGGCGCCGGATGAAAAAACTGAATTTAGATTAAGAGGAACCTCTATCGGCCCCGTAATTGGGTGATTTCAGCTTCAGATAAATAGTGAATGTTGTTCTTATTCAGCAGGCAGTACAGTTTGGCTGTCTCCTCAAGCTCTTCAGCCAGATCAACAGCCTTCGTTAGAGTGCCTGCAGTGACAATTCCCCCGTGATTTCGCAAGAGAAAAGCATTTCGCTGCCCGGCCCAGGCTTTCATCGCTTCGGCCAGGCGTTCATCACCGGGAGGGTAATACGGTACTACCTGGAGGCAGCCGATCTTCATTACATAATAGGGAGTAAACGGCCTGATCGGAGCTTCGGTGTCTAAATCCGCCCGGCAGGAAAGCAAGGTCACCCAGGTTGAATGCAGATGCACAACACTTCCGCAAGCAGGATCATTGTTATACAGGGCCAAATGAAACTTGGTCTCTTTGGAAGCCCGAGGGCCTTTGATCTGCTCACCTTCGAGACTTAAAAGCGCCAGGGACTCTTCCGACAGGCGACCCAAACAGGCCCCCGATGGAGTCGCGAGGACCTTATCTACGCCTGCACGCACTGAAATATTACCCGCACTACCGGCAATATACCCTCGGTCAAACAGTGATTTACTCAGTTCAACTAAAGCACGGCGTTTCCGGCGGATATCAGACTTAAGTTCCATAATACATTTCCTGGGCTTTCTTAAAAAAATCTTCTGCTCCGAAGTTCCCTGATTTCAAAGCCAGGAAAACATTGCTATCGGTCGCCTTCATCCAGGGAACTCCCGGATCAATTTGCGGACCAACATACAGAGCAGACAGCTCGAGGGACTGAACGATTTTACCGGCAGTCTCCCCTCCGGCAACAATATAGTTGCGAACGTTTTCACGCAATAGTCTGGCGGCTAATCGACCGAACAGGCTTTCAATGGCTTCTCCAAGATTGAAGCCTTGGTACTTCTGTTTGTTTTCTAGAAGTTTACCCGGCGTGGTGGTAGCATACACCATCGGTGCATAAGGCTCATCAATATGCGCCATAATCCACCGGAATACTTCCTCCTCATAACCGGATTCATCTATTAACCGCTGCCTATCTATAGCCAGGGAAGCTGCGGCAGCTCTGTACTGTTCCACCTGAACGTTAGTTGCAGCAGAACAGGAACCGGAGAAAATTACCGTTTTTGCCGGTGCAGGACGACCGACCTCTTTTGCAGAGTCGATTGCAACAGCGTCCCCTTTCCACAACCTTGCGAGGGCATCTCCCAACCCGGAGCCGCCGGTGTAGACTTTGAGATCTTTAGTTGCGTGCGCAATTGTTAATAGATGAGCATCATTGAGAGTATCAAACACCACGTATCTGCACCCGGTTTCTTTCAACTCATTTACTTTGTCACTAACCGCCTCAGGTCCCCTCTCAATTACATCGTAGTGAACTTCTCCCACCCTGCCCGTGGTTTGGCTCTCGAGCACCCTTCGAATTTTAGCATCTTTCATCGGAGTTACAGGATGATCCCGCATTCCGGACTCGTTCAGCAAGGTATCATGAACAAACAGATAACCCTGATAGAGCGTCCTACCATTTACAGGTAAAGCCGGACATACAACCGTCATATCTGCGTTCATGCGCTGCAGGATTGCATCCGCCACCGGCCCGATGTTTCCCTCACTCGTACTGTCGAAGGTAGAGCAGTATTTAAAGTAGATCTTATCGCATCCCTGTTTGAGCAGCCATTCCAATGCCCTTAAAGACATTTGAACAGCATGCTGAGGGTCGCAGGAGCGGCTCTTGAGACTTACTACAAAAGCTTCGGCACTGAGTTCGGAAGCGTCTTCCGGACGGTCAATCAACTGAATAGTTTTTACCCCATTTTTCACTAAAAAACCGGCTATATCCGTAGCGCCGGTAAAATCATCCGCAATTACGCCGAGTTTCATCATTCCTCCATTGTGTTAAAACCGGTCCTTCGAATGCAAGTTTTGAAGGACCGGACATAATGATAAATTTATTTCTAATTACCGAGCAGAAACTCATTATCCTGTTCGAATCTCAGTTTCCATAGTACCGCTTCTTCCGAGTATTCAACCATATTACTGGTAATTAATGTGCCCGCTTCGATGTCCTGCTTGATTATTGTATGATCAGCCAGAAAATACGGCAGTTGAGTGCCTTCCTGCACGGGCTGAGCAGGCATCAACAGTCCTTCCAGTCCCTCTATGACATGATGGTGTCCTTTAGCAACCAAACGGGTGCCTTTTTTTAATGGACGGTCGGCCTTGGCCACCAAATCATAGCGCGGAGTAGGATTGTCTGACCCGGTTGGAAGCCCCAGGTTACACACCGAATGAACACTGAAGAGTGTTTCAAAGCCTAGGTAATGAGCCGGGTAATAGATCATGGCCGTTTTTCCATTCCGCGAAATGGGAACACCCTTTTCTTTAAGGACCTGCCAGGTTTCTTCATCATCGCAGGCCACTACCACCCATTCACCTCCTTCAAGGCTCTGTTCATCCGGTCTTCTGAGACAATTTACTACATCAATGCGGTTGCTACCTTCAAAAACCCCGCCGTACTCTTTTGTGCACATAATATCGGGAATTTCTAAGGTACGTGCAACCGGCGTATGCATTTCCGCCCGGTCGGGGTGAAAATCGGGCAAATGGTTGCACACAATGCCCATCTCGGCAAAATCGGGTATATTTCGTTGACTGAACATCGAACACAGCTCACTTCGTGCCCGAAGTGTAGCTTCGACATCATTTCCCAGCCGCAGATGCTCAGACAAGTTTGGTGTATGAACTGTTTCATCCAGAACTGTAATGGTCGATTTATCTTCGTTATAGATAAAATCGTATTCACTAGACTTTCCAATACTGAGAATTGTCAAGCCGGCAGCCTTTGCCCAAGTAACTAAACCTATCAAGAGTGACGGCTGATCGCCCTCGGCCAGAGAATATATAACGCCATTCTCTTTGGCCTTCTGTGCTAGAATCGACCCGACTACCGAGTCGGATTCTTTTGTCACCATTATCACGTTCTTCTTATTTTCGATTGCCTGCAGGGCGTGCACTGCAGATGCTTCCGGATTACCGGTACCTTCAACCACTACATCAATCGGCATCTGCATTGCCAGAGATACATCATTAAAAATGAGGTGTTTGCCAGCATTGAATGCCTGCACACCTTCATCATAACTGGTGCAGTGCTGTATCATATCTTGTTCTATACCGATTGTCTGATAGGCCTTCTGGATTTTATCAATGCTACGTCCACACACTACCCGCACACTGGCTCTCTCACTTCTCGAGGCGTAGACAAACAGGGAATGGTTGAATCCACTTACACCAATAATTCCTATTTCAACCGGTGTGGCACTTCTGCTGAACAGCAAATCATAATTCATCAGTTCTTCTCCTCACATATTCTATTTTTTCTTTTTGTTATTACCGAAACCAGCAATGGCGAGAGCAGGAAGAAAATGGTTAAACCCAAAAGCACTGCTGAAATAGGTTTCTGGAAGAATATCAACGGACTCCCGTTAGAAATTGTAAAAGCTCGTCTAATCGACTGTTCAAACATCGGCGCCAACACAAAAGCTAACAGTATCGGCGGAATCGGATAGTTGTTATTCTTCAAAATAAAAGCAATCACACCCGCACCAATCATGAACCATACATCGAACATGCTGTTGTTGATTGAATAAGCCCCTACAATACAAATTACAACGATCATCGGAGCAATTATACCTTTGGGAATTTTAAGAATTGACATTAGAAATGGGATTATCATTAAGCCGATTAGGATACAGGCAACATTACCAATGTACATCGAGCCAATAAGCCCCCACACAAACTCGCTCTGTTCAACAAACAGCAATGGTCCGGGCTGCAGGCCCCACATCATCAATCCTCCGAACAGCACCACCGCAGTAGCTGATCCTGGTATACCCAGGCAGAGCAGCGGAACAAAAGCGCCAACAGCGGCCGCATTATTGGCCGATTCCGAGACTGCGACGCCCTCTATCATTCCTTTACCCATGTCCTTGCCGTGTTTACTGGTTTTCTTGTCAAAAACATACGCGAGGAAGGAAGCTGCCGTGCCGCCTGCCCCCGGTAGAAAGCCTATGAAGTTACCCAAAACCGAACCTTTTAGTATGGGCAAAGAGATACGCTTTACATCGCTTTTGTCTAGCAGGCTCTCGCGAACCGACAGACGGCGTCCGGTGGTCAAAGAATCCTTTTCCTTAGTCTTCATCAATTCCATTACCTGGGTCATTCCGAACATGCCGATTACCAAGGGAATAAAGGAGATTCCCCCCATAAGGGTAACCGTGCCGAAGGTATAACGGGGCATACCGCCGGCCATCGAATCGATTCCGATAGTCGACAGCAGTATACCCAGCGCAGCAGCCACTATTCCCTTACTAAACTCTTCTCCCAACAACCAGCCGATCGAAGTGAGTGCCAGGAGAATAAGCGCAGTTATTTCAGCCGGCCCGAACTTCAATCCGATATTTGCAAGAACCGGACCAAAAATGGTTAAAGTAATGATACCGAAGGTACCTCCCACGAAGGAGGAGACATTGGCAGCGAATAAAGCCTTACCGCCTTTACCTTGCTTACTCATGGGATACCCGTCCAGCGCTGTCATTACCGCCGGAGAATCACCGGGTATATTGAGCAGTATCCCGCTGTAGGCACCCCCGTACATATTGCCAAAATAGATCGCCGACAGAAAAATGATTGCAGTGGTGGGGTCCATTTTGAATGTCATAGGTAGCAGCAGAGCTACACCGGTTACTCCGCCGAGTCCGGGGGTTGCCCCGACTAGCAAACCAAGTATACCTCCGCCGATTGCAACCGTCAGGTTTATTAAAGAAAACGCAGTGTGAAAACCCTGCATTAATAATTCAAAATTATTCATAATAACAACTCCACAACAATTCCCGTCGGAAATGGCACATGCAGCCATAAACGGAATACACCATAGACAAACAGAGTAAATATTAAGCTGACTATGATGGTTTTCTTCCACGCATATTTACTAATAAACCTCATCCAAAGCGCGATAAATAAAAATACTGCTGCCACGATTCCGAATAGATAAATAAAAATTACACAAAGAACTGCTGCTAAAACCGGAATTGCAGAAGATTTGTTAAATTGAAAGGATATTTTAAGATCCTTTCGAATTAACAACCGCAGACCCATAATGAGTGCAATCACCAGAACTATTGTTCCGAAAATCACTCCGATAAATCCGCTCTCGGGCCGGCCACCTTCCCAAAATCCATATTGCAGCCCCAGTACTATCCATATTACGGATAATACTATTTCTGCTAAAATAATCACTAATTCCATGAAGTAACCCTCTTTGAAAAAGAGGAGCCCGGACCCTCACAGGGTCAGGCTCCTCGTGTATTATGCAAAACTAATCAAACAGCCCAATATCCTGGGCATCTTGTTGGAGCCGTTTCGCAGCCTGACGATGATAGGGTCCGTACTCATCAGCAGGCATGAATTTGGGGTCTAACATTTTCTTTTCGATGTACTGGGTCTTCCACTGCTCGGTTTCTACAACCTGGGCGAATACATCGCTCCAGAACTTCTGCACCTCTTCCGACATACCGGCGCCGCCCATCACGGAACGAAACATCTGAAACTCAACATCGCTATAACCGAGTTCCTGAAAAGTAGGAGCATCGGCGAAGGGAGCTTCAAGTCGCTCATTGTTGAAGGTGGCCAGCGGAACTATATCCCCGGAACGCACCTGACCAATGCATTCATTAGGGTTGGCAATTGAGAAATCGATATGACCGCCGAGAAGAGCGGCATTACTCTCACTTGCGCTGTCGTAGTACACTCCCTTCAGCTCAATACCGGCAGATTTGTTTATCTGTGCTACACATAGTTGATCCAAATTGTCCGCAACACCGACTGTAAGCTGGTTCGGCTTTCCTTTCGCGGCTGAAACTACATCATCAATCGACCGATACCCGCTATCTGCTCCTGTGAGAAACAGCACGTTATCCATCGCAACTGCCGCTACAGGGGTGAATTTCATTGAATCAATTCCAGAATTTGCGCGAGCTGCCAGGGCGTGTGCTGCATTCATGGTGAAAAGAGTATAGTTCCCATCCCGACCGAGAACATACTGTTGTCCTACCGCGCTAGCACCGCCTGGTTTGTTGACTACCACAATGTTGCCGTCAACCAGATCGTTCTTCTGAATAATATCAGTCAGAAGCCGTCCCAGAGTATCACTGCCGCCGCCGGGGCTGGCCGGAACCACGAATTCAATAGTTTTACTGGGGTAACTGTCGGCCCCCTCTTCAGTTTGACCATTGGCAAAACCGAAACCAGCTACGAACAGAACCAAAATCGCCGAAAAGATCATTCTTTTCATAAGTCATCTCCTTTTGTTTAATAAGCATCATTCGACCATCGAAGTACAGAACCTTCTGTACTCATCCACTTTATGTTATTAAGCAGGAACCATGCCATCTTTTATAGAATTTGGTTTTGATTATGTTAATCTCTTATATGAAACTAGTTAAACAGGTGCTGTTCTGGAAGTGAGATCAATCTTAGAGCAAGCATAAGCTGAAGGCGCTGCAATGCAACTACACCAAGTGTTTCATCTTTGCATCATAACGCAACAAAGAATGAAAAATATCGCACATCCGTTTAATCTGTTTATACCATTAAATTGATGAAAAATTAATATGCGTGAATACTTATTGGCTTCAGAAGAAGTTGGTAGAACAGCGAGGACCGGAAAAGAGATGCTGGAGATCAACTTGTCAGTCATAGCCTTAATCCGATAATCCCGCTACCCCCTCGTAATCCAGGGTCCTTCAATGGATAGCCTCCGAGGTCATTTACGACAGACACAGATACTGAATTGCTGGTATCAGACTGATTTTTCTCACAGCAGCCATACCAATCCCATGCTATACTGAGAGCATGAGAATGGGGTGGTATCGGTATTGGTTTGCACTATTTATTCTTATTGTGTGCTTTACGGAAACGGGAGAATCGATGGGCCGGAGCGATCAGCCGTTAATTCAGACCAAGTGGAACCGTTCGCCGGGATTGCATATCGGGGAAGAGATCTATTTTCTGAGTTACTACAGCCTGTATCTGCCCGGTAAAGT
>JAIPFV010000058.1 GCA_021736475.1 Spirochaetia bacterium | reverse complement strand
GATGATGATAAAGACCAGCGCATTGAGCGTATCAATGCCACAATGGAAGAGTATCTTGCTCAGAGAATTTTAGAAGATCAAGGTCAAGCCTTTTTTCTGGTGCAGCGCCACACTCCCGATGCCTCCCCCCGTTGGGGTCTTATGGCAGCTCTGGACCTTGAACAATACGATTTTTCAAAGGACTCGACTAGTTTAATACGAGCTACCGAAGGTACAATTTTAGATAGGATTCCCCCCAGAAAACAAATTCGCAAAAATGCCTCTATTGAGCTGCCCCATATTATGGTTTTGATCGACGACCCTGAAAAAACTGTAATCGAACCCTGTGCTGCTGACGCTTCATCTTTTCAGAAGCTGTATGACTTTGAATTGATGAAAGACGGCGGTCATATCACCGGATACAAAATAGAGGATGAGGTCAGTCTGCAGCGAATTGCCGACGCACTACATAAATTAGCCGACCCAGCCGCCTTCTCGAAAAAATACGGAGCCGAAGAGGTATTGCTGTTTGCGATGGGCGATGGGAATCACTCCCTGGCAACGGCAAAAGCTGTATGGGAAGACGTGAAACAGGAATATTCAGGCGATAAAGATGTGATGCAGCATCCCGCCCGCTGGGCGTTGGTAGAGATCGAGAACATCTACGATGACGGGTTGGTGTTTGAACCGATTCACCGGGTACTCTTTAATTCCGATTTCAACCGATTTTCCACTGAGCTGGAAAAAATCGGTTCAGTCGAATTCACAGCCCTCTCCTCCTCCGACGAAGTAATGAAACGGGTTGCCTCCGATGATACTCAGCATATAATCGGCTATGTCGATGCTGAACGGATAGGAGTGTTCATGGTAAAGAACCCCAATTCCACTATTGCCGCAGGAACTGCCCAGGAAGCGATCGATGCGTTGGTCCAGAAGGAGTCTACTAATGTAGATTATATTCACGGACAGCTTTCTACCGAGACTTTAGGACGCAAGCAGGGGAATATTGGGTTGTTTTTACCTGCCCTGGATAAATCCGATTTTTTCCGTACGGTAATTCATGATGGGGCTCTTCCTAGAAAGACATTCTCAATGGGAGAGGCCAATGAAAAACGTTACTACGTGGAAGCTCGAAAAATAAAGGAATAACATAAGGGGGCTGGTCGAACTCAAATACGACCGGCCCTCATATTATCTTTTTCTGGAATTGTCCTGAGTGCGGTATCGAAAGAACACATAGGCTATTCCACCTGTAAACAGAGCTATTATGCGAAAGACATTCTGATCTACATTGGTACTCTTATATGGTTTAACCAATTCTCCAACTACATAATAATCTTGTTTCAAATGCATCCCATCAACCTGCAAGTGCTGTTCAGCCGGTTTAAAGTATCCCAGCTTACGGGCATAAAGAGCAACTTTCTCGGCGCTATATTGAAGACTTTCCGCCTCTCGACTAAGTGAAATTTCATTCTTCTCGAGGGCTTTTAGGTTCTCCTCTAAGCGCTGCTTGTAAAGCGATAATCTTTTAAACTCAAGCACGCCCTCGTCACCCCATACGTATAATTCAAGTCCATAAGTCATAAAAGCGATGTATGCCGCAATAATTAAAGCGAGTCCTCTTTTCATAGTATGGTTAACGGCGTAACTTTCATTTTACTTAAGTAAGAGTTACAGCATTAATTGAGCTTGTTATTTACATATCTTTTTGATACGCTTATTATAGAAGAAGAGGTTAAATCACCAAGGTTCTTTACCGATAATTTACTATCGTGATGTTGAGTGTAGGAGAGCAATATGGCCTTTGACGACGTATTTCAGGAACAGAACAACCAAAACGGAACCGACGAACAAGAGCTGGAGCAATACGGCGTCTGGGTAAAGGTAGGTCCTGAAGAAATTTCTGCTGACGATGAAGGTACTATCCAGGATGAATACGAGCTTCACGATCTTGAATCCCAGGAGAAGAGCGAGTTGACCGATGAAGAAGAACAACTTCTAGGTGAACTTGAACAGCAGCCTGAAGAGAAGTCCGGCATAGAGACCAATTTGGAAGATATAGATTTCGACAGCGATTTAGATTCTGATTTAGAGGATCTCAATTTTGAAGTTGAAGATACTACAACCGAACAATCAGCAGAAGTGGTTGAAGATGCGTCCCCTGAAACCTCCCCGGTCGAGGCGGATTTTAGTACAGAAGAGTTAGATGAAATTGAAGATCTCGATATTGAAAATATTGATGAACTCCCCGATTTGCCGGAAGAAGATACAGCTACCGAACTCACGGATTCCTTAGAAGAGGTTCAAGCACCCGAGGATGAAGCTACAGCAAGCTCGGAATCGTCTGTAGATGAAGATGAACTGGACATTGACGAAGACTTATTACTGGACCCGGAAGACCTCGATGATCTTGAAGACTTTGACGTTGACGGTTTGCTCGAGGAAGATCTTTCAGAATTAGACGCATCAGAAGCGAATGAGACTCCTGAAAAGGCGGAAAGCAGCGAGGAGGATTCAGAGCAAGACGAAGATCTACTTATTGAACAAGAAATTGAAGATATCGACCTGCGTGACCTTGAACAATCCGATTATGGTGAAAATCTTCAGGAGCTGGATCAGATCCAGGACTCAACCACTGCCGATAATTTAGAAATGGATGAGTTCGATGACCTAAGAGCTTTAGAAGATGACTTGAGCCTAGTTTCAGAAGATACGGAAGAAACTGCAGCATCCGAGTCCGGCTCTGAGGATGCTGCACCTGAAGAGATCAAACCTGAGAAGAGCAGTTCGGAAGATACCGGATCAACACAAATACTTTCAAAAATCGAACAGGAGCTGCTTTCCATTAAGGAAGAACTCTCATCCTTAAAAAGCGAGCTCTCTTCACTTCGCTCAAAAGAAACTATCTCGCCTGAGAGCACCGAACCTGAAGAAATGTCCGCGCAGGAGGAGCGTGAACGTCGAGAGGCTGCCGGCTTTTTCGAGGAGGATGAAGATGAAACCATTGCGCTTACCGGTGATGAGCTTGATAATATTCTAAATACCGCTGATATAACCGAGGAAAACGGAACCGCCGAAAACCTTCCCGATGATTATAGTGACGAGGCTTCAAAGTATGAGGAGTCTGAGGAAGAGTCTGAGGAAGAGTCTGAGGAAGAGGTAGAGGAAGATACCGAAACAGCAGACCTGCTCGAAAATTTTGAAGTACCTGAGGACTTTGATGAACTTGATGAGTTTGAGGATAATGAGGAACCTGAAGAGCTTGATTTTGAAGAGTTACCTGATATTTCCGATATCCAAGAGCTTGATGATGAAGGGGCATTACCTGAACCGCTGACCGATGACGATGAAAAATTATTGTTGGATAAAGAGGATATCCTTGGTGAACAGGCGGAATCCGACATCGAAGAATTAGGATCGTTGGAAGAAGACACGGAGGGTGCTGCAACTGAGAGTATGTCCCCTGAACAGGAAAGTTCTATCGACGAAGATGAGATTATTGATATAAACCTTGATGAGTTAGAGACCCTAGAAGACACTCCTGAGTCAGAACCTGAGTCAGAATCCGAGGAAAAAACGGATATATCTGAAGATGAAGATATTTTAGACGAAATAGAAATTGATATTCCCAGTGATGAGGAAACCGAAGAAGAATCCGAAGAAGAATCCGAAGAGGAACCCGCTTCCACTACAGCAGCAAGTGCCGGTTCACCAGTTGAAGAATTGGAAGAGGAAGTTGAAGAAGTTGAGGAATTAGACGCAGTTACAGCAGAACCTGCAGACGAAGAGCAGGACGAAGCTTGGAGTATGCCCGAAGATGAATTCGATTCCGATGGATTCGATTCCATTGAAGAGTTAGAAAATGAAGAGTTAGAACTCGATACCGAAGAGCCTTCAGAGTCTGAACCTGAACCTGAACCTGAACCTGAACCTGCGCCTGAGGATGTTCCCGAGGAAGAGATTTTGTTTGACGATGACGAGATCGAAGAAGATATTCAGCCCTTCGAGACAGAGACAGAGACAGAGACAGAGACAGAGACAGAGACAGAGACAGAGACAGAGACAGAGACATCCGAAGACCAATCTGATCTGGGCAGCCAATCCGAGGACGAAGAGGACTTAGAACAAGCTGAACCTGCCGATACCGGCAGTGTAGAGGCAATACCGGAAGGTATACGCACTGAAATTAAGTCGGTACTTTCATATATGGACCAGTTATTGGAATCGCTACCTGAAGAAAAGATTCAGGAGTTTGCAAACTCCGACCATTTCGACGTCTATAAACGTTTGTTTGACGAATTAGGTTTAAGTTCTTAATTCACCCACGGAGAGGAAAGTATGAGCACGGAGACACATCCTATGGGCGGTTTACTACACTCTGCAATCGATATAAAGAACTCCACCTTTAAAAAAAAAAATTAGTTGACGGGGCTGTAGAAGCTTTTACTCACAATGCACCTACTCCACTCAATTCTTTGCGCTGTATTCACCACATCATCGAAAAGGATGATTTTACCCGCGGTGCTCTATTAATGCTCGATTTGGACACTGAATGGTTTGTTCCCAGACTGGTAAAGGATTTGGATGTTTCCAGTGCTCGAAGATTACGAATTCCTTACGAACAATTGCTAAGTCGTATGCAAAACTCCCCGTCATTACACGGCAATTCTTCGACCTTTCAATTTTTTAACCAGTACCTCTCACTCCGCACTTTTGAGTCTACCGACTTTTTTGGAGCTTACTTTTTCCAATCCCCCCAAATGTTGTCGGGAGTTTTAATCGAATTGCGTAATGAAGAGGAAGGGCGCTCACCCTTTGAATTAGATACCTCAGAATCGCAGGATATAGGTACTTTTTTGGTTGATGCGCGGAAGAATCTAAGCGGACATAAGTTAAAAGAGCATTTTGAACTTAACGATATAGAGTCGGAGCTTGATAGACTTATCTCGAAGGCGGAACAGGATGAAAGCAAGATCTATATTTTCTTTCTTGAGCTTTTGCCTCTGGTAAAATCCATCTCGGCAAAATATCCGTTTATCGAAGAGTACTATTTACAAAAGGATATTCAAGGAACACTTTCTCTTCTTAGCGGTGAAGAAGGTTTTTGCAGTACTCTTGGCAGTAACACCACTATTCTGGCGATAAAATCACGCGGCTTAAAGCGCAGCAATGTATTGATTCATCAAATGAAGCATCTTATCCAGGAGCGCTTTTCTTCAGAAGATGTCGATCTACCGGACTTACACGTCCAGACTCGCTCTTGGCCCCTCGACGGGAAAGACAGCTTTAGCCTACTAAAAGACTACCGCTTATCTGAGGAATGAGTATTTCTTCTACCCCTATAACCGGCTTACATTCACGATATGACCCGTGGCGTGAAGCAGAAAAGTATATTCAGCATGCCCAGGTTTCCTTTTCCAGTGCAATTTACATTCTACTCGAACCTGGGTACGGCTATTTGGGACAGGTTCTTCTTACAAAAAATCCACGCGCAAAGATATTAGAAATACATTGCACAAGCGATTTAGAAGCTTATTCGGTTACTGCTGTTCAGCCGGAAATAGCGGCATGGTCACCTGACTCCGAATTTTCGCTCTTCGCATTTCTTTCTGCACAGATTGATGACCTGGAAATTGGCTCGGTTGAGGTGCTTGAATGGCCGCCGGCAGAAAGAGTTTTTCCAATTGCCTATGCTCAGGTAAAGCATAAGGTCCGGTCATTTTTACAAGAACGTCGGGCTTCGATTCACACTACCGGCAAGTTCGGCCGTTTATGGCTTAGAAATATTCTCAAGAGAATTGCCGTTCTTCCGCCAATCACCACCAATCTAAAAGTAAATGCGCCTATAGTTATTGCCGCATCCGGCCCCTCATTACAAAAATCTCTATCGCTGCTGGCTCGGTGCCAAGATTCTCTATTCATCCTTGCCCTGCCTTCATCTATCCGAACACTCATGCATTACAAGATAAAACCGAATATGATTGTGCATTCAGACCCCGGTTTTTACGGCAACTATCACCTTCGCGGCTCCACCTCTGCAGACTGGCAGGCCGCCCCCTTATATGCTGCCGGTTATCGTACAGCCCTGCAGCAGCTGTTACTACTCTCAACAGGGTCAGCCCTTGAAGAGTTTTTTGTACACATATTAAGCAGGGATGCAGTGAGAATACAGCCCCACGGCACAGTCGCCGGAATTGCATATCAACTTGCATCTAAAATCAGCACAGGGCCAATCATATGGGCGGGACTTGACTTATGCTACCAGGATATTCAAGCTCATACTCGACCCCATAGTTTCGACTATCTTCTTCAGGCCGCACACCATCGTTATGCCCCACTGCAGGACATCTTTTTTCGCCGTTCGCCTCTGTCAACAGTCGGAGCCCCTCGTCCTGCACCACTTCAGAATTTTGCGCTTACCCGCTATTCCGAATGGTTTCAACGCTTAACCCCGACACTGCACGACCGGTTCTATCGTCTATTTCCCTCTGAAGTGGAGATACAGGCTTTTGCACCTATCAGCCCTGCAGAAGTAGAAGCCTTTTGCAATAAGCCGACTTCTCAAGTTGTAACCAGTCAATCCATGCACTTAGAGGAAGAGGATCTCCTCCAGGCGCTTGACGCTTTTATTGAAGAAGTAAGCCGAGAAACAGATCAGTTTCTCTTGCACTCTAAGAGTAGCGAAGAGGTTCTTGTTTCCCTGAGGTCTTACCCGCTACTGTATGAACTCATGAAGTATACAGCGCTTCCGCTGCTGTTCCGGCTGTATAGAGGTTCTGCTAAGCTTGAGGATGTACAAAGGGCTCTTTTCCAAACTAAAACCGAGATTCAATCTATTATCCAGGCGGTGAACTTATAATGTCAGATACTACTCTGTTAAATGTAAATATGCTAGCCCTCTCCTCCGGACAACCGGCTCTATCTGTTAAATTAGGTCAGCAAACCCCTTCAAAGAAAGTTCAGATTGAATCAAGTAAAAACGGTCTCCCCGTGCCGATAGTACAGCATGAGTCCCGTAAATACAGTCTACATTCCAAGATTGATCCTATCCGCGAGGGTGAGCGATTCTATCAGTCGGCTCCTCATGCTGGATATCTAGTATTTTTGGGTTTTGGTGCTGGATACCATATCCGTCCGTTTTTAGACCGGTCGGATATATCTAGAATTGTAATTATTGATTTCGATGCTTCAATTTTTAAATACCTGTTGAAGACGATAGATCTACGTCAATTCTTTCTGGACCAGCGCGTACGCTTTTTGATTGACCCAAGTGTAGAAGAGATCAGCAAGGAAATGCTCGATAATTACCTGCCGGCGGTTTCCGGTAATCTGCAAGTGCTCCAGTTGCGCTCGCGGGTATACATGGAAAGGGAACGGTTTTCCGAAGCTCAAAAGCATATTCAAGGGGTCATAAAATCAATTTCAGAAGATTATTCGGTACAATCCTACTTTGGAAAACGCTGGTTTGTAAATAGTTTAAGAAACTTGCATCTTGCCGAAACTTCCACCACCACCCTACCGCCGGTTCGAAAAGCTCTGATCACGGCAGCTGGTCCTTCACTTGAAATCCAGTTACCGGAACTCAAAAGGCAGATTGACAAGGGAACCTTGATCGCAACCGATACATCTCTTCCTTTCTTATTGAAAAATGATATTATGCCGGATCTGGTGATTTCCATCGACTGTCAGCACATAACCTATCATCATTTTATGGCTGGCTATCCGGATAATGTACCACTTGTTTTAGATTTGGCCTCTCCTCACCATTTAACCACTAAAACCGAACAGCTTGTATTTTTTACCAGCGGTCACCCTTTCTCCAGGTATGTGAACAGTGTGTGGAGGCGTTTTCCCTACATAGATACTTCAGGCGGAAACGTGAGCCATGCAGCAGTCAGTTTAGCAGAGGCCCTCGGTGCCCAGCAGATACTTCTTTTTGGTGCAGACTTTTCCTTTCCTGAAGGTAAAAGTTACACTCGGGGTACCTACTTATACCCATTTTTTCACACCGACTCGTTTCGCACCAGACCCCTGGAACACCATTTCTTCTCGTTTTTACTCCGCAACGATAATATCATCAAAGTAAAAGAGCCAAATTACATTCGCTACACAACCAGCCCGATGATTAGTTATAAAAAACGTTTAGAGCAGGCCTCGGCGGAACTTACCGCCGAATTGATTCCGGTATCAGGAAAGGGGGAAATGCTTACCCCGGCTGTCAGAAAGCAGCATCGAGATGCGTCGGTCATAGTAGGAACTCTGTTCTCCGCCGGAGTTGCTTCATTGAGCTGGAAAGAGTTTATTAAATCTTATTCCCAGGCTATTGACTCTCTGCCCCTGCCGCAGGAATCATTGAACCATTACAATTCACTCCTCACCAAAGAGCAGAAAGATATTGTTACCACTCTTCTGCCGGCGGCAGCGGCTATCCGCAGGGAACATGAACTGCAGGGGGGGCAACAAACCGGAGCAGAAATTTTAGCGGATGTCATCGAGTGGACCCAGGCAACTATTGCCACTCATTTATCCGCATTAGAATAAACAATTCCCGCATACCCTACGAAAGAACTATCAGGATGCAAAGAATAGCTACTCTCGTAGCCGGTTAAAATTCCTTCCTCGCATCCGTGAGATGCAGCAAATTCAATGGCTGCAACAGCAGCTCCCGGAGAGCAGGCAGCTTTACGCTCGTTTCCCCATTCCAGTACATCCGCTGACTGCATCTGCAGCATATTTCTTATTATACCCTCATCGTTTTCCTGTTGAGCCCATTTTACAGCTTCCGGCCCGATACCCTTGGGAGCAAAGCCATAATTTGGTCCGTAATGTGTCAAATCGGTTGATCCGATCATACATACCTTTTCCGACAACGTCCCCGCTATTCCGGCACATATGCGTCCAAGTTCAATCGCTTCCTCGCCCGCCCCAACACGGAGCCACAACACCTGTGCCTCTGGAAAAAGGTATCTTACTATTGGCAACTGCACTTCTACCGTATTATCAGCCGCTTTGTCCTCTTTTGCGGTGAGTTGCTTGCGTAGTTTCTTCTTAAAATCTTCTGCGGCGGGTACTGGACCAAAGGGTGTTTCAAAGTACTGTTCTTCGGCTATAGCAATGCCGTCACCGGCACGCATGTGACCTCCCACAACGATTACTACTTTTGTTTCAGGATCTAGTTGACGAAGAGTTTTATATGCCAATTTGCCTGAAAAACTCCACCCGGCATGGGGCACAACACCAGACATACCTGATTGAATACCAGGGGCCTCTAATGATTTTTCCCAATTCTTAATTACATGTACCGTATCTTTTTCATTCGCAGGGTACCAACCTGGTGGAAGAATCCTTTTTCTTACGTCTCTATCATTCATATTCCCAATATAATGCATTTGACCATGAAATCTCAAGGCTGAGTAATTCTAAAGTTGGAGCTGTAAAAAAAAAACGATTTTACTTTCGGCTGTTTTTAATTATAATACAGCCATGAATAGAAAATTACTCCTTGCAATTAATCTATCAGCAACCGTTCTACTGCTTGCCCTGATTGCTTATATCCTTTTGACTTTATTGAACTCTTATCGCTTAAGCACTAGCAATGCCAGGCTTGATATAACGCGTGCAAGTGTACAGGCAACATCACTATTCTCCGTTACAAACGGAAGTGAAGAACAGGATTTAAATACTTTTCGTAACAGTCTTATAGATAATTCTCGAATAAAGAGTCTCATTATATATGGCCGGAACGGAGAACTTATCTACATATATGCCCGGAACCCTGCCTATTTGAAGTTATCAACAGGCTCAGAGCAGTTCTCCCGTAATTCTGTTCATCTACCGTATAACAATTTATATGAAACAAGGCATAAAGTGGATTTGGGTGATGAGAACCAACTCTTTGCAGAAGGGGTGTATCAACTGATCAGTCCGAACTACCTGCTTCGTTTAGCACAACAGCTTTTTTTCGTTCTCGCAGTATTGACTCTGTTATTACTGGTTTTTGTGATAACAGCCGGCCGTAACTATAGAACCCGAAGTGCCGGCGAAAAAGACACGGCCTCGGGGGAGGATTCCCCTGGTTTGGTATCCCAGGAGCCTACTGTTTCTGCTACCTCAGTTGCTGCCCAACCAGCCAAACAAACTGTCAACGAAGAATCCCTCTATGCACCCGACTCAGGCCTCTGTTTTGAGCAGTACCTAGAAGAGCGCCTCAGCAATGAATTGCGGCGGGCGGCCTCTTTTGATCAGGACCTAGTCACTGCACTTATAAAATGCCGCGCAGCGGCAGACAATCGTTCAACCTACATCCAACTCGCACAAACCTTAAAAGAACATTTTACCTTTCACGACCTTCTTTTTGAGGTCCAGAATGATAAGATGGCGGTAATCCTTCCCAGTACCGACCTTGAGCAGGGTATAGATGAACTTTCCGATTTTCAGAAAGAACTATTTAAAACTGATCCAAATGTGTTCTGTACAGATGATGTTTCTATCGGTCTAAGTTCAAGAAACGGCCGGCTGATCAACAGCGATCGGATCTTAAAAGAAGCCAATGCAGCTCTAAAACGAGCTGAAAACGATAGTGAAACAAACCTGATAGGCTTTCGTCCCGATCCTGGTAAGTTCCGCTCATTTTTGGCAACCCATAAATAAACTACTCTTCCCCGCCTGCCTGCAGTGGAAGCAACTCTTGTAAGGGATTTAAGATAGTATTCAACCTCCATTCACTTATCAGATATGTATACTGACTTTGATTTGGACGTACGTATACCTGCTGCCGATTATTTTTATTACCAACTCGCAGCCTATATATTTTTCCCGTGGCTGTTTCAAAACTGATTATAATACGTGGTTTGGCGATACCGGAATCGGGTCTTTCTTTGGGGGGAGCGTACTTTTCTCCCCGTAGCTCAATTAAATTCCGAATGTGTCTATTCATTGTCTCGATATCTACAGCTTCCGTAGAAGAAGCTTCTGCAGATCTGAGGATCCATTCTATTTGATTCAGCCCTGACTCCGAACGCTGAAAACTATACCGCCCCTCTTCCTCGATAATGAACTCTATTGATATAACATCTTGGATAGAAAGTTTTTCAGAAAATAGAGCTAAATCCGACCAATAAGCGGTTCCGCTTTCAAGATATCTGCTTAAATCATCAACTTCATAAGTTGAATCGGAGGAGATTTTACGAGCATATTGACGATCACTGCCCTGCAGAGACTCTCCAAAAACAATTGTTTCCTGAGGTTCACTGACCACACTGGTAAAAATTCTCAACTTTTGCCCATTTCGATCATCAACTGAAAAACCACTCCAATTATCAGGCGAGGCAGCTGCTTCATAGTAGTAGGCTAAATGTGCTATCCTATCAGTGAAGGCCTCTACTTTTTTACCGTCCGCCGGATACTTTTCATCTCCCACAACCACATACCAGGCTGGAGACTGTTTATCCCCCTCCATATCTACGTTGCGTACGAGAGAGAACTCCTGGTTGAAAAAATCAAGTTTTGTGATGCTCTCCGCATCCACATTCTGCAACCATGGCTGGGGACTAAGCCTGGGATTATCAGAAGAAGTGAACAAAGGGCCCAGAGAATAAGTACCCAGCAGCAGCAGTGCAAGTGCTGAGAGAATTAATATTTTCCCCTTATAGCTCATAATCCCCTTCCTGCAGCACCCCGCGTTGTCTTCGCCTTACTGTATACCGGAGAAGTCCATATCCAACTACCAGAAGGGGTATCAGCAATATATTTACAATTTGTGAAAAGGCATATTGGATGCGGGCCCGCTCCGGATCAAGACGATTTAAACGAGTATCCCCCACAGTTCGGCTTCGGATTTTAATCAAGTCATCCTCATGTGCCAGCCAATCTGCACTATTAAGCAAAAAGTTCAGATTGTACATACTATCGGAATACTGAATAAGATTAGATGCGAAATGCGAACTTCCAAACAGCACGACTCTGCTGCTGGACTCCCCCCGGGCCTTAATCTCATCGTAAGGGAGCATTTCGCCCGGCGGAGGCGTTATGCTTTGAGATGCATAAAAACTGTGCAACTCTTTTTCTAGTGCAATTCCAAGGGTATACTGCCCGGCCGCTTCAGCGGTTCGCCGGTTTAAGCTCCCCGCCCGATAAGGATCAGTAATAAACATATCTTCCATTAGCCAGGCCTCTGGGGAGCTTTCTACCAAGCCTCGTGAATTACCTCCGGCGGAATCCAATATGGTAAGAGGGCTCGGCCATAGCAAATCCAGCCCTTGAAAGCGGGCGGTAATCGGATGCTCTTTGTCCACATTACCCTGTCGAATCGAGACCCAATGCGGGTAGGTATCAATCACCTCCCAGTTAATCCCGTCAAACGTTTGCCGAGGGACCCGAAAGTTCTTTGCATATCTATCCAATACCAGCTGCTTCTCCACCCGAACTCCATAATATTCAAGGAGCTCAAATACAGGCAGATGTTCATAGCGGGAGGCCTTCAGGTTATTTTCAAGGTCTATATCAATTCCGCCGATACCGAAAAAGGCATTGCCGCCGTTTATTAAAAACTGGTCGATGTGCAGAAGATCATACCTTCGCAAGTCCTCTCCTCCCAGTAGAAAGAGAATATCTATGCGTTCGGGTATCATCTCTCCGCGGGTCAACTCCTCTACTTCAAACGAGCCGGACAGAGTCTCGTACAGAGCACTGTAATCATTCTGAAGGTTCATTGATGAATCACCGACTAATATTCCTATTCTCCGGGCATCCTGGCGCAGCATCTTCTTTATGCTGGAAGTAAGTTGATATTCTAATGATTCAGTACTAAATACCACCGGCAGAACCTCCTGCCGATCCGAATATCTTAAGGAGATACCCGAAAATACTTTTGCATAGGTCTGCTCATTCTCTTCTACCAACTGTATTTGGCGTGGTTGAATTCCAAGTTTCTGAACTTCCTCGCTCAGACCGGCCCTATCCGGATCAACTACCGCAATTTTAATGTTCCCGCCGGCATAGGTGGCATATTCGTACAGTAAGTCTTCAATTAGCTGAGGAGTTTGACTTACCCTGTCCAGTTTATCCGAGGCATAATAGGTAATGCTCACTTGTCCGGGAAGTTCTTTCATAACCTTTTTTGACACTTCGGATATGCTGTACAGCTTATCTTCAGTAAGATCAATTCGAGTAAAATACCGCTGACTGTTTAAAAGAAGTAAGACCGCCAACACCATTGTAAGCAGCAGTAGACTAATTTCTTTCCATCGCTGGGACAGCATCCGATTCTACCTCCACTTCCGTAGTATCAGAATCTTCATATTAAAATAAAGAAACAAGCCGATTCCCACGAGGTAAAAGCTCACGTCCCGGGTATCCACCAGCCCCTTGGTAAAGCTTTGAAAATGACTGTGCAGAGAAAGATACCTCAGTAGATCTGGAAGAGGCCCCGGCAGGTCTACAAACATGGTAAGCTGCCATAAAAGGGTAAACACAAGTAGAAAAACCACACTAAACAGAAAGGCACTAATTTGATTTGCCGAGAGGGCGGAAATGCACAGACCGATGGCAATACCCAGCCCCGCCAATAGGAGCGATCCAATATACTGACCGAGTATCTGTCCTGTAGCAAAGTCGCCCATCGGCATAAGGGTAAGGGGAACCGGTATAGTTAAAGCCAACAAGCCACTTATCAGTAAAAAGGCGGCCAAAAACTTTCCTAAAACCAATTCGCTGATTCGAATCGGCAGAGTCAACAGAATTTCATCGGTCTTCATCCGGGTCTCTTCTGCCCAGCTGCGCATGGTAAGTGCCGGTAGTAAGAAAATATAGACCATAGGAAAAACACTAAAATATCCCCTTAAGGAAGCCACATTGGCAGCATAGAACTGCTGCATAAAATAAAGCCAGCCGGCGGTAAACAGCAGAAAGAAGAGAGCCGCTATGTAGGCTATAGGAGTATTAAAATATACACGTAATTCTTTTGTTAGCACCGCTTGTAATCTACGCATGGGGCAGCCCTCCTTTTCCGGAGGAGTGCTCCCCGCCCGTCAGATTGAGAAATACATCTTCGAGGGATAACGTTTTTCGCCGCAGTTCTAGCAAAGTAAGTCCGTTGCGAACAGCCCATTCGAACAGAGAACTTCCATCGGCAGATTCCGCCGAAACATTTATTTCAACCCTGACTGCATTCTCAAGGCTTTCCATGGCCACAAGCCGACGAAACCGAGGTTCCAGCTCTATAAGATTTTTAATGTCCACCTGTGACGCACCTCGCACCAGAGCAATAAATACCGCATCCGCCTGTATGGAGTTGCGAATTGCTTCGGTAGAACCCTGAGCAACAATCGCGCCTTCATTCATTATCAAAACCCGGGAGCATACAGCCTCAACTTCCTGAAGAATATGTGTGGATAGAATAACGGTTTTCTCACGCCCTACCGACTGTATTAGCTTTCTAATTTCAATAATCTGATGGGGATCTAAGCCGGTGGTAGGCTCATCAAGAATGAGCAGTTCCGGGGCGTGAATCACCGCCTGGGCAAGGCCCACCCTCTGCTGAAATCCTTTGGAGAGCTTCGCAATCGGGCGATACAGAACCGAAGCCAAACCGGTCTCTTCTATAGTGGCAGGTATGCGTCGCTGTTTGTCGGAAGTGCTCAATCCACGGGCATCAGCAATAAACTCAAGGTATTCGTACACATTTAAATCGGAATAGATAGGTGCATTTTCCGGCAGATACCCAATCTCAGATTTTATCTTCAACGACTCTGTATATATATCATGACCTAAAATAGTTACATTCCCTGAACTTGGAAAGTGGTAGCCTGTAAGAATCTTCATCAAAGTGGTTTTTCCAGCTCCATTTGGCCCTAACAGTCCAACAACTTCCCCTTTCCCTATCGACACATCTACGCTGCGAACCGCTTCAATGGAACCATAGCGTTTACTTACCTTCTGTACCTCAATCATGCCCCTTCGGCTCCTCCTGGTACGGGATGTCAAAGGACTGGCGATCACGGGTTAAGATAGTACTGGGAAACAGTTCACGAGCCTCTTTCAACAACTGTCGCAGTTCGTATTCAGTATAGCGCGGACTGTAATGAATAAGTCCAAGAGTACCTATACCACCAGCATCCTTGGCAATGGTAGCTGCCTGCCGGGAGGTAAGGTGCTTCTTCTCGCGGGCGCTCTCTTCAAGCTCATGCTTAAACATGCTTTCACATACCAGAAAATCGCAGCCCCTTAACTTTGAAGCGAGCCCCTCAAAGTACATAGTATCGGTTACATAACCGACTTTTCTGCCCGGCCGCTTCGGTCCCATGACAGCCTCCGATTTCACGGGTACCCCCTTGTCCGTAACAACGGTTTCACCTTTCTGCAACTGAGCCCACCGCGGCCCCTTTGGAACCAGCAGCCGCTCGGCCTCCGCAGGATCAAAAACTCCCGGCCGGTCATCCTCGACCAGTGTATAACCTAGACAAGGTTTTGTGTGGCGCAGCCAAAAAGCTTCGACATGGAAGCCCTCGCCTTGATACACTATCCCGGGGGTTTCTACCTCTCGAATTATTATTTCATAGTTAATATACATATCAAGTACCCGCCGATTCTCTTCAACATACTCCCTAATCTTGGGCGGTCCGATAATGTAAAGCGGTTCATCACGATCGACTTGACTAGAGAGCATCAAAATGCCCGGTAAGCCGGTTACATGATCGGCATGGGTGTGGCTGATAAAAATGGTATTTATCTTTTTCCAGCGCAGGTTTAATTTGCGAAGCGATACCTGGGTACCCTCACCGCAGTCGAAAAGAAACAGATCACCCTCGCGGCGCAGCAGCATGGAGGTAAGGAAGCGGTTGGGAAGGGGCATCATGCCGCCGGTCCCGAGAATAAAAAGTTCTAGATTCATGGGTAAACACCTGATTTATGAAGAATGTATATGCTTATAATATAAAGAGGTGGGTGAAATGACAAGCATTCACCCACCTAGGTAGTTAATTATTTATTGAAGCGTGATCCGGAACCTGTTCCGGCTGTTTTGCGGTAAAGTTAATTTTTCCCTTCCGCATATTCAAAATTAAACGGGTGCCGCTTGTACACTTTCCTTCCAACATCTGCATAGAGATGGGATCTTCTATCTCTTTGCTTATAAGGCGCCGGAGCGGGCGTGCACCGTATTTGGCATCGTAGCCGTTATCAATAAGGTAATCCTTGACGGACTGTTTCACTTCCATGATGATGTTCATCTCGAGCAGCCGCAGGGAAACCTCAGACAGCATAATATCAAGAATTTTACTTACTTCTTCTCTATTCAGGCTCTGGAATACCACTATCTCATCTACCCGGTTAATAAACTCGGGGCGAAAAGCACGCCGCATTTCGTTCAGAGCCGAGGCCTTAATATCCTTGTAGTCATAGACCCCTTCTTTCACCTGAAAACCAAGGGTCCCTTCATGGGATATTTCACGGGCACCTGCATTGGAGGTCATGATCACCACCGTATTGCGAAAGGAAACCTTGTGTCCAAGATTATCGTGCAGTTCACCCTCTTCCAATACCTGAAGCAGCAAATTAAAGACATCGGGGTGGGCTTTCTCTATTTCGTCCAGCAGAATTACAGAATAAGGTCTGCGACGGATTTTTTCGGTTAGCAAACCACCCTCTTCGTATCCGACATAACCGGGAGGGGCTCCCACTAGGCGGCTGACATTGTGTTTTTCCATATAGTCGGACATATCAATTCGGATTAATGATTCATCATTTCCAAATAAGAACTGGGCAAGAGTTTTAGCAAGCAAAGTTTTACCAACCCCGGTTGGCCCAAGAAAAATAAAGGAACCCAAGGGTCGTTTGGGCGAGTTAAGTCCGGTTCTTGACCTACGAATACTTGAAGCAATTGCCCCAATGGCTTCGTTTTGTCCAATAATAGTTTTATGCAACTCATCTTCAATCTTCAGCAGTTTTTCAGATTCGCTCTGGGCGATTCGTTCCAGGGGTATTCCGGTGATACTCGAGATAATACTCTGTATATCATCTTCATCCACCTCATTTTTCTCGTTCTTAAGAGATTTTTTCCAACCCTTTTTAATTTCTTCGACCCGGCCCTTAATTTGACGAACTGTATCCCTAACCGCGGCGGCTTTTTCATAATCCTGGTTATTTACCAGGTTAATTTTTTCATCCGTCAGTCGTTCGATCTCTTCCTCAAGTTCAGACAACTCTTTTGGTCGCACGGTATTGTTGATTCTCTTGTACGAGCCGGCCTCATCTATTAAGTCTATCGCTTTGTCCGGCATAAAACGGTCGGTAATGTAACGTCCCGACAGTCTGGCCGCCTCTCCGATCGCTTTTTCAGTGTAAGTGACGTTGTGATGGTCTTCATACTGGTTTTTTATTCCGTTCAAGATTTCAATTGTTTCATCTATAGAGGGTTCCTCTACAAAAATTGTCTGAAATCTTCTTTCCAGGGCAGCATCTTTCTCGATGTATTTGCGGTACTCGTTGTGGGTAGTGGCACCTATCGTCTGAAGCTCACCCCTTGAGAGAGCCGGTTTAAGCATATTGGATGCGTCGATGGCACCCTCCGCTCCACCGGCACCGATTATGGTGTGAAGTTCATCGATAAACAGAACTACATTGCCGGCATTAGAAATTTCTTTCATAACCTTTTTCAGGCGTTCTTCAAACTCACCGCGATACTTCGTACCTGCGATAAGTGAAGCAATATCGAGGGTTACTACCCGTTTTCCAAGCAGAACCTCCGGGGCGCTTCCCTCTTCAATCTGCTGGGCAAGCCCTTCGACAATTGCAGTTTTACCGACACCCGGTTCTCCGATAAGCACCGGATTATTTTTTGTGCGGCGGGCCAGAATTTGAATTACCCGCTGTATTTCCCAGCTGCGTCCGATAACCGGATCCAGCTTATTTTCACGAGCATATTCGGTAAGGTCCCGGGCAAACTCATCGAGGGTCGGGGTCCCCTTCCCACTGGTCTGGCCGGTTTTTCTTTTCGGAGCGGCCTGTTGACCGGCCCCCTTCTTGCGCATATTCCCGCTGCCCCTGAGTTCGGTTATAGTGTCTCGGATTGTCTCTACAGAAACAGACTGTTTCACCAGAAATCTCTGCACTACGCTGCCGGACTCTTTAGACGCGGCTAAGAAAAGGTGTTCGGTACCTATGTACTCATGGCCCATACTGCGCGCTTCTTCAGCCGCATCTTCCAATACCTTTTTGCCCCTGTGAGACGGGGGTACATCGCCTAATATAAAACCGGCGTGTTTCTTGGGAATACTTTTTTCTATTTCGGTTTGCAATTCGCCGGGATCTATCTTCAAATTGGTGAGAGCCTTATATCCTAAGCCCTCGCCATCCTTTAAAAGTGCAAGAATTATATGTTCAGGAAGCAGTTGATCCGAATGGAACCTCTTTGCTTCTTCCTGTGCGAATATTGTCAATATTCTTTGTGCCCTTTGGGTCAGTCCTTTAAACATCGGCATCCTCCTTGTAAGCGCTCAATGCATGCTGTACGAGGCGCGCCCGCAAACTCTCTATGTGCTGGGAAGATTCCTCCTGCTGTTCGTGACCGGCCATTTGCTGCAAATGAGCTTTGCCAACCAGTACCAGCAGTGTATTCATTATATGAATCGGAACTTTTATCCATCCCAAAGCTACACCTAAACGTACATCCGAAAGCAGATTGACTGCTTCCTTTTCCTGCAATAATCTGCAGTTATTTAGAATTCCGTAGGCTCGATATACAATATCCTCGAGTTCTACTCTACGGTGCCTTTTCATCTCTTCACGCGCCTTCTTTTCATAATCTACTAACTGAGATGCTAGGCGTGCAAGTTTTTCGACTATATCTTTTTCATTTTCTCCAATCGCAACCGGATTATATACCTGATAAAGGGATCCGAGAGATCCATCTTCATCGCCTGTAAAGCCCCGCACCTCTAATCCGGCATCCATAACACGACGGAAAGCCCTTTCAAGCACTGAAGAGTATTTAAGGGCCGGCAGATGCAGAAGCACCGAAACCTGTAATCCGGTGCCGCAGTTTTTTAGGTCGGAACTCAGATATCCACGGTCCAGGGATACTGCAAAGTTAAGCTGTTTCTCAAGGCGCCGTTCAATTGCACTTACCCTTTCATAGGCGCGCTGAATTGATAAGCCACCGGTGAAAGCTGCCAGCTGTAGATGATCGGTTTGATTTACCGTTGCGGCAACTGAGTCGTTTTGGTCAAAGATAACCAGTTTTCTCTTTTCCAGTGAGTAGTTCTGTGACACAAAGTGTTTTTCGATCAGCTTACGCCGCTCGAGAACCGGCAGATCCTCCAACACCTTAACGGTAAAATGCTCATCAAGATGCTTACTCTTGAAGGCATTACCGATATTTTCCTGTACTTCCTGCAGCTCTTTATCGTTTAATTTATGTGGGAAATAATACCCGGAAAGATTGCGCGAGAGCCGAGCGCGGCTTGAAAAAACTACTTGCTGTTCCGGTCCCTCCTCACTGTACCATCCGGGGTGCTCTAAAATTGTTTGAAAGTTTATCGCATTCATTCTTCGATACCCTTATGAGGGTTCTGCTCCAACTCCTCTATCTGATCTCGTAACAGCGCCGCCCGTTCATACTCTTCCTTTTGAACAGCCTCGCTCAGTTTACTCTTTAATACTTCTTTATCGATTAAAATCGCTTTGTAGGCCTTCAATTTTTCAGGAAATTTTCCTCGATGTATAGTAATATCCGTGTGATCGGATAAAATAGTATCAATCTGATTGCGGAAGGCGGTATAGCATTCAGCACAGCCGGCGGTCTCTTTTTCCTTGAGATCGGTTAGGCTGGTTCCACATTTTGGACATTCATTGGTAACAGCTGTGTCCCCTTCCTGAGCGAAAGATTCGACTAATCCACTTAGCAGCTGAGAGAGAGAGACTTCTCCATTTTCACTGTTCTCAAGAGCTACACCTTTCTGTTTTGCACACTCAGAACACATATGGACCTCGTAGATTTCTCCGCCCATTATTTGCTGCACGTGGACAATAGCTTCATTCTCTCCACATATATCACAAATCATTAAATCCTCCGTTTTCTCTCCTCCATTTTAGCATGTAATATCATATCGGGCTACTCCCACCCACAATATACTACTTTCCCACTCAATTGTGTATAAGAGTATTAGTGTTTCCTTAATATCTCAAGTGGTTTAATCTTCCCCGCTCTCCGGGCCGGAAAATAGGCGGCCAATGTAGAAGCTAACAGTGCTCCTGCCCCAGTCAAAAAGATTTCAAAAAATTCCAGACGAATCGGGATTGTTTCCAAATAGAATGATTCATCAAACACTTTAATGTTCTCGCTATCTACATCTCCAATCGGCGAGAAAAGCAGTTCAAACCCTCTGTACATGAGGTTCAAAGAACTCTCTAGGCCGGAGAGTAAGCTGTTAATATTCACAGCCATCACTAGACCAATCGAAACGCCTACCAGCGTAGCGGCGGTGCCTATCCATATTCCAGTGTACAAAAACGATTTTGTAATGGTATGGGGCCTCACGCCGACACTTTTGAGCATGGCAATTTCCGGCTCCTTCTCTATAACCAACATGATCATAGAAGAGGAAATATTTACTGTAGCCACAAGGACAATCAGAGCCATAACGAAAATCAACAGGTTTCGGGTAGTACGGAAGCTTTCAAGCATTGGCCTTTCAAGGCTATACCAGGTATATACATACCAATCCTGTGACAATTTCTGCAGCAGTGTCTGAGCCACCTTTTGAGCCTCTTGGTAGGGCTTCTCAAGCTTCACACCGATGATATGGCTTCCCGGTTCATTGAAAAGCACCTTCCCGGTGGCAAGGGGAATATACATACTCAGGGCATCCAATTCATAGTATCCGGTTGAAAAAATTCCTCGTACTGTAAAAAAACTCGGTCTTAAAACAGGAGCTCTTCCAGGAATCGATTTTGCGGTTAACAATCGAACTCTATCCCCCACAGAAACGTCTAGTTTTTCTGCTACCTGGGAACTCAGCATCCCATCCTGCTTGGAATCCAACTGAAATTTGCCGGCATCAATGCTCAAAAACTCCGAGACACCCTCGTCAGCGGTATAATAATCCTGGGGAAGCGCGCGTACCGATACCCCGGTTTTCCCCCCAGGGGAATATACCAGCCCTTCTCCAAATACTGTTGGAAAGGCATAGCGTACCCCGTCTGTACTATCAATAGCCTCTAAGGCAGAGGAGCGCTGCTCTTCAGTTATGGGTGAGTAGGTTTTGACCTGCAAATGATACGAGCCAATTTCAATAAATCTTCTGGTAATACCCTCAATTAAACCGCCGGAAACCTGAATAACAGTTATTAAAGGTACTAGTGATAATCCGATTCCAAGGATGGCTCCGATCAGGTGTGTGCTTGTTTTGCTGCTGGTACCGGATGACCGGGCTCCGAATAAAATCTTAAAACCCAGATAAGCCGGAGCTGATTCTCTCATTGCTCCTCCAGGCGGCCTTCGCGCAGGTGATAATGAATATCCGTTTTTGTACTCAACGACATATCATGGGTCACCACCACCAG
>JAIPFV010000057.1 GCA_021736475.1 Spirochaetia bacterium | reverse complement strand
AAACCGGCCACTCCGGCCACACAAATAAAAAGGAGCGTGTAATGAAAAAATTACTACTAGTACTAATAATGCTGGCCCTGGTACTGCCCGCATTCGCCGACGACGCAAAAGTCCTACCCAAGGGCGTGCTGAGGACCTACATCGTCCCCGTCTATTCGTTTGCTACTGGACAGTACAACGAAGATGGTGATTTGAAAGACTTTACTGAGTTGGGTCAACCTACTGACAAACTAACTGCATTTAATTTAGGTGGTGCTATTGAGTATGGTGTGAATGAATGGATAAGCGCCGCTGTTCAGTGGACCCCTGGATATACCTTTGGAGCCACTTTTAAGAGTGATGGTACGATAGCTGGAGATTTCGTTGAAGAGAGTTACACGGTGCAAGGTCCTGCGGAAGTTTTTATTGGAGCAAAAATGCAGATTGTCGGTGAACAGGCTCCAGTTCAAAACGATATGTTTAGAGCAGCCTTTGCTCCAGGAGTAATGCTTCCTACTGCTTTTGGATATGATCCGGAGGAAGAAGCGGCTAAAACTCTTGGAACTGGTGACGAAATTAATCTGGGTGCTTCAAAAAACGCTACTGGTTTAGGTGCAAGATTTTACGCTGATTATATAATTAACAAGATGTTCTTCTTAAACCTTTATAGCCAATTCAAGTATTTCTTCCCTGTAGATACTGCAAAAACTGATTTAGCGCACTACAATCCAGCAGCCGATGAAGTAGATTACGGTTATGAGCTTACTGTCGAGGCAGAACCTCACTTTAATACAATGGTTGCTGATGGTGTCGAACTTTCAGTTGGAGTTCCTTTTACTTATGTCACGACCCCAGATGTAAAATACGATGATACAGAAGCTCCTGATTCTGCAACAAACAGTCTTTATGTGAAGCCAAGTGTTTCAACTTTCTTAATGAAGTTACCACTTCCGATGGAGTTCAAGGTTGGATATGAGTATCCGATCATGGGAACAAACATTCAAGCGCGCAACAACGTTGTTTTCCAGATCAAAACTTACATGAAATTCTAGCATCGCCTGTGGGTAATTATTCGCCCGCTTTGGTTTCGGCCGGGGCGGGTTTTTTGTGTTCGAATTTGTTGGTGTTGTGGGCTATAGGAAATTGAGGACGGTTATCAGCACCGCCAGCAGGGTGAAGCCAAGGCTCATGAAGCGGAACATGTGGGTGAAGCGGTCATTCATGTCGTCGAAACGCTTGTTTTGTTCTTCAAAGCGGCGGTCCATTTGAGTTTGAAGTGCTTCGAACCTTTGGTTTTGTTCTTCAAAACGTTGATTGACGGCCTCGAAGTGCTTGTCCATTTGAGTTTGAAGTGCTTCAAACCTTTGATTTCGTTCTTCAAAGCGTTGATTTACAGCATCAAAATGCTTGTCCACCGCATCGAAACGGGCGTGCATTTCGGTAAGCAGGGCGCGGAAATCTTCGTGCATACGTGCGGTCTCTTGGCTGTATTCAGCCTTGGTGACCATGTTGTTGGCCAGCATTAGCACACAGCGGTGCAGGGAATCGCGGTTTTTTACCTCGAAGGCATCGGATAGTTCGTGTTCGAGTGATTCGATAAGGAAATCCATGTTGGTCTCCATATAAATAGGATACTACGAAAGCTTTTTCACGGCAAGCTCTCACTATATATAGAAGGGGCGGTGCCCGTGGCTTTTTGCACACGGACACCGCTATTCAAGAGTACTTTTACTCCCGGGCGGACTCCGGATAGAGGATGGCCCGAAGCGTGGTGGCCTCGCTGAGGTAGCTGCGGGCGGCACGGTGCAGAGACTCGGCGGTGGTGGATTGGATCCGGGAGCCGACGGCCAGGGCGCTTTCGGGGTCGAGCCGGTGGCGCTGGATGCTCTGGAGCTTTCCAAGCCAGAAGCCGTTGGTTTCCAGAGCCTCTTGGAGGGAGCTGCTGCGGGTGCTGCGGATTTTTTCGATGTAGTCAGCTTCGACGGGCTGATCGGCAAGGACGGAGAGCTCGGAGTCGATGATCGAGTTGAGTTCCTCGACCCGCGACGGATCGCAGTTGAAGGTGATGGACAGGAGGTAGCGATTTACCGGATCGCGGCTGGTGGAAACTGAAACCCCCACGCCGTAGGTGCCGCCGGCCTCTTCCCGGACTTTTTCGCGCAGACGGATTTCCAGGAGTTTGCGCAGCGATTCGAGGCTGCTGTTGTGCTCCAGGCTCCAGTCATAGCTGCCGAAGTAGAGTCGGTTAACCCGGCTTTTTTCGGCGATTCCCGCATAGACCTCTTCCCTGGCCTCGGTATCGGTGAAGCGCACGCCCCGGTCGACCCAGGACTCGCGGCTGTTTGTGCTCGCTGCCGGCTCGATTGAGCCGAGATAGAGCGCGGCCAGGCGCTTGAGCTTCTGCGGGTTAAGATTGCCCACAAAGGTGAAGGTAAAATCCGCGGGAGAAGCGAAACGCTCGCTGAAGATGCGGTAGACTTGGTCCTCGGTTATTTCACCGATGCGCTCGGCAGTATAGGGCTGCCGGCGGGGGTGATCGTCGAAGAGCATTTCAGTGACGGTATCGTTCAGAAGGACATCCGGATTGCTGCGGCGGTTCTGCAGCACCCCCTGCAGCCGCTGCTGATAGGACTGAAACAGGTCTGAATCCCGCCGAGGAGCAGTGAAATAGAGGTAGACTTGTTGAAAGAGCAGCTCCAGATCCTCCGGCCGGGCGCTTCCGCTGAAGCCTTCGGTAAGGTCTCCGATGGAGGGGCTGACCTGTGCCTGCTTCCCGGCGGTGAGCTTACGCAAGTCGCTGGGGCTGTACTCGCCCAGCCCTGCGGCTTGCACGAAGCTTGGTGCCATGACGGCCGCATAGTAATCTTCGTCTTCCACCAGGGACGCCCCGCCGTAACTGAAGGCGGAGAAGAGTACCTGCTCGTTCTTGTAGTCGGTCTGCCGATAGACCACCTTTGCTCCGTTGGAGAGGGTAAACTCGTGGTAGGAGATATCCTCCTCTGCCACCGGTATTGTAATGGCTTCGGTGGATTCAATGCTGCCGGGCTCCGGCAGCTTGTCTATCAGCTTCAGTCCGGAAAAATCGTCACGGTAGGGCTCTACTTTGGAAGCTTGGACTTGCTCGACCAGCTCTCTGAGTTCCTCCGGGGAGGGGTACTCGAGGCCGGCCTTTTCCGGGCCGGTGACGATGGTCGTTTTAGCCCCGCCGGAGCGGATAATCTGCTCGCGTACCCTGCGGATATCCTCCAGGGAGATCTCCGGCAGATACTTCTGAGTGAGCTGCCACTCTCGCTCGATTCCAGGGGCTGCCTCGCCGGCCAGAAAATGCCGGATATATTCACCGGCAAAGCTGCCGGATTCGGTTTTGTCCCGCTCCTCATACACGCGCTGCATACGGCTGCGCAGGTTCTCCTTGGCGCGCTGCAGCTCACCCTCGGTGAAGCCGAACTCGCTGATCCTGCGCTCTTCTTCCAACAGAGTGCGCAGAGCCCGCTCAACTTGCCCTTCCCGGGCGAGTGCTCCCCACACAGTGGCATCATTATTTCGCAGGTAGTTGGTAAGCCCGAAATAGCCGTTGACGTAGGGAGGGTCGGACTGCTCCGTCTTCTCCGAAAGCCGGGCCCGTACCATCTGCCCATACATGCCGATAACAAGGGATGTGCGGTAGTCCTGTTCGGTCTTTATGCGAAAAGGCTCATGGAGGCTGAGCATTTGAACTTGTGTTCTCTGGGCTTCCGGGTCGGTGACTACCGCAAACTCATGCTCCTCCGCTGGGGGAACGGAATAGCTTGGCCGCTGGAGGCCTTTATTTTGAGGGTCGTCCTGAGGCTTATCCCGGGGATTATCGCGGGGGTCTGCGCCGCTGAAGGTTTCTTTGATAAGCGCTTCAATTTTCTCCGGTTCCATATCCCCTACAGCAACCACGGCCATAAGCTCAGGGCGGTACCAGGCGGAGTAGAACTGGTCGAGGTCCTCCGGCTCGGCGGCACGGATTACGTCCATCTTTCCGATAGGCAGGCGCTCTGCATACCGCGAGTTACGGAAGAGAACCGGCAGATACTCCTCGCGCATCCGGGCTGCCGCACCTCTGGCACCGCGCCACTCTTCGATCACCACTCCCTTCTCATCCTCTACCTGCTCCGGGGCAAATGCAATTCTGAAGGCCCACTCTTTGAGTATATCAACGCCCTTTGCAACGGTAGTTTGCTCTTGATTTTTCTCTTGCTCTGCGGCGCCGGTGGGGAGGTCGAGCTTATAGATGGTCTGGTCGAAGCTGGTGGATGCGTTTATGTCCGGACCGAAACTCATCCCGGTTTTTTCCAGATAGTCGATAATGCTGTCTTTCTCATATTTCTCGGTGCCGTTGAAGGCCATATGTTCAACAAAATGGGCAAGACCGCGCTGATCATCCTGCTCGAGAATACTCCCGGCATCAACCACCAGCCGCATCTGCAGCCGATCCTTAGGCCGGCTATTAGAGCGTATATAGTAGGTAAGCCCGTTGTCTAACTGCCCGTAAAGCACTTCATCGTTGAGCTCAAGCTCTTGTGACTGTCCGGTTTGGTTCGCTTTATCAGACTCATTTGTAGCCTCGGCCTGGCCGGTTACATCTGTTTGAGCGTTCTGACTGGCGGTCTCCGTTTGGTCTGCCCCAGGGGCTTGAGCGGGTTGACCGGGGTGATCAGCCTGGTCTGCCTGAACGGCTTGTCCGGCGCAGCCTGAGAGTAGGACCAGGGCGAGGGTGAATATAGAAATAATAATCGTCTTTTTAGAGTTAAATAGGTTAAAGGAGTTATTATATAAAAAGTGCAGCATCTCCTTTTGCCTCCTGTTGTACGAAGATTGGTGTTTTGTGAACGCTAATTCACACATGTATAAAAAGTAATGGTAATTGTGTTTTCGGTCAAATATAAAGCATTATATTAAGAGGAAATAGAGCCGGCATACCACCACGCTGCATACAGCAGTATTGACAAGGGGGACTGTTTTGGGTATATTCGAATCTAAATGTTGAACGAGGGTGAGGCGTAGGTCGATTGGGCGGCTTGAACTCTTCTTTGTTCAGACGCACCTATATCGGAAATATACGCCGCCGTATGGCCGCGTAAGACCAACCTACAACAAGGACACTTATTTGACATTCAAAGAATTCCCTCTAGACGACTCAATTCTCAAAGCCGTAGAAGCAATGGGCTTCGAGACTCCGACTCCAGTACAAGAAGCCGTAATACCGGCTATAATGGAAGACGCTCAGGACATAGTCGGCCTGGCACAAACCGGAACCGGCAAAACCGCCGCCTTCGGACTCCCCCTGCTGGAAAAACTGCGAGACACTCCGCGCCAAATCGGAGCCTTAGTGCTCTGCCCGACCCGCGAGCTGGCAATCCAGATAACCAAAGAACTCCAGGCCTATGCGGCCAACCTGCCGAAGGTAGCCATCGACGTAGTCTACGGCGGCGCCGGCTACGGCGAACAAATACGCTCCCTGCGGAACGGAGTTCACATCCTGGTGGCAACCCCCGGTCGCTTGGTGGACCTCATCAACAAAGGCAAAGCCGACCTCAGCACCCTGCAATACGCGGTGCTCGACGAAGCCGACATCATGCTTAACATGGGCTTCAAAGAAGAGCTCGATGCGATACTCCAGTCAGCCCCCGCAGAGCGGCGTACCATACTCCTGTCGGCAACCATGCCCAAAGACGTCGCAATGATCGCAGAAAACTACATGAACGACCCCCTTACCATGACCATGGGACAGCGAAACGCCGGCGCCCAGAGCGTCGACCATACCTATTTCCTGGTCCGGGGTAATGAAAAATATGCCGCCCTCAAGCGCCTGGTCGACTTCCACCCCGACATGTACGGAATTGTCTTCTGCCGCACCAAAGTATCTACCCAGGAAGTAGCCGATCAATTGGCCACCGACGGATACGATGCCGAGGCCCTGCACGGCGACCTGTCACAGGTGCAGCGTGAGTTTGTAATGAACAAGTTCCGCCGCAAAGATCTGCAGCTGTTAGTGGCAACCGATATCGCCGCCCGTGGATTGGATGTGCAGAACCTCTCCCACGTAATCCACTATGACCTTCCCGATGAAATAGAGATGTATACCCACCGCAGCGGGCGAACCGGCCGTGCAGGTAAAACTGGTAACTCTTACGCAATTGTAGGAGCCCGGGAGAAGCGCCGGCTGCAGCATATTGAAAAGGTGATCAAGCGCTCCATCGATGAGGGAAAAGTCCCCGGTGAAGAAGACATCTTTCAACGACAGCTGGTAGATTTTGCCGATCGTCTTATTTCAACCGAAGTAAATGAGGAGCAGATTGCTCCCTATTTTGCAGCCTTGCAGAAGCAGCTTGCCGATTTAAGCCGGGACGAGCTCCTGCAGAAAATCGTCAGCATGCAGTTTGAGAAAATGCTGGGCTACTACGATGATATGCCCGACCTCACCCCTGTAAGAGAAAAAGAGTTCAGAAACGAAAGGGGCTCCCAGCGAGGCGATAGCCGTCGCGCAGGCTACAATGACAGAGGTCGTAACGGTCAAGACCGCGGCGGCCGCAGTCGAGGACCCGGCGGCCGCTCCGGTGGCGTGGAAGAGGGTTTTGCACAAATCAGCATAAACCTTGGAAAGCGCGACAAGGTGGCACCGCCCCAGCTGATCGGGCTGGTAAATCAGAGCACCCGCAACCGCGACATCAATATCGGCCGCATCAAAGTTGATACCGCCTGGAGCGAGCTGCAGGTAGAGCAGGAGTTTGCAAGTGAAGTGGCCAGCGCCCTGAACGGCTTTACCTACCAGGGACGCTCTTTAACCGCAAAACTCGGCAGCAGCGGCGGACCCGGTAAGCCCCAGGGCAGATCGGGCGGAAAATCCGGCGGGCGACCGGGCGGAAAACCTTACGGTAAGCCGGCGGGCAAGTCCTATGGAAAACCCGGCAAATCCGGCGGCAAGAAAAGCGGCACAGTACGCTATGCGAAAAAGAAACACGAAGATTAAGCTCTTTCATTACATTTGAATAGCTAAGATTAAAATAGTGACCAGGGCTTCCGGCTCTGGTCATTTTTTTTCGGAGTTTCGGGCGGGGTGAACAAAAGGTAACGTATTTTGAAAGTCTATACTTCAAACTCGAGAACGTGCCGCATAAAATGATGAAAGTCGGCGAGATGCTGAAAAAGAATGGAGTGTACAATTTTCCAGTCGATTTCCTCGTATTCGTGCACAGCTATATTGCGAAATCCGACGGCACTTATGAGATGCTGAGCAAGTGTTTCAGTTATCACTCCTTTCCGGTTCAAAAGGGAAAACACCTCAGCCATAGTTTCGGGAGGTTGAACTCTGAGCCCCGATAAAGTGTGCAGTCCGATGTCGACGGTCAACTGTACCGCCCTCTCGAGATTTATTGAAATGATATCCTGAAGGTCGTAGTTTTCTAAGAACGTTTCCCATTTCTCAGGTCGCTTTTCTTCTAACCGATCAAGACAGTGCTTCAACGAGGTCATTTTTTTGAGGATAATTTCATTTCTCATAAAGACTCCTCTCGAGTTGTTCCCGTCGAATTGCATTTACCTGGGGAGCAAGGTCGGTTTGATAGTCCATCATCTCTATTGCTTTGTCCCCGAGAAACTGTGGATCTTCGTTGAGCAGAATCTTCCCCTTGGTGAGGACTTCTTTGAGGTAAAGCCCCTTTGCCCGGCGCAGGTCGCGCAGATCGACCTCGCTCTTTAGGAGGGATGTCGCTTGCAAGTAGTGTCGTGCGAGTGTCTCAGGCGGAAATTCAGAGTCCGCTGCTATCGCCAGATCGATGTCGCTGTCAGAGCGGCGTCTGCCGGCGGCGGCCGAACCGTAGAGGATGCAGGTGTGTACTCCTTCGCTCTTAAAATATTCGAGGAGCTCGTGAAGGCCGGGTATTTCTTCTGTCATAGTGTGTATATTACCATGTGCCCGCCGATTCTTCTATCACATATATAAGCTAGTATGATTGTACAAATTGTCAATAGACTAATGAAAATGTACATAATGAGTCTTACTCAGGCAAAATGACGCCATGCGGCGGCACCCTCTTGAACTGAGTGCCGTTTGTTTTTCATTCAAAAAGGTAGATTAATCAGAATGACTCCAAACGTTGAGTTATATAAAATTTTGCAAAGAGATTGATGCGAATTCTTAATTTAAAAGTCTTTTTACTTTTGAATTAAGAATCGCTGTAGACAAAAGGTAACAAAATATGATACCTTTTGTCTACCAGGTTATTTATGCAAGTGATGAAGAAGCTTCGAAGCACTTTAGATTCCCTTTCCGACCATGAGCACTATTTGTTTTCAGTGAGTGATTTCTATTCAGTGTTCCCCCACCATAGCTATGCTGCGTTAAAAGTAGTCTTGAGCCGGGCTGTGAAGGATGGGCTGCTGATGAGGGTATGCCGCGGCATTTATCTCAACCCTCGAGTGGAGTATCCGCGGGGATTGCTTTTGTACCATACTGCTGCAAAACTCCGGGCTGGAGAGTTTAATTATCTGAGTGTAGAGACAGTGCTGAGTGAGGCCGGCGTTATTTCGCAAATTCCGATTGCATGGATCTCCTTAATGAGCAGTGGCCGGAGCTATACAGTGGATTGCGGAAATTTCGGCTCGATTGAGTTTATTCATACAAAAAAAAATCCCAATGATATTGCGGACAGATTAGTATATGACAGCCGCTGCAGGTTATGGCGGGCAAAAGTTGGCTTAGCTTTAGAAGATATGCGTTTAACGGGACGTTCGATGGATTTAATCGATTGGAGGGCGGCAGATGAGCTTGTTTGATACACTTGTTGACCAAGTTTTGCAGGAGAATGATGAACTAATGTCATTGCAGCCGGTCGTGGAAAAGGAAATTCTGCACCACGATATTCTACGGGAAATGGCGCAGGCCGGCTTTCTGCGCAAGCTTACCTTCATAGGCGGCACTTGTCTGCGGGATTGTTACGGGTCTCCCAGATTGAGTGAAGATCTTGATTTTACGGGTGGAACCGACTTTGAGCCCGATAATCTGAAGGCTTTGGCTGCAAGCTTGGAAGAAGCTATTACAAAACGTTATGGTTTAGAAGTACATGTAAGCGAACCTCACCGGGCGGAAGGTGATACAAAGACCTGGAAGGTGAAAATTATCACCCGTCCCGAACAAACACATCTTCCCTCTCAACGTATTCACATTGATGTATGTACTGTTTCAAGTTTTGAGACGCAACCGGTGATGTTGAGAAATCATTACGGAGTCGATTTTGGAACATCAGGCTTAATACTGCATGCGGAGACTCTTGAGGAGATTTTTACGGACAAGCTTGTAGCGCTGGCTTTACGTCCGAATCGGATAAAGCAGAGGGATATCTGGGATATAATCTGGATGACTCAGCACACAGTTGAGCTGAGGCCTGATTTAGTGAGAAAAAAACTAAAAGAGCGCCAGGTTCATTATGATCATTATTTGAAAATATTGTCCGATAGAATTGAGCAGATAGAGGATGGCCATTCAGAGTTTCTATTTGAAATTAGGCGCTTTTTGCCTGTACATACAGTAAATGCTTCACTTGAAACACCGGAATACTGGTCGGTTGTTATTTCTACTCTTAATGAAATTTATTCAAAGCTATAACGCCAAGAACACTATGGACATGATCCCGACTCCTACTCAATGGTGCGATCTATAAAAAATATCTGAAAAATGGCATACAATGCTTGATAATTTTTTCCGGAACAATAACTCTTGTTGTTATAAAATAAAACTGAAGGAATAAACCTTGAAAATCCAGATAGTCTTTAGAAACGCGTTTTTCGGTATCACAATGCTGCTGTTAATAGTAGTTGGAGTCCAGTACGCCCCTGCGGACACCCCTGAAACCAACGCTGATAATACAGATACCAAATCAGCCCGGGCATATTACGGCCGCGAGATATGCAAGATAGAAGTGCGCGGAAATGCACGTACCCTGGACCCGGTTGTCCAGCGTATTGCCGGCTTGGAAACCGGAAGCGTTTTAGATGAAAAGAGCCTCAGCCAGGCGCGGATAAATCTGAAAAAAAGCGGTCTTTTCGCTGAAGTAAGTATTAAAGCCCAGCCCTGTCCCGCGGAGAGCGGTACGCCTATTACCATTATTATCGATGTAGAGGATAAATGGACCCTCATCCCGGTCCCCTTCTTCTCCAGCGACGGAAGCTCGGTGATGGGCGGCTTGGTGGCCATCGAAAGCAACCTGTTGGGTACGGGCAAGCAGCTTATCTCCGGGGTTATGGGTGGCACCGAGGGTCTGTCGGGCTTCGTTGTATACGCCGATCCGGCCCTTTTTCAGAGCCGCTATAAGCTGGTCCTGAGCGCTGGCGGCGGGGTAGGTGACGAAGAAATCGCCACCCCCGACGGCAAAACCGCTCTCTCCTTCAAAACCAATTCAGTCAGCGGCTCCTTCGGCCTGGGGTATCAGTTTACCCCGCGCCTCTCTGCATCGGTCCGCACCCGGCTCGAACAGTACGAGATCAGCAATATCAAAGGCCCCGCTGCCGACGGAAGCCTGGAAATCGAAGACTCCCAGCGGCAGCTAAGTCTAGAGAGCCGCTACGACGCCACTGTTCCCTACGGCTCTCTGCTGAAAGGCTTTGAAACCGCAGCCCGGGCCTCCTACTCATTTGTGGTGAACAGCCCCAGTATCAGCGGCCAGGCTGCCCTGAATATTCCCACATTTGCTGCTCAGCGGCTGCGGTTCTTGGCTGCCGGAGGTTTTGGCCAGCGCCCACTCCTCTCCGAAGAACCCATCTCCGGCCGCGACGGCTTCCGCACCCTGCCCTTCGGCAAAGTTACCGCCAAGGACTATTGGAGCACCGCTGTCGCCTACGACCTGCCGGTTCTCACCCGGGGCTGGGGCGCGGTGGTCATAAGCAGTTTCTACGAACACGGCTGGTACCGCTCGGCTGCCGCGGGCGAGCACGACTTCTACGGCCCCGGCGCCGGCTTCCGGGTCTACCTTCGCAAACTCGCTATTCCGGCCCTGGGCGTCGACGCCGCCTACAACCTCCAATCCGACCAAACCGTCTTCAGCATCGCCGTAGGTATGCAGATGTAAGCCGCCGGCCCCGGTAAAAACTCCAATATCTGTTTTATTAATAATTAGTGTAACCTATCGGAATGAGAGTTGTTCTTTTATTAGCAAAAGGGATCACTATTTTGCAGAAACCGGAGGAATTATTCGGTTTTTCAGCATAGTAAATTAAAAGTTCATTAGGCTTAAGAAAAAAACTTTACATGTCGAGCATGTAAGAGTACAATTTAAGCGCTATGAATGAATTAGGTATTTTTGGTCAAGTAAATCGGCTGCCGGCTAAATTGCAAAAACAAGAGTCTCTCAAAATTCTGTTTCTGCTTGACAGCGATATAGGCGGTTGCTATACTGACCTGGATAATAAATAAGGGAGAAACGCCGGGCGGTACGCTCGGTTCCCTAAAAATGAATGGAGGAAGTGAACAATGAAAAAAGCTCTTCTTGTTTTCGCACTTGTGGCTTTCCTGGCTACAGGAACCGTGTTCGCTGAACTTACTGGCGTAGGCGAACCGACCGTGTCCGGTAGCGTAAGTACAACTTATGGTTATGATTTAGACGAAGAGGCAAGTGGTTTCTACAATGATAGTAGCCTGACCCTTACTCTCCCGTTGCTCGACGGCAGCATGACCAAGGGTGGCGACGATGGTATGTATGGAGAAATCACTGTTGACGGAATCGGCTGGCAGCTGAACAACGATGGTTTCTATGATGTAGATGAAGATGCTGATGATACCAACACTGGTGAACTGGATGCTACTATCAGTGCAAAACTGGTAATCCAAGATTTCTTCGTAGAACTCGGCAACCCCGATTATAAAATCAACAATGTCGATGTAAGTGATGACTACCTTGTTGATGCAAACACATTTCTTGATGAACCAGACACCTGGGGACATGGCGCAACCTTTGGTTTTGCCAATGATATGATCTCTCTTGGACTCAAAGTTGCAAGTTACAATGACGGTTTCTATACCGATGCAAAAGACAGCTTTGATGATCCTGAAGATGAGGCAATTGGTCCTTTCGGTAACGATACCTCCGATGCAGATGACGACAGCTATACAGCCAATGCTGACAACTACTATGTGTTCGGCGCAGATCTGACTGTTACTCCCATGGAAGGGGTTTCTGTTCCTGTATCCTTTGTCTATGATGCAAATTATTCAGCTGACGACGCACTAGTTGGTATCGGTGCTGCTCCTTCTGTAGCGCTTGCGCCGCTTACCCTTTCACTGCCGATTGATTACGTTGCAGTTGGTGATGTAAATGGTTTTGAAGTAATGCCCGAGCTTAAGTATGACCTCGTAGCAGGTGGAAGCAATGTAGCTGTTAATTTTACTTATGGAACCTATACTGACGTATTTGTGTTAGACGGTGAATTTGTATACGATGATAATGGTGCTGTTGATCCTGTTCCGACCATCCCTGCTGATTTGGTGGAAGTTGTAAATGCTGTTGCTGATTTTGGATTCTCTTTTGAAGAAACCGAAGAAAACGGTTTTGTACCCGGCATGGCTGCTACCCTAGATGTTGCTCTGACCGATATGATGGATTATCTTGATGTTAATGCCGACATGGGTTGGACAGTTGACGGTACTGCCAGCTACAACATGAACGGTCTCAAGCCTTACATGGGTGCTGGTTATGGTGACAACGAAGTTCTTGACCTTAATGTTGGTGTTGAGATGGCTGCTGCTTTTACCGGCTTTGATAACACAGTCTTTACTCTTGATTATGCTGTAGACGATCTTACTGATACTAACGAAGCTAATGAGAACAAAGGTCGTGTGACCTTCGACGTAACTGTAAGCTTCTAAGTAGTCGTTTAGTCACGATTTAATAGAGCTAATTTATAGCCCCGGTTCGCCGGGGCTTTCTTATGCCCAAATGAAATTGAGACTGTTGGTACGACCGGTTTTATCTGTTATTGTGTGGTATGCTTTACTGAGTAGGAGGAAATGATGGGGCTATTGAAAAGAGTTATGATTGGAATTGCTATTACTGCGATAAGCATGGGGCTATTGTTCTCCTGTGCTTCCTATAAATATCCCGACGATTTCGGCTTTACTTCCAAGGCGGTTATGAGCGGGCATACCGACCAAGTGCTGGATATGGACCTCTCCCCCGACGGTAAGTACCTGGCCAGTGCAAGCATGGACGATACCGTGCGTATTTGGGACACTCACACTCTTGAGGAGCTGGGAGTGCTGGAGGGGCATGCCGATGATGTATATTCGGTCAGTTTCGGACCCGGGGCGCGGCATGTTGTCACCGGAGCGCGTGACGGAGCGGTGCGGGTCTATGCCCTGCCCAGCGGCGAGCAGGTGCATCTCCTGAGGGGCCATGCCGAGGCGGTGTACAGCGTCTCTTACTCTCCCGACGGAAAGCAGATTCTATCCGGCGGCAAGGATACCACCGTGCGGGTGTGGGATGCTGACAGCGGCGAGCTGCTGAAGGTCTTCCGTGGGCACTCAGGCGAGATAAACTCCGTGTTAGTTGGTCCGGACAGCAAAATCGGATACTCAACGGCCATCGACGGGACCCTGCGCTCCTGGTATCTTCAGGAGGATTTGGCTCCCGGGTTTATCGAAAAAGTGAACAAGCAGAGCATTATCAATGTAGCCCTCAGTCCAAATGGAGAAAAGATAGCCTTTACCGGTATGGAAAAGGTCTACGATGAAGCTGCGAAGCAGTGGCGGAAGATCTATCCCCTGTATATTGCCAATTTCGGCAGCAACGGGTTGGAGAATGTACAGCGGCGCCGCGGTCACGACCGGGTTGCCTGGGGTTTGGCTTGGGCGCCGGACGGCCGCAGCATCGTTACCGGCGGCAGTGATAAGCGGCTCTTTTTCTGGGATGTGGAGGACAAGTACCGCCGTGAAAAGGTGCTGCCCAATTCCGGCAACATCTGGGATGTAGAAATTACTCCAAATGGCCAGCGGGTGTTCGCGGCCACCAGTAAAAACGACATTGTTGTGTATACGAAATAACTAATCCTTTGTAGACACAAGGTAGAAGCGCCGGGGGAACTATGTTCTGTACCGGCGCTTTTTTTTGCTTTTTCTGTGTGGATTTTGAAGCAGAGCCTCACTTTTGTTCTCTATATAGGTAGAGCGGATTCCGGAACCGTGGATGTCTTTAAGAGAAGGAGAGGAAAATGAATAATCTGAATTCTATTATCGTCGAGGGTAATCTGACCCGCGATCCCGAGTATCGGCTGACCCCGAAGGGCAAGCCGGTGTGTATGTTGTCGGTGGCCTCGAACCGCTATTATAAAAAGGATGAGGAAACCAAGGAGGAGACGTCCTTCTTTAATGTGGAGACCTGGGCCAAGCTGGCGGACAACTGTAATCAGTACCTCACGAAGGGACGGGGGGTGCGGGTTGTGGGGCGGCTCAAGCAGGACCGCTGGACCAACGCAGAGGGTCAGAACAGGGAGCGCTTGAAAATCGTGGCCGAGCATATCGATTTCAAACCCCAGTACAAGAAAAACCGGCTGGAGGGCGAGGAGCAGGAAGTGCCGGCGATTGAAAGCAGCCAAGAGGACGATCAGGAACTGTTAGAGGCGGTCTGAACCAAGTAAAAAGGCCACACAGAGCGGCCGGGCGATGGAAAGAACTCACATCGCCCGGTCTTTTATCTCACCTTAAAGAACCATAAGAAATCTATTAGACAATCCGGCGTTATTGCAATACAATTTATAGCGTCTATGAAGCATAAAAAGTTGAGCAGCAAAGAAATTGACCAGTTAGTGGATAGAATCCGCTCTCTCTACAACGATTATATGGTCAAGTTTATTCAGGGCGGAGCTATGCGCGAGGGCTTTGAGCAGCGTTATTTTGAAGCGCTCAAAACACGGATCGATCTGCAGCGCTTTTTGCAGGTAGAACTGAAAATTGTGCAGCAGATGATAGCCCGGGAAGAGGCGGAGCTTAACCGCTGCGAGGATGAGGCTTATCTGCGCGAGAGGGACCCGGCGGCGGGGAACGGCAATGCTGCGCGGGACAATGGCGGGGACAAGGCACAAGCCGGCGATTTTGCCGACCGGGTAATCGAGCAAATGCAGCGCAAAGCCGAGAGGTATCCCCCCGCAGGGCTGGACAGCTCCGAGGTGTGGGAGGTAGACCACCTGTACGGGGGGCTGCAGAAGTTTGAGCGGGAGCTGTGGCCGCCGGTGGACCGGATCTATCGCAAAGTGTATCCCTCCCGTTACGACGGGCCAAGGCTGACTCTAGAGACTAAGCTGCTGGAGCTGGCCGAGGTACGCATGGGCGGGATACCCCAGAGTCTGCATACCCTGCAGCTGCTGATGGGCCGTTTTCCCCGCAATTACCGCGAAATAGAGTGGGAGCAGAAGAACACCATCTTAAAAGCCGCCTTTTTCCTCCATACCCTTAAGGGGGAGCTTGAAAAATTGCGCCAGGAGTCGTATCTTTCGGATGAGGATCGCCGGGCGGTCCGTGAAGCGCTGGAATATGTGACTACCCTGATTGAAGACTTCCGCCTGAAAGATCTGAAGGAAAAATAGATTAAATATTAAGATTTTAAATAAGGAGTGTGAGAATGGCCGGCATTGATGTAACAGCAAATAATTTTGAACAAGAGGTTCTGAAATCGGATGTTCCCGTTATTGTGGACTTCTGGGCCGAATGGTGTGTGCCCTGTAAGATGGTTCATCCGATTCTCGATGAAATCGCCAGTGAATATGAGGGCAAAATTAAAGTTGCCAAGGTAAATGTAGACCAGGAGGGTGATATTGCCAGTCAGTACAATATCATCAGTATTCCCACTTTGCTCCTGTTTAAAGACGGGACAGTGGTAAACCAGCAGGTAGGGGCCGGGCCGCGGCAGACTATCGAAAGCTTTTTCAAAGATTACATATAGACTGTCCATCGCTTGAGGCCTTCGCTTAAGGTACATATTCAATCAGTGAGTTCTCGCTGCCGAAGCTGCTTTGGCTGGTATCGACAATGTACCAGTCGCCGGGGCTGTTGCTGTCCTCGCCTTGGGGGAGGCGGCAGATAGAGCGGGTAGCGGTTGAGTCATCCGGGTTCACTGCATCCTCGGGGGCAATTAGCCGACCGGCGGCTATCCAGCCCTCCTGCAGCCACAGTTGATCGGCCCGGCTCATGGTATCGAGGCTGCCGAAACCGCGGTAGTCCTCATCGGAGCTGGAGGTACGGTTGCTGTATAAAAAGCCGTCCAGTAATTCGCCGTTACTGTGGCTGTACAGACTGATCACCCCGTTGTTGCCCGACAAGCCGCTGCCCCCGTCCATCCACATATCCCAGGCTTCCATCACCGAATCCGCCGCCCTGCACTCTACAGGAGAGGCGGTTTCATCAATTTCATCGGGGGTTCCCACGGGTTTCGTGTGAACTACTAGGTACTCTCCGGCCTTGACCTCCACCGGCGGGAGAACCTTATACTGGCGGATAAAATCGCGGGTGCCGTCGATTAGACAGAGCCCGGCGGTGTTGCCGTCCTCCAGTACCCGCAACTCTATCTTATCCGGATGGCTTGCAGAGCCTTGGGTGGTAATTTCGTTCAGCCGAATGGCCGGGATGTTGGGATTAAAGCCGAAGAACTTGGCCAGCACCGTGTGGGTGTTGCCGGCGGGGTCGCTGACGCTGCACTCCAGGGAGTATTCAGTGCCGGGCTGCATAGGGTTCTTGAAACTGAGGTGCAGCTGTTCCGCTTCGGTTCGGGTCTCGGCCTGCTCCAGGGCTGGGCTGCAGCTGTAAGAGGCGGGGCGGTACTCGATGGGCTCGGAAAACACCAGGGAAATGCTGTGCGGGTTGTGTACAGCAATCGAGAGAAAGACCGGCGGCCGAAGGTCCTCCTTCAGCAGCGCCCGAGTGTCGGCTACCGGAGTACAGCCGGGCAGGCTGAGTGCCGATAAAATAAGGGTGAAATACAGCGCAAGGGCTGTGTATGTGTTACACTTTAATTGTACGCGTTTCATATATATCCTCCTATGTGTTCCTATGTGTATAGAGGATAAAAATGGCGCTGTGCTTCAAAGCGGGACTTTAAAAATAAGAGGATTGAATATGGAGCAGAAGCTGTTTGAAAAATACGGCATGACCGTTGATGAGGGCAAGGTTTTCTTCAAAGAGGGGGATGAGGGGCAGCATATGTTCATTATCCAGGAGGGAAACGTGCGCATCACTAAGAATATCGACGGCCGGGAGCATACCCTGGCGGTGCTGAGCAAGGGCGATTTTTTCGGCGAGATGGCTATTGTCACCCAAACGGTACGCACCGCTACCGCCACTGCCGCATCTACGGTACAGCTGCTGCAGTTCGACCGCGAGGGCTTTCACAGTATGATCGAGAAGAACGCCCGGATTGCCCTGAATGTCATCGATAAGCTCTGCCGGCGGCTGCAACAGGCTAATATGCAGATTCAGCATCTGGTGCGGCGCAACGAACGGGGGTTGGTGGCACTGAACCTGCACTACGCCTTTACCGAGAAATCCGGGGGACAGAGCTGCCTGGAGTACAGTAAACTGTTGCGCGAACTGGCGCTGAATATGGAGTTTCCCCAGGAGAAGATTCAAAAGTACATTGCCGAGCTGCGGGAGAAGCAGATAGTGAAGCTGGAAAATGATAAACTCGAGCTGCTGGATGCCGGCCGTCTGGGTGATATTGCCGAAACGGCGGGCTGAACCGGTGCTGTTAAAAAAACAAAGACAAACAAAGACAATAGAGAGGAAATGAAATTATGTGTGGAATAGTAGGATATTGCGGCCCCAAACCGGCGACGGAGGTGCTCCTGGAAGGGCTCAAACGCCTGGAATACCGGGGATACGATTCGGCGGGGGTCTGCGTCGGCGACGGAGAGACCTTTCAAACCTACAAACGCAGGGGGAAGGTTCGCGACCTGCGCGAGATTATCCCGGAAGAGGTCGGCGGCTTTTACGGTATCGGCCACACCCGCTGGGCAACCCACGGAGGGGTAAACGACCAGAACGCCCATCCCCACTCGGACGACCAGAACAATCTGGTGGTGGTGCATAACGGGATTATCGAAAACTACCAGGCGCTGAAGAACAAGCTTATCTCCGACGGACATACCTTTAAGTCCGAAACCGACACCGAGGTCATCGCCCAGCTGATTGCGGTGATGTACAAGGGCAACCTGGAGCAAGCGGTGCGTGAGGCGGTTTACCTGCTGAAGGGAACCTACGGCCTTGCGGTGGTGCACCGGGACGAGCCGGGAAAAATCGTCGGGGCGCGCAACGGCTCACCCCTGGTAATAGGGGTAGGCGAGGGCGAGATGTTTCTGGCCTCCGATGTGATGGCGATGATGGCCCACACCAAAAGCGCCATTTATATGGAAGACGGCGAGCTGGTCAGTATGACCAAAGACTCCTATAAGATGTTTGATATCAACGACCAGCACATCGAAAAGCAGGTGGAGCACATCCACTGGGAGCTGGAGCAGCTGGAGAAGAACGGCTATACCACTTTCATGGAAAAAGAGATCCACGAACAGGGCCAGTCGATTCAACGGGCTCTGCAGGGGCGGATCGACTTTGACGGGGCTACCGGCCACTTGGGCGGCTTAAACCTGACGGCCAAGGAGCTGCTGAATATCGAGCGGGTGGAAATAGTGGCCGCCGGTACCAGCTATTACGCCGGCATGGTAGGTGCGTTCTTGCTGGAGCGGATGGCCCGCATACCCGCCCACGCCGAGCTTGCCTCGGAGGTGCGCTACAAAAACCCTATCGTCCAGCCGAGCACCCTCTATTTTGTGGTCTCCCAGTCCGGTGAGACCGCGGACACCCTGTATGCCATGCGCGAGCTGCAGCGGAAGGGCGCCACTGTTCTGGGCGTGTGTAATGTGGTCGGCTCGACCATCCCCCGGGAGTCCGACGGCGGGGTGTACATCCACTCCGGTCCGGAGATCGCCGTGGCCTCCACCAAGGCCTTTACCAGTCAGATATCAGTATTTTACCTGTTTACCCTGCTGATGGCCCGCATGCGCCACTACTCCTTCGAGGAGGGGTATACCTTTATCTCCGAGCTGAACCGTATTCCGGCCCTGGTAGAGCAGACCATGCAGCGGGCAGAGCACATACGGGAAGTTGCCCGGCGCTACGCCCACCATGAGAACTTTCTGTTTCTTGGCCGCGGCCTGCTGTATCCGGTAGCCCTGGAAGGGGCTCTGAAGCTGAAGGAGATCAGCTACATCCATGCCGAGGGCTACAGCGCCGCCGAGATAAAGCACGGGCCTATCGCCCTAATCAACGAACACACTCCGAGCGTGTTCCTGGTTCCCGACGGAGGCCTGCGCGAGAAGGTGATCAACAGCATGAAAGAGGTCCAGGCCCGTGAGGGTAAGGTGATTGCGGTAGCCGTGGACGGTGATGATGAGATAGCCGAAATAGCCGACGAGGTGCTGTGGGTGCCCAAAACCCACGAGCTGCTCTCGCCCTTCCTGATGGTGCTGCCTCTGCAGCTCTTCGCCTTCGAGGTTGCCCTGGAGCTCAAGCGTGATGTCGACCAGCCCCGTAACCTGGCTAAGAGCGTTACGGTTGAATAAAGGCTGGGGGGCACACCGGCGCGGGGCGCCGCTGCAGCTGCCGGCCGCGGCAGCTGTCGCTGCCGCGCTGGTGCTTCTGCTGCCGGCGCTGAGTTTTCCCGGCTCCGTTGCCGCTCAGGAGGACCAGCCCCAATCGCAGGACGTGGCAATTTTAACCGACGGGCCGGAGAAGGCCCGGGGCATTGCCTATCTGCCCTCGAATGTGCTGCCCCACTACCGGGCCCGTTACGAGTATCTGGACAGCCGCATTGAAGTGCTGTACACCGAAGAGGAGATTGTCCGTTTTGCCCAGTGGGAAGGGGTCCGCTGCGAGGGATACCAGTTGTACCGGGTAGCCGGGGGCTCGGGCAGCCGGGAGGCCGCCAGGCCGGTCTTTTTTTACCAAGCCCAAGAGTACTCCCTGTTTCTACAGCTGCCCCGGGAGTATCTATGCACCTTTCTGCAGCGCTTCATGCGCAAGTTCATCTATTTTAGAAGTGTCCGGGATATGCCCTCCGAGCGGCCGCCCTTCCCGGCAATCGTCGATTAGCCCGTCTTTATTCCTCTTTTTTCCAGTACACCTTACGCGCGGCCTTTTGAATGGCGTGGGTGCCCCGTCCGTGGCGGACCGCCTTTACCACCCGGTAGTTGTCCATGGGCAGGGTACCCCCCAGGATACTGATGGGCAGATGGTCGAAGGCCTCCGGCAGCATGGGGGTGGTAGGCCCCAAGAGTACACAGGGTGCGCCCTGGGGCACATGGGACAGCACCTCTTCGGTAGAGCCGTGGATGAGGCTGGTGGAGGTAAGGATGACCGCGTCGCTGTTCTGCTCCAGGTTGCGGTAAAACTCCTCCTGTGAGCCTATCTGCTTGCCCAGGTCGAAGGCGTTGACCGAGGCGCCCCGGGCTTGTATCTTGGCTACCACCGGACCGAAATAGCCGATCATGGAGACTCGACTACCTTCTGCGATGTGTAAATCGTCCAGTAAAGAGTCGCGATCTGCGGCACAACTGGAAGCAGCGCTGTAATTAAGGGCATTGACCGTGGCAACCGCCACCGAACGCTCCAGCAGGTCTTGGGAGAAAAGTTTTTTTAATAATAAAGAAGCCGATTTCCCTTCATAATTCTCGGGATCCTTAAAAAGCGTGCAGGAGCCCTTCATCTCCACCCAGCTGAAGGCCACCCCGGAGTCGCCGTTATCCAGTACCACCGCTGTATAGCCGAGGCCGATGCACAGATGGGCAACACTGCGGTGGCGGGCGGTATCTTCAAGTAGTTCGTATAAGCGTGTGTATATTTCCATGACGATCCAGGGTAGCGTCAAAGGGGTGCCCTGTCAATCGGCCATAGGCTGGCCACTGGCCACAGGTCGTTGACAATCGGGTGGGGCGCCGGTAAGCTTCCAGCATCGAAGAGCAATGGAGGACGGGATGGCAAAGTTGTGGCAGAAGGATTATCAGCTGAACGCGCTGGTGGAGGAGTTTACCGTTGGCGAGGATTGGAAGCTGGACCGGCAGATACTGACCGCCGATGCCCTTTCGAGTATCGCCCATGCGCGGATGCTTGAGACAATTGGCATTCTCAGCGGGGCGGAGCTGGAGCAGCTGCAGGGGGAACTGCGGGCGATTATCGGCCGGGTGCAGCGCGGTGAATTTGCCCTCCGACCTGAGGATGAAGACGGACACACGGCCATCGAAAATGCACTGGTGGAGTCCCTGGGCGAAGCGGGCAAAAAGATCCATACCGGGCGCAGCCGCAACGACCAGGTGCTCACCGCCTTGCGGGTATGGGCCCGGGATGCGGTCCACCGACTGCTGGGGGCCGCCTACGAGACGGCGGAGGCCTTTCTGACCCTGGCCGAGGCCCACCGGGATGTCCCCCTGCCGGGGCGCACCCATATGCAGATTGCCATGCCCGCTTCGGTGGGGCTGTGGGCCGGCAGCTTTGCCGAGGAGCTGCAGGACGGGGCCCGGCATCTGCAGCAGGTGGCCGAGCACGTGGACCAGTCGCCCCTGGGCTCGGCGGCCAGCTACGGGGTTCCCCTGCCCCTGGACCGGCAGATGACGGCGGACCTGCTGGGGTTCCGGCAGCTGCAGCAGAACGTGCTGTACGCCAATAACACCCGGGGAAAGTTCGAGTCGATGCTCCTGGACGCCGCCGAACAGCTGATGCTAAGCCTGAGCAAGGCCGCCCAGGATATGATTCTGTTCTCCATGCCCGAGTTCGGCTATTTTACCCTGCCCAAGGAGCTCTGCTCCGGTTCCAGCATTATGCCCCAGAAACGCAACCCCGATATGCTGGAACTGATCCGCGGCAAATCCGCCACCCTCTCCGGCTACGCCCAGCAGATTAAGCAGGTGATCCGTTCGCTGCCCAGCGGCTACAACCGCGATTTTCAGGAGACCAAGGAGCCGTTTCTGCGGGGCGTGGCCCTGACCTACCGCTCGCTAAAGGTGATGAGCCTGACCGTTGACTCGCTGCAGGTGAACCGCAAGGTGTTGGAGGCGGCTATGCCCCCCGAGATCTACGCCACCGATGCAGCCCTGGAAAAAGTGCAGGCGGGTATGAGCTTTCGCGATGCCTACCTGGAAGTAGGTACCCACCTGGATGAATTGAAGAACCGATCCGCCTCCGAGAGCCTGCCCCTGCGCAGCTCC
>JAIPFV010000056.1 GCA_021736475.1 Spirochaetia bacterium | reverse complement strand
TGCAAGGCGAAAAGAAAATTATTTAGTCTGGTGACCAAAGCGGAGGGGAACCACCCGTTCCCATGCCGAACACGGAAGTTAAGCCCTCCTGCGCCGATGGTACTGCCTTTTGGTGGGAGAGTAGGTCGTTGCCAGGCTATTTTTATGTCCGAAGGGCATAAAAATAGCCTGGGAACCCCAGCTGCGTACCGCAGCACAGAGTGCGAGGAACGCAGCGAGCCCGAAGGGAGGGTATTTTCATCCAAAGGGCATAAAGAAGAAAGCGAATGTAATAGGCTGCCTTAAGGGCGGCTATTTTTATTTTAAATGTATAATGGGGCTATAAATCTTGGCCGAAGAACTATAATGTAAAAAAAACAACCTGCTGCTACTCAAACTATAGAACTCCTCCACTTAAGGGGCCAAATTAAGCCTGTCATTTTCCAATTTATATTTTCAATTATATTATATTAGAAAACTTGTAACGATTAGTTAAAAGTGTAATAATTTAATACCTGGAGGTATTATAATGGACTTTGATATTGGGAAGGTGCTCTATGAAGGCGAAGGGCATAAAGTAGTATGGCTCGGATGGGATGAGAAAGAAGGTGGCGGGGCAGTTCAAACCAACCAGTACCTTGTAATTCACAACGGAAAGGGTATTTTAGTCGATCCGGGTGGGGTACATCTCTTCTCCCGTGTAGTAGCTGTAATCAGTAATTATATAAATTTAGATAATATAGAGACCATTTTCTTTTCTCATCAGGATCCTGACGTATCATCTGGTATAGCATTATGGCTTGGTGTTACCAAGGCAGACATCTATATTTCCGAATTGTGGATACGTTTTATGCCGCATTTTGGGATAATTGACGAGAAAAGAATGAAGCCGATTCCAGATAAAGGCGGAATGATACCATATGGTGGCGGAATGGAATTAGAAGCTATTCCAGCACATTTTTTACACTCCCCCGGTAATTTTGCAATTTATGATCCTCTCTCAGAATACATTTTTACCAGTGACATTGGGGCTGCGGTGTTCGGAACAGACAGATACCTTTTTGTGGAGGATTTTCAAGCCCACCTCAAAATTATGGAAGGTTTCCACAAGCGCTATATGACATCCAATGCAGCTTGTCGCAAATTTGTCCAGGCATTAAGGAATAAGAATATTTCTGCGATCGCTCCGCAACACGGGGCACTTTTTCCCAAAGAGCAGGTTGGTGAGTTTATTCAATGGTTTGAGTCGCTCAAATGTGGTGTTGATATTCTCGATCAGATTGAAGCTTAGGCCGGAGGATTAAATTGTATGAGTAATGATAAGTCCATCCTTAATAACTACAGCAATGCCTTGTCGAAATTTGTAGTCGGTTACAATAAATCGGTTATGATGCATACCATTACCCAGCGTTCAATGGACATAATGGGCTCCAGGATCACTGGAGTTCAAGATTCTTTGGGCGATGTGGTTGCTACTTTTGAAGAGATACAAGCTACTTCAAAAAATGTGTCCGGTAATACTGAAGATATTTCAAACAAAATGGAAACTTTGGTAGCCAACAACAGTTCCCTTGATGAGGACCTGAAGCAAAGAACTCAGGAAATCGAAGCAATGCGAACCGATTCCGGGAAACTCAATACGGTATTTAAGGATCTGTTTGAAAAATCAAAGGAGATCAAACAGCTTACCGGTGCAATTCAGGATGTGTCCGATCGAACGAATGTGCTTTCAATCAATGCCTCGATCGAAGCTGCTCGGGCCGGCGAGGCTGGACGCGGTTTTCGAGTTATTGCAGGAGAAGTGAAAAATCTGTCACACCAGACAAGTGAATTTGCTGAAACTATCGAACAGCGGGTAGATCAGTTTCATTCTACTGTTGAAGATGTCGCATCCTACATACAAAAGTTCACCGAATTAATGCAAAGTTTTTCAAAGGATATTAGTGCAATTCGGGAAGGGTTTAACCGCAGCAAAGAAGAGGGCGATATGGTTGGTAATGCACTAAAAGAGATAGCCGGGGCAAGTACAGAGGAAAGTTATGCTATTAAAATGGGTCTCGACTCTTTGGAGAATACTTTTAATTCTTTGAAAGATGCCAGTGTGTTAATTCAGTCCCTTCAGGATACATATACCGGTTTGAGCGAGCTGCTTGATAATGAGCAATAGAGCTTAGTTTATATACATTAATTTGTCAAAAATTTTGACTCCCGTCACACCGGCTACTATAGTTAAAAAAGGGAAGGTGATTCTTCCAACTGGTCCAACCCCTTACCGAGTATAGGACTTAGGTTGGAGCCACCTTCCCTTTTGATTATACTACCGCCATTTGCTCATCCTGAAAAGCATTATCACTTTTAAACCCCTCTAATTTTTCTTTTTTATCTTGACGCTATTCATAATCTATACTATTTTAAAATATGAACGAGTTCATATGTGAAGAGGTTCAATAATGCCCGGGTTTAGAGAATTAAAAAAGCAGCGGCGTCGCGATAGAATCTATGAGGCAGCCATTGCGCTATTATCCGAGAAAGGTTTTAACAGTACTCATATGCGTGATATATCCGAGCGGGCTGAACTGGCAGTCGGGACACTCTACAACTACTACACCTCGAAATCTGAACTCTATATGGAAATCATGGAGGAGAAGTGGAGAGAAATCAGTCAGACCCACACTCGCCGTATTGTTCGACTTGTCTGCAACGGGGAAGACCTTTTTACTATTCTAAGGGGTATCCTGTGGCCAATTTTTATGGATATGATAGCGATGGGAATGGATGACTGGAACGAATTGTTTATGGAGGTGTTTTCCTCCAAAAAATATATGGCCCGCGGTGCAAGCCTGGATATGGAGGCCATTGAAAGACTACAGCATATTATCAGTAAACTCCAAAAGCGAGGGCTCATTCAGTCCGCTGCGGAACCGAGAACCGTGGCCACTACCATATACTCGATAATTGCATTTAATTTCTTAGCCATGTTATTTGTTGAAGGGATGGATAAAAAATACTTTTTTCAGAGCACGGAAAACCAACTCCAGCTCATTATAGATGGACTGGAGCCTAGGCCGGAGAAGGAGGGTCAATAATGAAATTTCAGCTGAATCACTATGGATTAGTTCTCTTTATTCTTTTAGTCGGGGTATCACCGCTCCTGGCGCAATCCGGTACTACTGATCAGCAACCGGAGATCGAGAGAGTGGTAAATGCAATTGACCGGCTCTATCGTCACGATTCAAGCCACACCCTGATGGAAATGGAGATTCACACTCCCCATTGGAGTCGGACCCTTAAGCTTGAGGCATGGTCCGAGGGTATGGACAAAACTTTTATCCGTATTTTACAGCCCCAGAAAGAGCGGGGTATGGGAACCTTGCGTATCGATAATGAGATGTGGAATTATCTGCCCAAGACCAACAAGGTTATGAAGATACCCCCTTCAATGATGATGAGTTCATGGATGGGGTCGGATTTCAAGAATAACGATTTGGTCAAGGAGTTTACCTTTACCGAAAATTACACCTTTGAATATATGCGTCCGGATGAAGCAAAAAAGGGGCTGCTCTATTTAAAATGCACTCCGAAGCCCGGCGAACCAATAGTCTGGGGCCATGTTGTGGTTGCGGTTGACTCGGAAACACTCATCCCGAAATGGGAGAAATACTATGATGAGCATAACGACCTGATGCGGATTATGTATTTTAAGGATGTAGAGACATTTGACGGCAGACAGCTCCCTTCTGTAATGGAGCTTGTGCCGCAGACAAAGGAGGGGCACAAAACGGTACTCCACTATATCGAAGCAGAGTTTGATATTCAAATTGATGAGCGTATTTTCTCTTTACGTAATTTGAGGACTTTCCGCAAATAAGGAGGTGCTGGCATGCTGACAGTCAAATTGGCGCTGCGAAATCTGATGCGGCAGAAGCGCCGAACTATATATACCGGCTTGAGTATGTTAGTCGGCTTTGTCCTGGCAGGTTTTTTTATTGGATGGGCGGACGGTACCTACAACCATATGATAGACAAATTTACGCGTAACCGCCTTGGACATATACAAGTGCACCAGGAAGGGTATCTGGGCAAGCCCAGCTTATATAAAACCGTCGGGAGTCCTGAGGAGATAGGCAGTCGTATTGATAAGTATAAGCAGGTTGAGGCCTGGGCTCCACGTATTTATTCTGCGGGTTTGGTTTCAATTACCGAGAAAAGTGCTGGAGCGGAGATAATCGGAGTAGATCCGCAACGTGAAAATGAGACTACTTCCTTTTCCAATAAAGTTGTCGAGGGTCGTTACTTTGCCGGGAGTGGTGAAGTACTGATTGGGAAGGAGCTGGCAAAGATTCTCAACGGCGGAGTAGGGGATGAGATTGCTATTTTCTCGCAAGCAGCCGACGGTTCGATTGCAGAGAATCTTTACACTGTTGTAGGTTTGCTTGACATGGGAGTTCCCCGCCTCAATCGCAGCGGATTTTATATGAGCCTCTCCGATGCTCGGGAACTGCTGGTTTTGTACAATCAAGCTCATGAAATTGCAATTACTCTTCATGACCTTAGACAGGTGAATGAAGTAACTCAAATACTCCAGGCTGAATTCTCGAATACAGAATTAAGTGTTGCTCCATGGCAGGAGTTTGCGAAGGAGTTTTACCGGGCTATGCAGGCGGATAAAAACGGCATGTATATATCATTGGTAGTAGTAATCCTGGTGGTTGCAATTACTATTCTCAATACCATTCTTATGTCGGTAATGGAGCGGCAAAAAGAGTATGGAGTTCTAAAAGCCATCGGCACACGACCGGCGAGCATTGTAAAGATGGTCGTAGCCGAGACAAGTATGCTGGCACTTTTTTCCATACTAATCGGATCACTCATTACTCTTCTGCTTAATACCTATATGGCAGAGCACGGGCTGCACTTAAGCTCTCCTATTAACTGGGGTGGTGTCCAACTGGAGACTATGAGGGGGGAGGTAAATTTTCGAAGCTTTGTGCTCCCTTCTCTCACCGTAATAATGACCTCGCTAGTGGTATGCCTTTTTCCGGCGATCAAGGCAGCGAGGACTGAACCTGCCAAAACGATGCGGGTATTTTAAAAGGGGGGTGGTATGAAATTCTACCTAAAGATGGCCTGGCGAAATATATTTCGTAACCGCAAGCGAACCTTCCTAACCGGACTTATCATCGGTATTGGCTTGGCTTCGATTATGTTTACCGATGCGATTGTGGTTGGAATGAAAGAGAACATGATTAACTCGGTAACTTCTTCCTTTTTAGGCGATGCCCAGATACATTTAAAGGGCTTCCAGGATTCTTATGATACGGATAAGACCATTAAGAATAGATCTCAACTGGTATCAAGGTTACAAGAGGATATGGCAGTTGAGAACATTTCCGAACGGGTGGTTAGTTTCGGTACTATCTCTTCCCCTTCAGATATTAACTCGATACTCATTTATGGTATCGATCCCACCCGAGAACGCCATGTTTCTAAAATAGACGAGGCGATAAAGCAGGGTAACTATTTTCAGACAGCGGAGTCTGAAGGAGCACAGTTCAGTGGTGTGCTAATCGGTAGTAAATTGGCAGAGCGTCTAGAGGTGAGCCTAGGGGACCGGATTGTGCTATCGGCAAGCCACGCACAGACCGGTGAGCTGGCGCAAAATATGTTTCGTGTAGCCGGTATTTACACAATGCAGATTGATGAAATGGACAGTTCCTCCGCTTTTATTCCTATCTCTGAAGCTCAGGATATGCTTGGTCTCGGTAGCCGGGTACACGAAATTGCGGTGAGCTTTGTTGATGTTCAATATGCATCACGCCACGGTGATAAGTTCGCTGATGCTTATACGAGTGCAGGCAACAAGGCGGAGCCCTGGCCTCAGCTGGTTCCGCAGATGAAAAAGATGCTTGATCTTACCGATTTTTCTGTCGGTATAACCATGATTATTGTCTTTGCGGTAATTATTTTTGGAATTATCAACACATTGTTTATGTCTCTGTACGAGCGCATTTTTGAATTTGGAGTTCTTCGGGCTGTCGGTACCAGGGCAGCCAGTTTGCGTAAGCTGATTGTATTTGAAGCAGCTTCTCTGGCGGTGTACTCATCAGTAATCGGATTGCTGCTGGGCGCTCTCATTATATTTATTGGTTCTATCCACGGCATGAACTTATCAGGAGTTGAATTCGCCGGGGCTACTTTTACCGAAGAGATTAATACAGTTTTCAGGCTTAGGCAGTTTATTCTACATCCACTGCTGATCTTTATATTTACAGTGGTGGTCAGTTTGTATCCGGCCCGGTATGCAGGTCGAATGTCTATCACCCATGCGCTGCAGAAAACCCTGTAGCGGCATTAGAAGGAGGGAAGAATGAATACTGAAAGCAATGTAATCGTTGCGGAGAATGTTAAAAAAGACTATAGAAGTGACAGTGTGGTGGTACATGCAGTGCGTGGGATCGATTTAACCATAAGGAAAGGTGAGTTTACCGCAATAGTGGGCCCTTCCGGATCCGGTAAAACAACCTTTCTAAATTTAATTTCCGGTTTAGATACTCCGAACGGGGGGACGGTACTGCTGAATAATAGAAATACATCTTCGATGAGCGGCAATGAACTTTCTGATTTTCGAAGAGACAATATAGGTTTCATTTTTCAAGCCTATAACTTGATTCCGGTACTAAATGTAGAGGAAAATATAGAATATATTATGATGCTGCAGGGAGTTGAAAAACAGGTGCGGCATGCTCGGGTGGTTGAAATACTGGATATGATGGGTATGAAGGGCTATGAGAGGCGGTTTCCCAGCCAGTTGTCCGGAGGCCAGCAGCAGCGGGTGGCTATCGCCAGAGCCATGGCCAGTGAGCCGGCTCTTATTTTAGCCGATGAACCAACCGCAAATCTCGATTCTGGTACCAGCACATCCCTGCTCGATATGATGCGGGACCTTAACCGGGAAACCGGAATGACCTTTGTATTTTCGACCCATGATCAGCACGTGGTTGATAAAGCCCGAAGGGTAGTAATTTTGGAGGATGGAAAAAATGTACGCGATGAAGTTAAGGAGTAAAAACCAAAAGAGGCATTTATCATTAGTCCTCTTCTTTGTGATCGTACTAATAGTACCGTTTGGGGTTCCTCAAGCCTATGGGCTGGAGGGAAACTTACATGGTTCTTTCAAAACATTTTTCTTAGGAACGGATGAGTACGGGCTCTCGGACAATACCCTCCGTCTGCAGGCGCGGCTGTATCCAAGCGAGAAAATAACTGTGGAGACAGCTTATTCTCTGTCCCCACAGATAATGCCACCAGAGATGTATGTGGGTAATGGGGTTGATTCGTTTCTTTCAGCAGGCGGGGGTAATCTAGGCTATCGGGCATACGATTTTGCTAAAAAGCTGTATCCGGAGCAGAGCAGTGTCAACCAAAACCTCGCTGTGTACCACAATCTCGATCGGTTGTACGGCTTGGTGTCTTTTCCCTTCGGAGATCTTTATCTGGGGCGGCAGGCCATTTCCTGGGGGAGTGCGCATGTGATCAATCCCACCGATATAATTGCCCCCTATAGCTTTTCCAACCTGAATACTGAAGAAAAAAGGGGAGTGGATGCGGCACGGCTGCGAATGCCTGTCGGTGCAATGAGCGAAATCGATCTCGGTTATGTCGCAGGCGATGAGTTTAGTTATGCTCAGAGCGCCCTGTTTGTTCGAACCCGTCTCTATGCGGCGGGTACGGATATGTCGCTACTGGTAATGGGCTTTAAAGAAAATTTGCTTATAGGCGGGGATGTTACCCGTTCGATCGGCGGAGCCGGCAGCTGGATTGAAGCGGCTTATGTGCTTCCGGATGCCCTGGGCAGCGACAGTGCTGATGCAGAGCAGCAGTACGCGACCGTCTCTACTGGTATGGACTATAATTTTGGACCGAAATTTTACGGATATGCGGAGTACCACTTCAATTCACCGGGAAAAGATAGTGCTGATACACACCCCGCCTATACAGAAGGTGCGACATATCTGCTTGGCCGCCATTATGCAGTTATTGGAGGAACCTACCAGCTTACTCCCCTCATCCCTGTCTCGGGACTGATATTGATGAATCTTACCGATTTATCCGCCAATTTTTCAGTGAACATCGATTATAACTTTACCAAGGATGTGTACTTAAGCGGCGGCTGTTATCTAGGCGCAGGTGAGTCGCAGTCTGCCGAATTTGCTAACTATCCCGATCTCTACTATGTCTCAGTTCAGCTCTATTTCTAAAAAACGGAGAGGGCTCCAGATTAAATCAATTGTAAATTTTTGTAGAACAGACGATAATGAAAGCAATAAGCTGTGCTATATTTTATGTATATGGCATCGGTTTCTTTTTTTTGGAGTTTCTAAGGAATGTGGAGCAAAAACAGAGGGGCCCTTAGTCGATATCAGTTGATAATTGCAGCAATTCTCATGCTGTGCGCCCCGCTATCGCTGTTTTCTCAGACACAGGAAGCCCAAAATAAGGCAAAAACGGTCATGATCGTTCCGATAGTGCCCCAGGGAGCACCCCGTTATACCGGCTTGCTTATGACTAAGCTGGTTGAACAAAACTTTGCACGAACGGAAGTTCTGGCGCCCTCAGTGTTAGCACAGGATCTTGTCACCACCGCTCGCGTGGGTGACCTTGCTGAAGAGCTTGACCCGCAGGAGCGTAATTCCAGGCTGATAGAGCTTGGCAGCCAGCAGGGGGTTCGGTATGTGGCTGCCGGCGCTATTAGCAAAGCTGGATCCAATTATAAATTTACAATGATTGTCGTAGATTCGCAGCAAGAGCGAACTGTGATCAGCAGCGAAAAGACCGCGGTTGGTTTGAAGAACGTAGACCGAATTGTGAGCGCATTTACTGACGAACTGATATCAGCAGAATTTCCGGAAGTTGTGCAGGAAAGGGTACAGCAAATTCGTGCAGAAGAGGCAGGAGCAGACGAGGAGCTGCGGGAGGATCTGGCCGACCTCGAGCAAATAGCAGAGGAAGATCCGGAAGAGGCCATTAAGCGCCTTCCGGAGAAAGTGCAAAAGGCGGTTGCCGAAAAGGCGAAAGAGCAGGCCAAAGATGAGGCCCGCGAAGAAGTTGTCCAGGAGGAGATCCAAAACCTGTACAATAAAGAGAAGGAAGAGCAGCGCATCGCCCGGGCACGGAAGATTCAGAAGTATGCAATGTTGTCTGGGTATGGATTGCAGTATCTCTCTAACACCTTAGTCGATGCTGCAATACAGACCAATATGCGGGCCATTAAATCCTGGAGTCTATATATGAACGATGTGCTGTGGATGGACCCGTATGAGGAGTATCGCCACTTTCACGGAGTGTATACCGGCCTCAACATCGGAAGTTATGTCATTGGCGGTCTCGGTTCGGGAGCAGCGGCATATTCGTATCTTAATCTTCGTGATGATGTGCTTTTCATTCGTAAGGGAACCCGCGGGTTGCTGGCCATTTCTAATAATATCTATCTCGCCGGTCGAGCCTCATCGCTTGTATCAGGCGGAATTGGTTTTTACAGTATGGAGTTGTACAATGAATATATGAATGAACACAACAGTGCAGCAGAAATTACGGATAAATACAATGAATACCGTGATATGCACTCTGTTTATGAAATCTCGAGGTACACCGCACTGTCATTACAGACGTTAGGTGCAATAGGAATAACAGCTTCTTATTTTTGGCCCGGAGAAAAAGAACGACTTGTACTTTCCGACAGTGCCGGGTTTTATTTAGGGCTCAGCAATATTTTTTCAGGCGCAGGTACAGTCCTTACCCAAGTAGCGCTCAATCTATATACTCAGGCGATTGAATCCTCTATCTCGGCTAATTCATCCTTTGGAAATCCGGAGGCCGATCCATCACCGATGTACAAGACCTATGCTCTGACTGCCGGGCTCAGTGCACTGGCAATGTACAGTACTGCCGCTGTACTTTCAACAAAGGCCATCACTGATCGCGTCTACAGTGAGGTTGCAGAGGAGAACAGACAAACGCTTCCGTTTGCTGTGGCGGTAGTGCCGGCTCCAAGAGGTGTTTCAGTATCGTTCGAGGTGAGAAGATAGATATGAAAGTCTTTTTAAAATTAGCGGCCACAATGGGTTTTTTGATTACATTTTTCACGGCCTGTGATACTTTTGTGCTATTACCCGCTTTTAATCACAATCCGGACGACCAGAATCAGAGCTTCGGCCCGCTGCGAGCGGGGATAGTTGACGACGGAACAATTCGGGTGATATGGGATTGGTATGATTTGGAACGGGTAGTCCGCGGTGTTAAACCGGTGTATGATGAAATTATTATTAAACATAACCGCGGCAATTATCCCGACAGCAGGCTTGGTGGGAAATCGTTTAAAATAAAAGATTGGGACCCGGCTACAAAACCTTTGTGGGCAGCAACTTTTTCAGATTTGAAGAATGATCGCGAACACTATTTTGCATTGTACGCACATGAAAAGGAAGGACGCTGGGTAGGGCCGATGTATACCTCCAGGTATATGGAGGGGTTTGAGTATGAGATTAGACCCGGTATTGTCCCCAATTCTTCAGAATCTTTCTCAGCAGACATATCCGCTGGTACAGCAGCTAATCTTGCATACCCTGAAAATATCTCAAATAATAATGTATTAGTGTATTATTACGATGAACTTTGGGAGGACGAAAAAGTTGTGTCCGCTCAAATTATTATTGACATTAATGCGGCACCAACCACAGATGATGCTCTTTTTATTTATCCCATACGTGCACATGTAACCAACGATTCAGGAACTTTGAGTGAAGGTCTTTCATTAAGCTCTCTTTCTGTAGATAGAAGTATCCGAGCAGAAGTATCTCTATTAGCTACTGATACTTATCCCTTAACTAAATCAGTAGATATTACAAAAGTGTTTGCAAAAGCTCAATACCACAGACACCATGGATTACTAATACAAGTTGCGGGCACTACTAATTCTGTACCTGTGGGTACGGATCCGACAATTAACGCTGAAATAGCGAGGAACTGGTAATGGTGAAAAAACTGGGGTTCCTTAGTACTGCAACTGTTATTTTACTATTTTTTTCTGCATGTAACTTTTTATTTTCCCCTATGCACGGTAGAGAAAATCCAAACGACTGGGAAGCTCAAATCTATGATGTTTTTGCTGCTCAGCTTTCTTCGAATACCATAAAAGTCAGTTTTCCTTGGCGGGAACGGTATAATAACTACGATGACGAAGATGTGATTGAAGAGGCTATGATGGTTTACAGCGTAGGTAAGGCGATCCCAGTGAGGACAACACCTTTACCACCCGATTCCGGTGGAAGTTTCGGGTTTGATTTTGAAAACGGACAGTATCTGTACACCAAAGAGATTGATGGACTATCTGAGGGCAATGAGGTGTGGTTTGCACTGTATCCGAGGATGGGGGTGAGGTGGTTGGCTCCTCTGTATGAGAAAATAGAAATAAAGAAAAAAAGTAGTATTCCTATAGTTACAGACAGTAATGTTCTGCCTGTTGACGCTTGGTTGATGGATGCAAGCGGTGCTATTAGCCAACCACCTTCTAGTCCAGCAACCTACAGGATTGATAACACTGTGGGTAATGAACAGTATCTTATTTTACAATTTGATTTTCCGAAGAACATACAGTTTACCTCCGCTGCATTAGAATTACCATTTTCTTCTACAAATAATGCAGCTGCATATCCAGTCATTACACAATTTGTTGAACATACTGATGATAGTACACGATTAAAACTAATAGATTATTATAATGAGAGCAATTTTACATTGCAGGAGGCTAGTACTGGGAATGCAAGCATAGTGAATGCTATGAATGCAGCGGCTATTTATGGATCTGATACTATTGTAATTATTCCTTACTCTGGTGTGAGCGAAAATAGTGCTACTCCTTATGGTACAGATGAGCAGTTCTCTTATACCTACGAACAGTACTAACCCACTTCTCCTTCCATATCAGTTGTGCTAACCTGCTGGTATAGCACACAAACCCATTATTGTTTAATATGCTTGTCGAAAGGAGCACCCGCATGCAGTTTATGGCCCGTTTGCGGCATCTGAAGATCGGAAAAATTGAACCACTCGAACTTGGGAAGCAGGCCGTTATAATTGTGGTGGGCAGTTTGGCCTTCGGTGCAGGGCTTTCATGGTTTCTGGTGCCGTATAAGATAGCCCCCGGTGGGGTGGGCGGCTTAAGCCAGATCCTGTTTCACTTCTTTGGCTTTCCGGTTGGTATCAGCATGATTGTGATGAATATTCCCCTGTGGTTTGTGGGGATGATATTTGTGGGGCGCCAGTTTGGGATGGGTACGTTCGCGGGTTTTTTTGCCAGTGCCCTGGCGGTAGACGTGCTTTCGCCAAGGCGAATGTACAAATGGGGTTTTTTACGGGAGATGTTTGAAAAATACAATATTCTCCCCGATGGCTCTATCAAACCGCTCAATCAATGGGCGCTTACCGACAGTATTTTTGTGGCGGCTATTGCCGGGGCTCTGCTTGTAGGAGTTGGAATCGGTCTTATCTTCAAAGCCCGGGCTTCAACCGGCGGCACCGATGTCCCGGTTGCGATTTTAAAGAAACACCTGAATATCTCGATGGGGAATGGATATCTGATCGTTGAAACCGCGATAATTTTGTTTACCGGTTATATGTTCCGGGATGTAAATATTGTAATCTGGAGCTATTTTGCTCTGTTTCTCTCTTCGCGCTTTGTCGATATCGTGACTGAAGGTCTGAGCCGGGTGAAAGCCGCCTACATAATTCCGGCCAGCAATGAGGCTGCCGAGAGGATAAAAGACCGTATCTATTCAGAGCTTGACCGCGGGGCTACCTATTTTCAGGGTATGGGTACCTACTCTCATCTACCAAAGACAATTTTGTATGTTACCTTTCATATCCGTCAGACCGCTCGGCTGAAGCGCCTGGTGCTGGAAGAGGACCCGGGGGTGTTTATGGTAATGCACGATGTGCATGATGTCATCGGTTACGGGTTTCGTACCCGCGGCATAGAGATGTGAGGTTCTGGTTACTATCGATCCTGCCCACGGAACTCGTTAAATATATCTTTCAGGTTTATCACGCCTAAAAACTCCATATGCGGGCCCACAACCGGTAGTTGAGCCTCTCCGGCCTCAATCATGAGACTTAATGTCTCCTGCAGGTTGTTGTTTTTCTCAACGGTAATAGCATCATCTATTAAGGTAAGTCGCGGGCGGCCTGTGCGTTTACTCAGTTCAAGCACAAAGATCCCCTCAAAACAGCCTTTCCGACTGACTGCCATAGCCCGATTTGAGTTTGAGTTCTCTATTGCCGCTTGTATATTTTCAGGCTTATCGGATCTTCTTACCTTCAGAAATCCTTCATTCACAATGTAATCACGGTTTTTTTTGAGTACCAGAGCTTTTATATTGCGGTCATGGCCCAGCAGCTGCTCTACAAACTCATTTTCAGGATCGTATAGAATGTTAGTTACATCATCATGCTGTATTAATTCTCCGTTATGCAAAATTGCAAGCTTGTCCCCCAACTTAATTGCCTCATTAATATCGTGAGTAACAAATACAATCGTTTTCCCGAGTTTCTCCTGTATAGAGATAAACGACTCGTGCAGCTTCGCCCGGTTAATCGGATCGATTGCCCCAAAGGGCTCATCCATTAGCAGAATATTCGGATCTGCTGCTAATGCACGGGCTAGTCCTACCCGTTGGCTTTCTCCGCCGGAGAGCTGTAATGGGTACTTGTGTATGTAACTTGTATCCAAGGTAACCAGCTCCAGCAGTTCCTCAACTCGATCCTGGATTTTACGTTCATTCCATTTCAGCAACCTGGGAACTACGGCGATATTGTCAAACACGTTCATATGCGGAAACAATCCAGTCTCTTGTATTACATAGCCAATACTTCGGCGAAGAGTAACTGCATCAAGATCATAGATCGATTTATCGTCTATTAGAATATCGCCTTCAGTAGAATCAATTAGACGATTGATCATTTTTAGGGTAGTGGTCTTTCCGCAGCCGGAAGGTCCGATCAGCATAGTGATTTTGCCGGCTTCCATTTTAAGGCTGAGGTTGTTTACGGCAACCTTTTTGTCAAAGTTTTTGCTTAAGTTTTTTAGCTCAATCAAATCTTTTTCCTTCGAAGAAGTTAATTTCAATTCCGATCAGATAAACGAATAAGGTACCACAGGACACCGTCATACAGTTTGCCCTGTAATTCTAAACAAATTTTAGGCTTTAGTGAATCCTAGGCGGAACGAATAAGGTATAAAAGGTTTTAATTCATAATTTATCAGATGTAATGATTAGAATTATAAACTATTTGACTCTATGAATTAGGGTAAAATGAGCAGCTTATACGGCAAAAATTTGTAAAATAATTGATATAAACGTGAATAAACATATATATTGCGCTTTACTAATAAATACATATTAAGTACTATAAAATATAGATGTCTAAGTAAAAGATTTCTAATTCTACTTGTATTGTATTGATATTATTAGATACTACAAGTACAGTGGGCTGAAAAATAGAATACAAGCCTCTGTGAAGTATGAGTGGGGGAAAAAGTGAATAATAACCGAGATATCAGCTATGATGTGCTGGTAACACTTCGTCAAATTATACGTGCAATTGATATGCACTCAAAGCAACTCGTCAAACGCTACGGACTTACCGCACCTCAGCTTATGGTCCTAAAAGAGATCATGAGTGACGAGGATATCAATATCGGCCGAGTGGCCAAGAAGGTAAGTCTAAGTCAGGCTACCGTCACCAATATTATAGACCGTCTAGAAACACGTAGTCTGGTAACCCGTGAGCGAAGCTCTCAAGACAAACGGCGCGTCATTGTGCGGGTAACCGATAAAACACGAGAAATTCTCAAGACCGACCCGTCGGTTCTGCAGGAAGAGTTTGTGCGCAAGTTTCAAGAGTTAAGCGGGTGGGAGCAGAACCTTATACTCTCTTCAATCCAGAGAATTGCCACTATGATGAACGCAGAAAATATCGAGATTACTCCGGAAATCGAAAACAGGTATATATAAACGGTTATTGCTCAGGGCATGATCAGTTGTTGATAGCGCGGTGTTTTGGTAATGGAAAAGTCTTCCCAGCGGTCGATAGCCACAGAGAAGTTTATGCATTCGCCGGGTTTCAGATGAATCTGTTCTTTCAACAGTAGGAAGGCAAACTCTTCGAGCGAGGGATTGTGGCCCACCAGTACTGCATAAGCGGCTTCCGCCGGAAGTTCCCGTACTACTTCAAAGATGTCGTCGGTTCCTGCAGCGTATAGTTGATCATACAGCGTAATATCTTTTGTCTCTACAATTTCTTTTGCAAACAGCTTGGCAGTTGCTGCGGCCCTCACCGCAGGTGAGCTTAGAACAATATCCGGAGTTCCCCAGGCTTCAAGAGCACGTTTCGCTATTTCAGATATTCGTGATGCTTCTGTATGAATGAGCTGTCTCTGAAAATCTTCTACACCATTTGCGTTTGGCTCTGCTTTTGCATGCCTTAAAAGTGTTAACTGTTTCATATACATCTACTTTAATCTCTTTTTTCAAAATTCGCCAGCCTTTCTTTTCCCTTCTTCTAATGTTACTGGAACATAAATACCCCTAGGATGTGTACAATCCCATGAGTTTACGTTACTATTGACGAAGCTAACAATGTATTTCAGTGGAAGGGGGTGTGAATCCCCCGCGAACCCGTCACTGTGTTGGGTAAATTCTGCTTCATTCTGCCACTGGGTAAAAACCGGGAAGGCGAAACAGTAGCCCCTAAGTCAGGAAACTCTGGTACATTGTCTGTGCAATCAAGCTTCGGGAGATAAGTTGGTTTGCCAAGAATACCTATACCGAATTACAAATTCATGCTGTCATTCTTTTCCATCAACCGCTTCTTTTCTTCCCGAAGAGGAGTAAAATCTATGTCATTTGAAGTCCGTACATTACTTAAGAAGGGGGTTCTATGCTGCAGCTTCCTGCTCCTGATTGTGGGAAATCTCCAGCCTCTGAGTGCAATTTCGGCAGAATACGCGGAGGGTTTTTCAATTGAAGAGCTATCTGGAGTGACCCTGCTGAATGTACACCCGCCTGAGTCAGAACATTATAATTCCATTACTTATGCCCTTGTAGGGCGAGACAAACTACAAAACATTACCCCAGACCAGCTTCGTAAGCGATTTTCAATTGAACCGAAAGGGTCGGAGCTGTACATTATAAGAACCCCAGTGAAACATCTTATTCCCCTCTCTACTACTTTCTTACCCCCCTTGCTGTGGTTGAACCTTGATGCGGTGCTGAGCGGAATTGATAATGTGGATTACATCTACAGCCGGAAACTCCGTGATATCATTAATAGACGCAATATCCCTCAAGTTGGAAATGGGCCGTCCCTAGATATGGAGCAGATTGTGCAGCTTCAGCCTGCGGTAGTAATGGCCAACATTACCCAGGGGGAGTGGAACGTAGTGCCCAAATTGCGAGATGCGTCTATCCCGGTAGTACTTAATGGTGACTATTTGGAAACTACACCTTTAGGCCGCGCAGAATGGATCAAGTTTATCGGACTCCTGTGTGGGAAGGGCAAGGAGGCCGAAAACCAATTCAACGCGATAGTTGAGCGATACACCGGACTGCAGCAGATGGTACAGGCTGAGCTTTCAGGGAACACAGAGCGACCGAAGGTTATCATGAACAGACCGATGAACGGTCGCTGGGTTGTACCGGGAGGATCGGGGTATATGGCCCAGTTTATTGAAGACGCCGGGGGACACTACTTGTGGTCGAGTGACACCCACTCCCGCAGTTTAGTGCTTGATGCTGAGGCGGTGTATATAAAAGCCCGGCAAGCTGATGTGTGGCTGCATCAATACGGGAGTTCAACCCTCCAAGAATTGCTTCAGACAGATCCGCGGCTTCGAAGATTAAATGCATTTCAGACTCAGCAGGTTATTAACAATGATGCGCGGACCAATAAGGCCGGCAGCAACAACTTTTATGAAAGCGGACCTTACCAGCCTGACCTCATTTTAGCTGATCTCATTAGTCTGTTCCATCCGTCCCTGCTGCCCGGGCATTCTCTGTATTATTACCGTTTTTTAGAGTAGGCGGTTATGACTGAAAGTTCGGCTCGCAACTCGAAAATTGCTATTCTTATTCGCTTTCTTTTAATATTTGGGGCAGTTTTCTTTTTATTCGCCCTGGATGTGGTTAAAGGTTCGGTAGATATTCCGTTAACTAGGGTGGTAGAAATTTTGTTTAGCCCCGCAGAGTGGTTGTCCGAGACAAACGGCTTATCACTCGAGCAGGTGGGACAGCGGGATATTATTGTGCTGTTCCGTCTGCCCCGGGCTGTAACTGCCTTGCTGGCGGGAATGGGTTTAGCTTTAAGCGGTTTATTTATGCAGACCCTCTTTCGTAATCCCCTGGCCGGACCTTCTGTGCTGGGAATTAATGCGGGGGCCAACCTCGGAGTGGCAGTTGTTGTATTGGTTATGGGAGGAGCTGCCGGCGGATTTGTGGCTACCTTGCCCTTAGGTATGAAGGCCCTGGTAACTATAGCAGCGGTTTTTGGGGCAGGAGCCGTACTTGGGGTGGTGCTGCTTGTTTCCCGATTTATCGGATCGGTGACAATTCTTCTATTGGTGGGTTTGATGTTCGGCTATCTGGCTAATTCGCTGGTTACTCTGTTAATTCATTTTTCAGCAGCCGGCCGGGTGCAAGCATATTTGCAATGGACCTTTGGTAGTTTTGGTGCTACCGCCTGGAAAGATATCTACATCATGATGCCGGTTATTGGAGCTGCGGTCCTGCTTGGCATCCTTCTTATTAAACCTTTAAATGCCTTGTTATTGGGTGAAGAATATGCTCGCAGCATGGGAGTGGCACTTATTCGAGTGAGGATGACCGTTATAGTGGTGGGTGCTTCATTGGCGGGGGTTGTAACTGCCTTTTGCGGCCCGGTCACGTTTGTGGGAGTGGCGGTGCCGCATTTGGCACGTGGCATTTTTAGAACTGCCGATCATCGTACTATAGTTCCTGCCTCTTTGTTGCTAGGCGGAGCGACTGCACTTACGGCAGATATTGTGAGCCACCTGCCCGGACAAGGTGGAATGTTACCTCTTAATTCGGTCACCGCGCTTCTAGGTGTGCCGGTTGTAGTGTGGGTTTTAATTCGTAGCCGGGCCGGGAGAAGTTTTATATGAAGTTGATTGATGCCCGATCCATTCATACCGGGTACCGCCATGGATTTCGTGGGTCGGTAACCATATCAAAGCATTTATCAGCCTCTATTTTTTCAGGAGAGGTGGTGGGACTAATTGGACCGAACGGATGCGGTAAGTCCACCCTTTTGCGCAGCTTGAGCGGTCTTCAATCTGTTCTGGATGGAAACGTATATATTGGAGAGACCGAAATCTCTCATATGACTCCTCTAGAGCGGGCATGTAAGATTTCGGTTGTACTTACCAAAAGGGTTCATGCCGGACACCTGAAGGCTGATACCATTGTCTCGTTAGGCAGATATCCGCATACTAGGCTCTCCGGTGGTCTGACAGAGCAGGACCGGTATGTAGTGGAGCGTTCCTTTTCAGCGGTAGGAGCGGAGTCTCTTCGTTACCGAACCGTTGATGAGCTTAGTGATGGTGAATTACAGAAAGTTATGGTAGCTCGTGCATTGGCCCAGGAACCTCAGATTATTATGATGGATGAGCCCACGGCTTTTTTGGATGTGACCCGCAAAGTAGAGTTGATGGATCTGTTGGAAACCATTGCCCGCACACAGGGAACCGCCGTATTAGTTTCTTCGCATGACCTTGAACTGCTGATGCGAATTAGCAACCGTGTGTGGCTTATGGATGAATCCGGGAGCTTGCACAAGGGAACTCCTCAGGATCGAGAGTTTAAGTCTTTGATTCGAAATGTATTCCATATACCGGCACATTATGCATCCTTTTGAGGTTCTTTCAAAATCAGTATTTCAAAAATCTTCGATTTCTGAAAGTGCCCGTTTTAATCATAAATTCGTTGTTGCATTTTGTTGCGCTCTTGAACAAACTGCCTAATCAGTGTAGATTTTATTCACTTACATACTAAATGAATAAAGGAGCACATATATGGCTGGAGAACTAGTTGTAATTGCACTCGGTGGAAATGCTATTAAACAGGCCCACGAAGAGGGAACCACGGAAGAGCAAATTTTGAACGTAGATAAGACGGCCCGCGAGATGGCACTTATCATAAAAGCCGGTTATCGCCCGGTAGTGACCCATGGCAATGGTCCTCAAGCGGGGGCACTGTTAATTCAGCAGGAAGAATCGCGAGACCATGTTCCTGCACAGACTTTAGCTGTCTGTGGTGCAATGACCCAGGGGCAGATTGGCTGGATGATGCAGAATCGAATGAGCTTTCGTTTGCTCGAGGCAGACATTCAGCGTCCCGTATGTTCCGTTATAACTCAGGTTGAGGTAAGTGAGGACGATCCTGATTTCAAGGATCCGTCTAAGCCGGTAGGACCCTTTTATACTCCGGAAAAAGCTCAGGAATTGCAAAGGGAAAAAGGCTATATTGTACGTGAAGTAAAACCAGGAGTGACCAATAGCTGGAGACGGGTGGTGCCGTCCCCAGAGCCTATCTCTATCGTTGAACGTGAATCGATAAAGCAGCTGGTAGAGGCTGGTGGAATAGTAATTGCCTCCGGGGGTGGAGGTATTCCAGTAAAGCGCGAAGCCGATGGAAGTTTTTCCGGTGTTGATGCTGTGATAGATAAGGACCGAGCCGGATTTAAATTGGCTCAGGATATAAATGCCGACAAGCTCATGATCCTCACCGATGTGGAGAAGGTCTATATTAACTATAACAAACCGGACCAGAAGGGACTGGACTCTATTAGTGTTGCAGAGGCGGAAGGATATCTCAATGATGGACATTTTTTAGCCGGCTCGATGGGGCCTAAGGTACAGGCTGCTATACGTTTTGCAAAATGGAGTGGAAAAGAGGCGATAATTACATCCCTGGATAAGGCTCTGGATGCCCTGGAAGGGAAAACCGGAACACACATTGTAAAATAGTATGCTTTTACCGACGGAGTATCGGCTGCCTTTCTTTTTATTGGAAAGGTGGCCTTTTTATGTTTAAAAAGCCAAATATCTGTGGTACAATAAATGCGAAATTTATCGATACAGCATATGTTAACTGCGAAAAGAGGTAATTATTATGAACAAAATTGCGCTTGAACTAAATGAAACATTAGGTGGTACAGCCGCTGCACGCCTATTGTCGGACTTTGGAACCCGTTTTTATTTTCCAAAGGGTATTATTTCACAGTCCGGAGAGGCAAAGAAGAAGGCTACCCGTTTTAATGCAACCGTTGGTATGGCAACCAAACAGAATATACCAATGTTCTTACCGAGTATTCAAAAATTGATTACCGGTCTTTCTGAAGGTGAGATCTATCCTTATGCCCCGACCCCGGGGGTGCCGGAATTACGGTCGGATTGGAAGGCGGAGATGGAACAGAAGAATCCTTCTCTGCGGGGAAAATTAACTTCCGAACCCCTGGTAACCTCAGGTTTAACCCACGGAATCATGGTTGTTGCTGATCTGTTTGTGAATGCCGGAGAAAAAATCGTAGTTCCGGATATGTTTTGGGGGAATTATCGGCTAATATTTGAGGGACGTAATCAGGCTGAGATTGTGACTTTCCCATTTTTTAATGCGAGCGGAACCATCAACCTTGAGGCTCTTGAACAGTCGCTGCGCAGCTGCGGCAAGAAAATCTCGCTGGTGCTGAACTTTCCCAATAATCCTACCGGCTATTCACCATCAATTGCTGAAGCCCAGAAAATTGTGGATCTGTTGCACAAGTTGGCTGATGAGGGCAATGATGTGCTCTGCTATATCGACGATGCCTATTTCGGCCTCTTTTATGAGGAAGACACATTGAAGGAATCGCTCTTTGGCCTGATAGCGGATTTGCACGAGAACCTATTAGCTGTCAAATTTGACGGTGCTACAAAAGAGGAGCTTGCCTGGGGGTTCCGCCTCGGCTTTATCACCTACGCCGGCAAAGGCTTGAATAGCGAACAGTATACGGCACTACAGAAGAAGACGATGGGTGCAATTCGAGCATCAATCTCGAATGCCAGCCGTATTGCCCAGAGCCTCATGCTCAAGGGCTTACAAAGCCCCTCGCATATCAAGGAGAAAGAGGATGCCTTCCAACTTCTAGAGGCGCGCTACCATAAGGTACGTGAGGTGCTCGGAAGCCAAGGCAGCGACAGTCCCCTAACGCCCCTGCCTTTCAATTCCGGTTATTTTATGACCTTCACCTACCAGGGCGATGCAGAGAAACTAAGGGTTCACTTGCTTGATGCATACGGTATCGGAACTATCGCAATCGGTACCACGTATCTGCGGGTTGCTTATTCAAGTGTTGATATTGAGAATGTCGAAGAGCTTTATACCAGCATCGAGAAGGCCGCCAGAGAGCTGCTTTAGCTCGATAAGGGTTCGATAGGAGAATAGGTTGGATATCCCGGAGGAGCAATTGAGACTCGACTTTGTTCTTAAGACAAAGCTTTATCTGGCGGAGTCCGGCGGGGATTCATTTATGGGAATCGGTGTGCTGTGGTTATTGCAGTACATCGATTCTTTTGGTTCTATCCGTAAGGCTGCCGCTCATATGAACCTCTCTTATGTAAAGGCCCATCGGATGCTTACGGAACTTGAAAAGCACATGAACTTTAAGGTTGTGGATCGGAAAAAAGGTGGTGATAGTCGCGAAGGGGCTACGCTTACCCCACAAGGGCGTACGTTTGTAAAGGCCTACGATCGGTTCCAAGCAAAGGTAAAGCAGCAGGCCGAGCCGCTGTTTGAAGAGTTTAAACAGGAAATAAAAACGGGACTTCAGCCGTCAAGCCAAAGTCCCGATACATGAAAGTTCTCTATAAGAACTCTACTCCCGCCTTACGGTATTCTTCAATCATTTCATCTGGCCACACACTTACCTGAACCTCGCCTATATGCGATTTCTGCAGGAGCAGCATACAGAGGCGGGACTGACCAATTCCCCCGCCGATTGAGAGGGGAAGGGTGCCATCGATTACACCGGACTGAAATTCTAACTCCGCCCGTTCCTCCATACCCATCTCTTTAAGTTGAGCCTGCAGAGATTCAGGTGATACACGAACTCCCATGGATGAGAGCTCGAGGGCTTTCCCGCGGGTAGGGTCCAGTACGATTATGTCACCGTTCAATCCCATGGTTCCCTCTTCGTTTATGGTTATCCAGTCGTCGTAGTCCGCTGCCCGTGCATCGTGGCGGTCGCCGGAACGAAGTTCTCCACCTATGCCAATCAGAAAGTAAGCCCCGTATTCCTGGGCCGCTTTGTGTTCCCGCTCTTTGGGGGTGAGGTTTGGCCAGCGGTCTTCAAGCTCCTGGGTATGGACGAAGCTGATTTCTTTTGGAAGCCTGGGTTGGAGCACGGGAAACTCTTTGCTTATCAGTTCTTCGGTTTCAACTAATGCACGGTAAATTTCCCGTACCGTGAACTTAAGGTACTCAAGAGTTCGATGGTCGGGGGTGATGGTTTTTTCCCAGTCCCACTGGTCAACGTACACACTGTGAATTTCACTTACGTCTTCATCCTTGCGAATTGCATCCATATCCGTGTAGAGTCCGGTATCGGGGCTGAAATTGTAACGTTTTAAAGCCATACGCTTCCATTTTGCCAGGGAGTGAACAATTTCAAGCCGGTTCGGGCGGTGTTTTACATGGAATCCGACTGGTACCTGAGTGCCTGCAAGGTCATCCTGCAGACCGTTTCCAACTTCAATAAAGCGGGGAGCACTCACACGCTGTAGGTTTAGGTGTGTTGCCAGTTTGTATTGAAAGGTATCTTTAACTACTTTGATTGCTTTTTCTGTATCGATTAAGTT